>CAZKVP010000074.1:0-16379 GCA_964556215.1 uncultured Phycisphaeraceae bacterium
CCGGCACTTCAAATTCCACCACGCCCTGCGTGGCCAACGGCAGCAACCGCGCATCGTGGGTGGCGATCACCACCACGGCCTTGGGGTGGGTCTTGGCATACTCCCCCAAGGCGATGCTCAAGGCGGCGGTGTTGCCATCATCCAAGCCGGAGGTGGGCTCGTCCAGCAGCAGCACGCCGGGGGTTTTGACCATGGCGCGGGCCAGGGCCACGCGCTGCTTCTGGCCGCCGGAAAGCTCCACCGGCCGCACATCGGCGTAATCCCGCATGCCCAGTTTTTCCAACCAGGCCTCTGTCTGGGCGAAAATTTCGCGCCGGTTCAGGCCGGCCAAACTGGCGGAAATCTCCAGGTTGCGCGCCACGCTGGCGTAGGGCAGCAGATTGTGCCCTTGGAACATGAAACCCAACTGCTCGCGTTCAAAGGCACGATTGGGCGGGCCGCCCTGCGGGACCTCGACCCGGCCCTTCTGCGGCGTGAGATAACCGGCCAACAGGCGCAGCAGGGTGCTTTTGCCGCAGCCGGAATAACCCTTGAGCACGGTGATGCCGGGGGCGAATTCCCGCATGTAGGCGCTGAACACCGGCGGGCGGCCGGGATAACGGAAGGAGAGGTCGCGGGCCACCAAGTGGGCAAAGGCGGAACTCATGGCAGGACCCTCCCCACTGGCTTCATCAAACCGACGGCCACGGGAATGAGCGACACGATGACGCCAAGGCCAAGGGCCAGCAGGATGACCGGCATGTCGGTGCCGAAAAAGGCGAGGGAATCGGCGGCGGTCCACGATCCGGTCGGGCTGCCCATGGCGGTGAAAATGTCGGCGGCATACAGCCCGCAGGGCACCAGCACCAGCAATCCGGCGGCCAAGGCAAGCAGGGCGTTCTCCAGCAGGTGGCGCATCCACAGCAGCCAGGCCGGGGTGCCAAGGCTGCGCATCAGGGCGGCGGTGAAGCGCAATTCGCGGAATTCCAAAACGGTCAGGGTGCCGAACACCAGCGCCACCAAGGGTGCGATCACCAGCAGGATGGCCGAGCGCCACTGCGCGTGGGCGGCGTATACATGGCCCAATTCGTCCAGAATGGGCTTGGGATCGCGGATGGTGGCGCCCAGGCAATTTTCCGCCACTTGGTAGGCGCGCAGATCCTGCGCCAAAAGCATGGCGGCTTTCTGCCCGGTGAGGGTGGCGTTGCCGGCGGCTTCGACCGCGGTGATGTCGGAAACCATCTGGCGGCGCAGGTAATCGCCGGGAATCATCGGCTGAAGGAAGCACGGCCCGTCCTGAAAACGGCGGAACCACGCCGGCCGCTCCGCCACCACGGCCGCCACCGGCTGCTTGCCGACCAGCACCTGCAGGCGGGTCTTGGGCGGCAGGCTCTCGTCAAACAGGATGCGCGGACGGTTGGCAAGCAGCGGCGCCAATTCCCCCCAGTCGCCCAACTGCGAAGGATCGTAGAAAAAATTGGCCACGGTCTTGCCGTCGTACTCCACCGGATCCAGCGCCAGTCCCAAGTGGCGGCGCTTGCCCCCGCCCACCGCCCGCAAAGCCTCCGGAATGGCCGCGTGCAGGCGCCCGGCGGAAGGCCCGAGCCCGGGTTCGCTGACCAACACGGTGGTGTCGCCGAAAGCGCGCAAGGAGGCCTCCGCCGAACGCTCGGCCACGGTGAGGGCCAGCATGATCATGGCGGCCACGCCGGAAAGCAGCCCGGCCACCACCGCTTTGGACAGGGCGGCACCCGGCGACTCGCGCCAGGAACACAGCCAATCCACCAGCAAATAGCGAATGACGGCGAACACTTATTTTCCTTCCTCCGCGGCCGCGCCGGCATCCGGCGCGGCACCCTCTTGCGGGGGCACCAGTGCCACCGCATCGCGGCCGACGGCCAGCACGCGGCAGCCGGGGAACACGCGGGCGCAATCCTTCTCCCATGCGCCATCGGCGAAGGCTTCGGAGCGGTGGATCTGCAAGCGTATCTTGGGCACGATGTAGGCGGCCTGCGGCAGTTTCTGCACCAGTTTGCCGCTCACTTGGCCCCCGGCCAAACGGACGATGTCGGGCGTGGGGGTGTCGATGCCGAACTGGTAGACCGGGGCCGGGCGCCCGGCCGCGTCGGGCGCCCGGCCGCCAAACGACGCCTCCACCGTCTGCGGGCCGCTGACGAAGGCAAACAACAACTCCCGAGCCGGAACCGACAGCAGCGAAGCATCGGCCACTTCAACCTTGGCCCAAAAAGCGGAGTTGTCGCGCAGGATGCCAAGCAAGGCGTCGGCGCGCACATAGGCGCGGCGCAAGGGGGCGGGCGCGTCACCCGCCTTGGCTGGGGCCGAGGCGGGCGGCGGAACGGAAGGGGGCGGGTTGTCCGCCGCCTTGGTTTCAAATGCCACGGCAAACCGCAACTGGCCGGCAAACGGCGCCTTGAGTTGGTCGCGTTCGGTTTTCTGCCGGCGTTCGAAATCCGCTTTGGCCTCGGTGAGTTCGGCCACGCGGTTTTGCAGTTCCGCCTGCTTTTCCCCGGCCGCCCGGTTTTTTTCCAGCCGCTCCTTGGCGGCCTGCAGGCGATCCTCCAACCGCTTGATTTCCTCGCGCGACGCCAGCTCGGCTTGCGGCAGAAGGTCGCGGCGCAGGGCGGGATCGGCGGCCAGCGCCAGCGCCGCCTCGTAGGTCTTGATGTCCTGCCGGGCCTTGCGCTCCTGCTCCAGGAAGGATTCAACGGCCTCCTCCTCGCGCACCTTGCGCAACTGCTCCTCCACCACCGCCAATTGCGCCCGCAGGGCTTCGCCTTCGGGCTCGAAAGACTCCGAACCGGGCGCCATGCGGCCGATGGGCTGGCCGGCAGCCAGCGGTTCCTCCATGTCTTTCACCCCCTTCAATTTGGCGTCCAATTCAAACCAGCCCTCGCGCGGGGCCTTGAGCAACTCCACATGGCAGGGCTCGATCAGGGCGAAGGCCTGCGCCAACTCGATGCGTTCGGCACGCGGAAAATCCAGCCAATTCCAACCGCCGGCGGGGGTGGGCGGGGGAGCTTGCGCCGGTGGGGCGAACCGGCCGCACCCGCCCGCCAGCACGACGATCAGCGCGGCGGGGAAAAACGGCCGGCAGCCGGCGGCCTTGGGCTTAGGGTTGTTCAAGCATGCCACGGGAGAGCACCTCCTGGTTGTTGTCGGAGAAGAACCACAGTTGGGCAAGGCCGATGTTGCGCTCGTGACGCAACTCGTCGCGCTCAGCCTGCCATCGCACGGAACGCTCAAGCAACTGCGCCGCATCCCGGGGCTCAAGCTTGGGCACCACCGTGCGCACCGCCTCGATGCGTTTGACCAGGTCGGCCTCGCGCACGGCCCCCTCGCGCAGCAGGCGGGCCTGGCTGGCCATCTGGCGCAGCCTGGCATCGGTGTTGCGCTCGAAAGCTTCGCGCATCAGCTGCTCCTGGTCCTTGGCGCGCTCCAACTGGTCCTGGGTGTCCAAAATCCAGTTGGGGCTCCAGTAGGCGTTGACATTGATCTGGGTCTGCGAAAAATCCGGGTTGGAGAATCCGTTGCGCAAATCGTAATAGACGCTTGGCAGGGTGAGATACCCGCTCAGGCTGGGCCAATAGCCGCGCAGGATGCCGCGCCGGCGCGCGATGGCGCCGGCCCCTTCCACCGCCATCAGCGCCACCCAATCCGGATCGGGGAGAAAGGCGGCGTTGCCTTCCTGCGGCAAGCCGGCCGCCAGCAGTTTCTCCCCGGCCTTGGCCCAGGCCGGCAGGGATGCCGGATCCACCCGCACGGTCTCATGGGCCACGCCCAGCAGATCGCGCAGGGCATCCTCCGCCGTGCGCACCCGCTCGGCCGATTCGCGGGCCGCCGTGCGGGCGTCGTCGCGGTCGCGGCCGCGGAAATAGTCGGGATGGCGCGCCATCAGCTCGGCCAGCGCGCGTGCGCGCGCGGCGGCGTCCTGCGCGCCGGCCAACGCCTCGCAGCGGATGTACAAATCCAGCAGGTGCAGTTTGACCGCCAGCCGCCAGGCGGTGTCGGCGCGAATCCGGGCCAGGGCCACCGCGTACAGGTCATTGGGCAATTCGGCGTATTGGCGCAGGTACAACGCCACGTCCCCGGCGAATTGCGTGGCGGAAAAATCGCGCAATTCACGCTGGTTAAGGTGGGAATAGCGGTCGGCCCGCAGTGAGAAATAAGGGATCAGTTTTTCCCACACCCGCTTGGCGTCGCGGGCGGTGTTCACCCGGTCGAGTCTGGCCTGCCGCAATTCCGGATTGTGTCCCAGCATGACCGCCACCGCTTTGTCCCAGGCCAAAACCGCCGGCACGCGGTTTTCCGCCGCCACTTTCACCGCTTCATCGAACGAACGCAGGCGCAACTCATGCTCCAAGCCCAGGTCGTTTTCAACCGTGGCACACCCCAAGGCTGACAAAGCCATGAAAGAGCAGGCCATCCAACCGGCGGAATAACGCGGCATGAAGCGGAAAGGATACCCGCTCAGCGCTTTTTTCCAAGTGCGGCATTCTCACGGTGGCGCTTGCGCTCCAGCGGAATGCGCGCCAGCAGATAAACCCCCAGCATGGCCCCGCGGGCCAACCACCCGCCCAAGGTGCCCCATGGCAGAGCCAATGCGTACACCATGGCCGATATCACCAGGAATCCGAGCAAAAACCGGGCGGCATGCTTGACGGCGGGGAGTTTTTTCCAGAATGCCGTCAGCACGGTGGGCAACAGCAATGCCGCCAAACCGGCCCCGACCTGCCAGACCGCCAGCCGGCACCACCAGTTGCCCAGCGCCAGCAGCAAGACCGGGTGCAAAAGCAGCCCAAGTCCGGCGCCGCACCATGCCATCAAACAGCCCTTGCAAATGAAAAAACCGCCCAACTTCCACACATGGGCCTTGGATGCCTCACCCGGCGGATGATGCCCCAGCACCCATGGATCGCGCGCGCGTAAAAATGCCAGCAACGGCTCATCGGACCGGGCCGAAGGCCGGCGGAGATACGCGCGCAGATGGTCGGAAAGGGTGGGCATGGCGGGGTGCAAAGACGCCGAATAAAGGTGCCAGAGTATAGAAAAACCGCCGGGCAAGGCCCGGCGGTTGGGTGTCATTTGCCGTTTAGTTTGAGTTCACGTCGATGCCGCCAGAGCTGGCGGCCGCAATCGTCACTTTGCCGGTGGAATCCACGGTGATGGAAACCGGAACCGTGATATTGCCCAAGCTCGCATCCGGAACCACCACCACCGTAATCACGGATGTCGGCGAGGTGATCGTGGTGCCGCCGCTCGTAGAACCGCTCGAACTGGACGAGCCGGCACTGGTGCTCGATGTGGTCAGAAGAATCTTCGCAAAAACCGCCACCGTCCCGTTGTTCGGGATCCGCGGATTCATCACCTTGGTCTGGACGGCCGACGAGGTGTTGTCGGAATATTGAATCTCGACGATGTTGCGTTGGGTCTTGTTCACCAGCGTGAAACCGACCGTGGACACCGATTCGCCGGCCCCAAGGGTCGCCGGGGCAAAATCCATGAACACCACGTTTTGACCGGTGCCCCCGGAAGTGTCCGCCCCACCGCACCCCATCACCACGGACAGGCACGCCACCGCTGCCAATGCCACCAAGGATGAGGCGCCGCCGAGCATTTTTCCAATTTTTTTCAAGATCGTGGTCACGGATAAATCTCCTGCGAAGTGCGCCTTCAAAATTGAAGGCAAGGATTTGGACAAAGGGGAACGCTCGGCACTGTATCATGCCTTTTCCGCCCGTCAAGAGTTTTTTATTCTCCGGTTCAAAAAAATCATGGGCGATGAATTCGTCCTTTCAAAAACCGAACATACGGCCAGTCTGGGGGCGCCTCCCCCCGCCTGCCGATAACCCCCCATGTCTTTTTTCCTTTCTTCCAAACCCGCCACCAAACCCACCCGCCAAAAATTGGTGGTGGCGGACAAAACCAAGACCCAGGCAGGCGCGCCGGCCAAGCCCCGGGACTGGACCTTGGCTTGGCTGGCCTTGAGCCTGGTCATCGGGTGCGGACTGGGCGCCGGCTGGTACTTGACCCGCACCGCCTTGCGCCGGCAATTGACCGCCCGCAAACCGGTGCCGGTGGGCGCGCAGGCCATCCGCATGGACTCGTTCAAAAATGCGCCCTGGGTGCCGTCCTACGCGGTCAAATCGCTTTTGGAGGATGTCGGGAGCCATTTGTCGTCCGACCCCCTCGACGGAGCTGGTTTGGCTGCGGCCGCCCACCGGCTGGAACAGCATCCGGCCATCCAGAAAGTCGAACGCATTTGGCGCGATGATGCCGGGTTCGTCCAAATCAAGGCCCTCGCCTACCACCCCGCCGCCATGGTGGAAGGTCCGCCCTTGTCCGTGGTGGATACCGACGGCCACCTGCTGACCGAAAACCTCGACGCTGCGGTGGCCGACCAGCTGCCGATTCCCCGCCTGCAGGGCGTGCGCACGGCCTCGCCTTCCGGCGGCAAAGAGGCGGTCTGGAAGGATGCGGGATTGCAGGCCGGCCTGCACCTGCTCCAGCAGATGACCCTGAATGAAATCCGTTTCCTGCGCACCTTGGATGTGGGCCAACGCGACGCGCAGGGCCGCATCGTGCTCTCCTTCACCTTGCAAGGGGTGGCCGCCGGGCCCGTGGACATTCTCTGGGGCCTGCCCGTGGGCGAAGAGGCCGGGATTGACGCCGCCCCGGGAAAAAAACTGGCGGCCCTGCGCGAACTGTGCCACGACCCCGGGGTGCGCGCCGGCCGGGCCGGCACCCGTTTCTCGGTCCGCGACGGACTGGCCAAGGCCCTGAATGGGGGCAATCCCCCCCCGGCGGCAAACAAAACGCACACCCCGTAGAATATCCGGCGCTTTTTACGAACCCTGATCCAAGCCGGGCGCTTGCACGGCTTGCTTGCCTTTTTGACTGATTTATCCAACCAATTCACTCATTGGAGTTAACCGCCATGGACTTTGTCACCCGCGAAGAAAAAGAAACCCTCGCCGCCCGCCTGAGTGCCTTGGTGGCCGCCCGCCCGGCCGTTTCGCTGCGCATCGCCGAAGCCCGCGCCCTTGGCGACCTGAAGGAAAACGCCGAATACCACGCCGCCCGCGAGGACCAAGGCATGGCCGAAGCGGAAATTCGCCGCCTGGAGCAGCGCCTGACCACCGCCCAGGTGGCCGATGAAATCGAAAAGCCCGCCGACATGGTGTTTTTGGGCTCGGTGGTGCGCCTCAAGGATTTGGACGATAAATCCGAAGACCTCTACAAACTGGTGGGCGAAGCCACCGGCCGCTTTGACGCCGACGAAATCGAAGTGACCACCACCAGCCCCCTTGGCGAGGCCCTGATGAAGGCCCGCGTGGGCGAGGAAGTCAAGGCCGCCCTGCCCCGGGGGGTCAAGCGCTTCAAAGTGCTCGAGATCGTTTGAGCATTTGAACGGACGCGCCTATGGGGCGAAAATTCCCTCGCTTTTCCCGCCCCCAGACCCTACCCTTTCCAGCCGTGCCCGACCCTCTCCTGCCCCTCCCGCCCTCCCCCGCCGCCCTGGCTTCGACGCCAGGCGGGGTTTCGCGTCCACCGGCCATCACCGACTTCGTGGATGCCGAAAGCCTGCAGGAAATCCAGGACGCCTTCGCCGTCATCACCCGCCTGCAAACCACCATCACCGATGGCGCGGGCAACCCGGTCACCCAGCACACCGACATCGCCCGCCGCGCCGAAAGCGACCGGCTGCTGGAGCACCTGATGGAGGACGGCGCCGACAACCTCACCCGCACCGCGCCCATCATCGTGCAGCACCGGCAGGTGGGCTCGCTCACCGTCCAGCGCCACCAGGTGCTGCCGCTGGATGCCATTGCCGACCACCACAAGCGCCGGCTGATGGCCGCCCTTGACCGCATGGGTGCCGACCCGGACGCGCGCGAGGAACTCATGTCCGCCGCCGAGGAAGCCTACGCCCCCAGCACGGCCTCCTCGATGCAGTTGCTTTACCTCATCGCCAACGCCATCGCGCAGATGGGGTACCAGCAACACGCAGTCAACCAGCGTCTGGGCGAGCTGTCGGTGCTGTTCCGCCTCTCCACCGCCCTGGCCGGCCACCACGATCTCAGCCACATCCTGCGCCAGGCGGCGCAGTCCATCGCCGAGGTGATGAACGCCAAGGGGGTGAACATCCGTCTTCTGGAAGGCACTCCGCCGGAATTGGTCAGCCACGCCGCCTTTGGCCTTAGCGTGGACTACAGCAACCTTGGCCGCAGCATCATCAACAAAAGCGAATTGCGCCTGGCCTGCCTGCGCGGCGAACTGGTGTATGTGGCGGACATGACCTCCGACCCGCGCGTGTTCTTCCAGGACGATGCCAAAACCATGGGCTTCCACTCCATGCTGGCCACCGGCCTGATGTACCACGGCCAGCCCATCGGCATGGTGCAGGTGTTCACCGGCGAGCCGCGCACCTTTGCCAAGGAGCAGCAGCACCTGCTGCAGGCCATCGCGCAACTGCTGGCCACCGCCATTGAAAACGCCCGCCTGGACGCGGCCCAGGCCCGCAGCAAAAAACTCATCGAAAACGTGCAACTGGCCGCCGATGTGCAGCGCCGGATGATGCCAAGCAAAATGCCCGAACTGCCCGGCATTGAAATGGCCGCCGCCTATGAACCTTCGCTGGCCCTTGGCGGGGATTTCTACGACATCATCCCCCTGGGCGGCGGCGTGCACGGCCTGACCATCGCCGACCTGGCCGGCAAAGGCGTGCCGGCCGCGCTGCAGATGGCCGCCCTGCGCTCCCTGGTGCGCGCCCACGCCCCGGCCTATTACGACCTGGACGCAATGATCACCCAGGTGAACCAGGCGATGGCCGCCGAGGGCCGCGCCCATGAATTCGCCACCCTGTTCTACGCCACGCTGGATCCGCGCACCCACCGGCTGACCTATTGCAACGCCGGCCACGAGCCGCCGGTGATCGTCCGCAATGGGCAATTCCACATGCTGGAGGCCGGCGGGTTGATCCTTGGCGTGGACGCCGCCGCCACCTACCGCAAGGGCACCTGGGACCTCAAGCCCGGCGACCTGCTGTTCTGCTACACCGACGGCCTGCCCGACGCCTCCGACCCCGCCGGCGTGCGCATCGGCCGCGATGCGGTGCTGGATGTCGTGCTCAAAAACGCCGGCGAATCCGCCAAGACCGTGCTGGAGAGGGTGATGGAGACCCTGCACCGCCACATCGCGGGCAGCCCGCGCGCCGACGACATGACCGCGCTGGTGGTGAAGGTGAATTGAGCATGCTCTCCTCCTCCGTCGAAGACTACCTCAAAGCCCTGCTCAAGCACGAGCAGGCCCATCCCGGCGAGCCGGTCTCCAACGGCGCCTTGGCGCTGGCGGTGCGGGTGGCCCCGGCCTCGGCCACCGCCATGGTCAAAGTCCTGGCCGAATCCGGCCTGGTCAGCCACGAGCCCCGCGTGGGCGCACGCCTGACCGAAGCGGGCAACAAACTGGCGCTGTCGGTCCTGCGCCGCCACCGCCTGATTGAACTGTTCCTGGTCCGGCACTTGAAGCTGGACTGGAGCGAAGTGCACGACGAGGCCGAACGCCTGGAACACGCCGTCTCCGACAAGGTGCTCGAACGCATCGCCGAACTGCTGGGGCACCCCGAACTGGATCCGCACGGCGCGCCGATTCCCTCGGCCGCCGGCGACATGCCCAAACGCGCATTGACCCTGCTGGCTGACGCCGACATCGGCGCCCAATTGTGCGTGGCGCAAGTCCCCGACGAGCCGGCCATGCTGCGTTTTCTGTCGGACAAGGGCCTGGTGCCCGGCACCCCCTGCCGCCTGTTGGCGGTGGACGGCGCGGCGGAAACCGCCACCGTGGAAGGGCCGCAGGGCCCGCTGACCCTGGGGCTGTCGGCGGCGAAAAAAGTGTGGGTGGAATGAGGGAGGGTCGGCTTTACGCCTTGCCCCAATCAAACACCACCTCCTGCACCACCTCCGGATGCAGGCTCAGCTTCACCGGGCAGGCGTTGGCCGCCCGCTCCAACGCATCGCGGTGTTCTTGCGCCACCTCCGGCAGCAAAAAGTGGATGCTGATCTTGGCGATGCGCCGCGGCGGGGCCGCGGTCATTTCCTTGAACACGGTGGACTTTGCCCCGGCCAATGAAACCTCGAGGCTCTTGGCCTTGATGCCCATGATGGTGAGCATGCAGGCCGCCAGCGAAGTGGCCACCAGGTCGGTGGGCGAAAAGGATTCGCCAAGGCCGTGGTTGTCCACCGGCGCATCGGTGGTCAGGTTGGTGCGGGACGGGCGGTGCTGCGCCTTGCAGCGCAGGTTGCCCTGGTATCTGACGCGGATTTCCACTGCGTGGGAGCTCGTAGAGGAAGACTTGTTTTGCGAGCTTGCGCTCGCGCTTGGTGCCACTGCCATGGGTGAACCTTGAAAAGAGGATGAAGCGCGTATCCTAGGGCAGCTCCCCATGCGCCTGCTCGTGCGCATGGGAGGCTTCCAGCAAGCCGCCGCGCCACTCCACGTAGGCATACGGCAGGCCCAAGAGGTCGTGCAGTTCACGCAGCCGCATCTGGAATTTCTCGTAGGTGTCCTGCTGCCAGTCCTCGGTGCCCTTCTCGCAGAAGTACACCCGGCAGCCCAAGGGCCGAAAGCCGTGCGCCGAGCACAGGCCGTCAACCTGCCAGGCGCAACTGTCGGGCAATTGGCGCGGCGAAAAAACCGGCAGGTGCAGGGCTTTGATCTGCACGCCGTAGTTGGCGTCCACCGGGGCCTTTTCCGCCTTGGCCTGCAGCAAAAACCAGGCGATCTCCAATCCCGTGACATACAGCAGATGGTCATGGGTGTTGAATTTGCAGCAGCGGCCGGAGGCATTGCACACCGGCCCGCGCTTTTTCACGGCGGCATCCACCTCGGTGTAAATGCCGCGCAAAGCGCCGTCCACCTCGGGCGAGGCGGCGGCGGCTTTCCAAGTGTTCCAGTCGGCGGCGGACGACATCAGCCCTCCAGGGGACCGGGGTTGCTTTTCAAAATGATACGGATCTGGTCGGCGGGATAGAACTGGCCCTCACCGGCATTGCCCTTGATCATGCCGGGGCAGCGCTTGGCCACCTTGTCCCAGGCCTTTTTGCTCTTGATCACCCCCGACCAAAACGGCCAGGTCTGGCATTGGGTCGGGCGGACTTCATACAACCCGCAGCCGCGCTTGCCACCGGGCAGGGGCTTCAAAAACACACAGTCGTGCTCGCCTTTGGCATTCTTCACGTTGCGCAGCGTCCACTTGCCCTCGGCCCGCTCGGCATAAGTGCGCAAAAAATCGTACACCCCCACTCCGACCTTGGCGGCCATCGCCTCGGCCTCCTGGTCGTTGAACCACACATAACCCGGACCGCCCGAACAGCAATCACCGCACAGGGTGCAGGAAAAGGTCAGTCCGTCCTCAAACCAGTCGGGCTTGGCGGCGGATTCGGCGGCAGGAGCTTTGGGGGTGCTTGGCATCGGGGGATTGTAGTCCCACGCCTGGGCACGGCTTGTCACCGCTCTCACAGCCCGTACTGCGCCCGGATTTGTGCCGAATGCTCGCCGACTTTGGGCGCGCCCAAGGGCGACTTGAGCACCTGCCCGTCCACCCGGATCGGACACCGCGTGGTTTGCAGCGAGGCGCCGGAACCTTCGCGGGAAACGGTCTGCACCATGTCCAGCACCTTGAAGCCTTCATGCGCGCGCAGTTCGTTCCACGTAAGCACCTTGGCGCACCAGTAGTCGGCCGGTTCCAGGCGGTCCAGCCAGTGCTGGGTGGTTTCGGCCTTGAGGTGCGTCACCAGATGTGCCTTGATTTCGTCGCGGGCGGTGAACCAGGTCTTGGGGTCGTCGTATTGCGCCAAGGCGGCGCAACCCAAGAGTTCGCCGAGTTTGAGGACGGAACCCATCGCCAAGGCCAAGTAGCCGTCCTTGGTCGCGTAGATGCCGTAGGGCGCGCCAAGGTAGGCGTGCGCGTTGAGCAGGCTGCTGCGCTGGGGTTGCTTGCCGCCGTCATTCAAGTGGGTGGTCAACACTTCGAACTGGTAATCGAGAATGGATTCAAGCAGGCTCACTTCGACCAGGCCGCCTTGCCCCGTGACGCCGCGGCGCACCAGGCAGGCCAGCATGCCCTGCACCAGATGGTGACTGGCGAGCAGGTCGGCGGCGGCGATGCCAAAGGGGCGCGGCTCGGTGCCCTCTTCGCCGTTCAACCAGACAGCGCCGGACATGGATTGCACCAACAGGTCCTGACCGGGCTTGCCCACCCATGGGCCGGTTTCACCGTAGCCGGTGATCTGGCCGTAGACCAGGCGCGGATTGAGGGCCTTGACGGTTTCGTAGTCCAGGCCGATCTTTGCCATCACGCCGGGGCGGAAGTTCTGCACCATGACGTCGGCCTTGGCGATGAGCTTCTTGGCGACGGCCAGGTCTTCCGGCTTCTTGAGGTCCAGCGCAATCGAGCGCTTGTTGCGGTTGATCGAGTGGAACAGGGTGGAATCGCCGTCCAATTCCAGGTTGGAGATGTACAGCTGGCGGCACAGGTCGCCGGCTACCGGGCGCTCAATCTTGACCACGGTGGCGCCAAGGTCGGCCAGGCGCAGACAGGCCGACGGACCGGAGAGGAATTGCGAGAAGTCGAGGACGAGCAAGCCTTGGAGGGGGAGCATGGCGTTGACCGCGGTTGGAGCGGGAGAAAAACGGGAAAGAAGGCGAAGTGGAATCAGCGCGCCGGGAACGTCCGGTACAGTTCATTCAGAGCGTCAAGCGCGGCGGCAGGCGCAAGTTTGCCCTTGAGCGCATCGACCACCGGGGCGGGGGCCTTTATCTGGAAATCGATGTAGCCGTCAAAACGCGGACGCAGGTAGGCCGCATCGAGCGCTGGCAGGGTGTCTTTGAAGTACTGGTTCGTCTGGCGGTTGTTTTCGGCGTCCAGCCAAGCCTGCCGGTGGCCGGGCTGGCCACCGGCGGCGGTGAACAGTCCCGTCTGCGTGGCCGGGGAAGAAACGAACTTGGCATAAGCCATCGCGGCCTGCGGATGCTTGGTCTTGGCCGACACAGCAAGTCCGGTGCCGCCCAAGGTCGAAGTCAGGCGTTTGCTGTTGCGCGACACCAGCCCGCCAAAGCGCAGGCGGTGATCGCCGTAACCGACGCGCGCGTAGTTGGAGTAACCGTAGGCAAAGGGGCAATACGCCTGCTTGGTGTCCGCGCGCGCCAAATGCTCCCACGAACGGATCGGGTTGCGGGTGAAGCCGGCCGGATCGCACAGATCGGCCAGTTCCTTGAGCGCCAGCAGGGCGCGGGTGCCGGTGTCTTTGGACACCACAAAATCCTTGGATTGGAACGGCGCCTCACCCTCGTTCACGCAGAAGGCGTAGAAGTACATCAGGCAGTCGATCGGCCAGCCGCAGAATTCCACCAAGCCGGCCTTGGCCAGGCCCAGCAATTCTTCCCAAGTCTGCGGCACTTGCGCCTTGTGCGCCAGCAGCAGATCTTCACGCCAGCCCGCGACCGGGGTGGCGGCGTCAATCGCCAGCACCCACTGCTTGCCGAGAAAGTTGTACGAAAGGTGCGAGCCTCCGACGGAATTCGCAGCCTGGTCGGCGATGAACTCCGCTGGCAGATGGTCGCTCACCGGCAGGAACAATTGGTGGGTGGCCGCCTCGCCGGTGGATGGATGGTCCACCACCAGAAAATCGAAGCGCTCCGACAATGAAGCGATGCTTTCATCGGCAAAGGCCTGCAACGAGCGCTTCTCCCACGCGATTTCGATATTCGGGTGGGTTTCGTGAAAGCGTTGGGCGGTGACCTGCATGGGGCACAGGCCGCGGGTGTGGTTCCAGGTGATGCCGCGCAAGTGGATGGGGTTGGACATGGGGCAGAGAAAAGGAAAAGACGATTATTATTTTACTAAGCCAAGTGTAGAATACTAAGTCAATGGGGTGGCCGTCAACCCCACCCGCTAGGATCCCCACTATGAAATCCGCAAAGCCCGCCCAAACCAAGCCTGCCGCCAAGCCTTCGCCCTACGCCGTGCCCGCCCTGGAGCGCGGCATGCAGATCGTCGAAATCCTAGCCGAGGCCCGCCGCCCGCTGTCATTGACTGAAATCGCAGCCAAACTCGGACTGGCCAGCGGCATGGTCTACCGCCTGCTGCGCCAGATGCAGGAGCAGCAATGGCTGATGCAAGATGCCGGCTCGCAAAAGTATTCGCTTTCTTTGCGCCTGTATTCCTTCGCGCTGTCCGCCCATCCCAACGCCCTGCTGGTCGAGGCCGCCCGCCTGCCGCTGCAGGATTTGGCCGCCGCCACCAATCAGTCCTGCCACCTTTCCATCCTTGTCGGCAATGAAATCGTGGTGGTCGCCGCCGGCGACGCGCCCAGCCCCCTGCGCCTGACGGTGGACATCGGCTCGCGCCATCCGGCGGCCGGCACCACCTCCGGTCGTCTGTTGATCGCCCTGCAAAGCCCGGCCGAGCAGGCCCGGTTCAAAGGCGACCTGCCTGCCGCCGAATTGAAGCGCATCGCCGCGGTCGGCCACAACGTGGCGCACCACCGCAATGTCCACGGCGTGCACGACCTGGCCGTTCCGGTGCGCTTGGCTGGCGGGCACGCCGCGCTGGCCTTGGCCGCGCTGGATACTTCCCCGCAATCGGACAAGATCCTTTCCTACCTGCCCGCCCTGCGCCGGACCGCCACCGCCATCGAACAGGCATTGGGGCTGACCACCATTCCAAAAACCGCATGAAACCGCAATACTTCGAGGAGTACGCCATCGGCCACGTCCGCCAAACCGCCGGCCGCACCATCACCGAATCCGACATTGTCACCCACGCCGGCCAGACCGGCGACTTCTTTCCGCACCACATGGACGCGGAATTCTGCAAGACCCAGCCCTTCGGCCAGCGCATCGCCCACGGCACGCTGACCTTCGCGGTGGCGGTCGGCATGGGTGCCGGCGAAATCAACCCGCACGCGATGACCTACGGCTACGACCGCCTGCGCTTCCCGCAGCCGGTGTTCATCGGCGACACGATCAAGGTCAAGCTCACCATCAAGGAAAAGCGCGACCACAAGAAGCCGGACCACGGCATCGTGGTCGAAGCGCTGGAGGCGGTCAACCAGCGCGGCCAATGCGTGTGCGCGGTGGAGCATTTATTGTTGGTCAAGCGCAAGGGGCAAACGTAGAATGGGGCCGGCTCGCACCACTATGACGCATCCCCCGCCGACCAAGACCTGGCATGGAATCCAAACCCGCACGCAGACCGACTTTCAGCGATGCGCTTTACCTTCAATTGCAGGGGCGCCCAAGCGGGCCTTATAACCAAGCGCAAGTCAAAGAAGCCGTCTTCCGGGGACTGGCGGCCGGCACCGACCAAATCTCCACCACCGGCCCGGACGGCCCTTGGGTGGACATCCGGGCGACCAGCCTGCGGAAATACCTCCCGCAGCCTGTGGCGGCGGCGCTGGCCGTGCCCATTCCGACTCCTGCCCAGGTTGTGGCCCCGGCTGCACCGGCCACTGCGCCGGCCAAAGTGCCGGCTGTTTCACCCGCCGTGTTGCCAAGTCCCGGACCCGCCACCGCAGGGGAAGACAAACGGGAAAAAGCAACGCCAAAGCGCCCGCCCCCTCCCGTCCGTCTGCCCCGATCCGCGCCCCGACGACCTGCGCCAGAGCCAAAGCCCGCGCGGGAAAAGCACATTTGGGGCGGCTTGGCCCTGTGCGCGGTGATTTTGGCGGGACTGGCAGGCGCAGCGATGTTTTTTCTCAGGGAGCCGTTTCATCCGGGAGCCCCCGCCATCGCGCCGACCAATGCCGATTTTGCCAACCGGACTTACGACCTGATCATGGAATCCAATGAATTGTGGTCCGACAAGCCGGTCATGCGCCTGCGCCTTGAGCCGGACCAGAGCGTGACCATCTCGCAGTCTGCCGCTCCCATTGACCAGGTGGCCCCCATCTACCACCGCTGGGCCATTGAAAACAGCGCGCTGGTGTTCCGGAACCACGACCACCAAGCCTGCGACCAATACCCCAGCGTGCAGCCCGGCCAAAAGGAACTGGCCGGGATGGAGGATTCCAGGGCCGGCAAACACCATCTGGTGCGGGTGCGCCCCTAGGGCCTGCAATGCCTCACCCTGGCGCGACAGGTTTGTCCATTGACGCCTTGGGCTTCTTCCCTATAATCCCTCCCATGATCCCGTCCCGCCTCCCGCTTCGCCTGCTCCTTTCCACTTCCCTTGCCGGGTGAGGCGGCGGTTCTTTGGTTTTTCCAAGACCTTCTCCAAAACCCGGCTTTTGCCGGGTTTTGTTTTGTTTGATTTGATTCCGCTTCCCCTTCCCCCCCGCCCCATGAATTCCACCGCCATCCAAAAATACCGCCCCTTTGCCTTC
>CAZKVP010000075.1:0-16134 GCA_964556215.1 uncultured Phycisphaeraceae bacterium
GCGGCCAAGAGCAGGGCGATGGCGGGGAGGAGGAGGATGGGTTTCACTCGAAGACCGCCTCCCACTTCACCTCGCGCGAAACCGGCGCCGTCACTTTGAGGCGCAGCCAGCCTTCTTCCGTCTGCGGCAAGGCTTCGATCTTCACGCCGGCCGCGGTGTCGGCGGCGGAAACTTGCGCCTTGGCGAACTTCCAGCCCTTGCCGTCCTTTAAGCCGGCGACACGCAATTCGTAAGCATCACCACCGATGAGGGCCGAGGTGCCGGACAAGGTTCCACCCTCCCACGCCTCCCGCTTCACTTCCAAGATGCCCGAGCTCACATGGCGCGAGGTCGAGACCAGCACCGGGTGGTCTTCCTTCACCCGCAGCGCCAGCACGCGGCAGCTCATGGGCGCAAGTTCCTCCTTGATTTCACCGGAGATGTCGGCCACCGGCTGGTTGGCCCAGAAATCGAAGGCGTGGTAGGTCTTGGCCGGATCGAGGCCGACCTTGGCGAAAGAATATTGCGCCTTGAGCGGTTGGCCGTAGAAATTGAAGATACCCACCACATCGCGGCGCACGCCGGACTTGTCCGAGCTGACCAGCCAGGTGTTGGGCAGGCTGCGGTCGAAGCAGTCCACCGGGCGGGTGGTGGCGCCGTGCGAAGCCATCGTGTGTTTGAGGATGTCAAGGCGTTCCGGCGGCAGGTTCGGCAGCCAATCGCTGATGAGGAAAAACTGGTCGGTGAGCGAGACCCAGGAAGACGTCATTTGCGCCTGCGCCAGCGTGACGGCGCCGGTGATGGAATTGTCGGCGGTGCAGCGTTCGCCCGAAGTGCGCACCTTGGTCGGGTCGGGGTCGTTCCACCACACCTTGCCGTTCAAGAAGTACATCCACGAACCGCGCAGCGGGCCGGAACGGATGCCCTGGCCGTCGTGGTTGAAGTCGGGGCCGACGCGCATCGAATCCACCAGGCCGAGCGTGCCGGCATAGGTGCGCATGTTCTGCACGGCGCAGCAGCCCGAGAAGAACACGTCGTCGCCGGCGCCCTTCCTGATGAAGCCGAGGCCTTTGCGCATCACCTCGATGTTGGTGAGCGAGCGATCGTGCGGCGGGGCGCTCTTCTCAAAGCCGTCGGCCTTGTAACCGTCGTTGATGTAGCAGTGGTCAAGGCCGGCGCCCCCCGAGATGCCGTCCATCTTGTAGTACTTCACACCCCACGAACGGATCGTGCGCCCGAGCGTCTCCAGATGCTCCTGCACGGCGGGCACGGAGGCATCCAGGCAAGTGCCGCCGAAGCTGTGCTGGCGCAGCGGCCGGCCGTCCTGCCACTTCCAGAACCAATCCTGCTTGCCCTTGAAATCCGCCTCCATGTGGTTGCGCCCGAAAGGCAACCACCACAAGCCGAAGGCGAATCCGCTGGCTTCCACCTCCTTGGCCACCGGCGCGATGCCGTTCTTGTAGGGACCGTTCGGATTCACGCGGTCGAAATGGGTGGCGGGGCCGCCCATCTGCGGGCCATCCTGCCAGCGGTCGTCGATCTGGATGACGCCAAAGCCGTAGGCCTTGAGGTTCTCCTTGGCGCAGAACTTCGCCAGTTCCACCGTGGTTTCGGCGGTGCCGGCGCCGCCGTGGTCCTTGCCTTCGGCGTACCACGAACAGTACACGGCCTGCTTGGGGCGCAAATGGATGGCGTGGGCCTTGGCGACGGCGGAAGCGAAGGCTTCTTCACCCAGACGCGCGTCGTTGAAATGGCCGATGGCGAAGGTGTCGAGCGCCGCGCTTTGGCCAGGTTGGAGGATCAGATGGCCCTGCTCGGTTTGCGCCTTGAACGCCACCTTGCCCTGGTTGACCGACGGGAACACCGTGCCGCTGCCCTTTTTCTGCGTCACCCAGCCGGCGACGACGCCCTCGCGCGTGGCGGGATCGGCGCAAGTGAGGAACAGGTACGAGCCTGGGTTCTTGTCCGGGGCGAGCAAGCCACCGGTGCCCATGGTCGTCAATTCCGATGCCGGTTTGCCAAGGTCCAGTGTGAAGGTGGCGGGGATGACTTTCTGAAAGTCCACTTCCTTGGCGGTGGTATTTTTGACGGTTTCGCGCACCAGGACGAAGGGCAGACCCGCGTAGGTTTCCAGGGCAATTTCGCCGCCGGTACCGTCGGCGGCCTTGCGGGCGAACACCATGCGGCGGCCCTTGCCGAAGGTGGCGTCGTCGGCCGCTTCTTCGCGCAGCAGGGCGCCGGCGCCGTCGAGTTTTCCACCTATGGCGAAGGCGCGCCCGCCGGAACGGTCGGCCAACGTGAAGCCGTCGGCGCCGTGGCGAACGACCAAGTCGGCGTTGCCAACTTCGCCGGGGCCGTGGGTCAGGCCGGAAGACGAAGCGCAAGCAGTGAGTGAAACGGCAAACAGAAGGACGGCGGGAGCGAAGGTTTTCATGGGATGGCCAAGAGTGTGGGATGTGCGAGCCAAAGACGCCTCCGGCCGCCGTTGTTTACAACACGACCGAAGATTCCAGTTTGCGCCGCGAAGCGGCGCCCGTTCCTGGCCAGGGGTGCAACCCCTGGATTGAAGCTCCAAGGACTTCCCACCCCGAAGGGGTGGAGCCTCCACCCCTTCGGGGTGGGAAGCGAGAATGCTCGTTTCCAGGGGTTGCACCCCTGGCCAGGAACATCCACCGCTTCGCGGTGGAACAGCCAACTGCCAACACGCGATTTGCCTTCAGTTCCCAGCCAGCAGGTCCGCCGCCAGCGCATGATTGGGGTCGCGCTTGAGGACGGCCGCCAACAGCTTCTTGGCTTGCGCCTTGCGCCCAAGGCCCAGCTCCGCTTGCGCCTCCAGGAACATCGCCGCCGTCTCCTGCGTGAACTGGATGTCGGCATCGAACAGCAGCATGGTCGGCAGCGAGGTGGCGAAGTAGTCGATCTTGGCGGTGGCCTGCTTCAGTTCCTTGGCGAAGCCGAGCAAACCCTTGAGCAACTTTTGCGCCTCGGCCTTGCGGCCCAGGGCAGTGAGCGACAGCGCCGAGTAATAGGTCATCTCGGAATAGGCGCACACGCTCATGTTCTGGAAGTCGCCGCGGAAATCGGCGGCCAAGGTCCAGTGGTGCTTGGCCTTGGCTTGATCACCGGCGGCGTTGGCCGCCGAGCCGATCCAATAGTGAATGTCGCTGGCGTTGGCCAGCAGATGGCGGGCCTCGTTGAGGTTGCGTGGGGCGGACAGGGCCGTTTCAAATAGATCAAGCGCCTGCTTGACCTTGCCCTTGGCCAAGGCCTGGCGCCCCAGCGCCAAGTGGGAACGGGTGTGCAGGCCAAGGGCCATACCTTCGCCCCCCTCCCACGGCTGGAACACGCGGCTTCCAGCCAAAACTTGCGCCTCGGCGTGGCGGGCCACCTGGTTGAGCAAGGCGCCGTATTCCACCGTCAGGTCGTCGCGGGTGGCGATGAGTTTCTTCTTGGCTTCCAACGCCTTCAACCGCTTGGCCGGCGACTCCCCCAAGCGCTTCCACAACTGGTCGCGCTCGTAGAACAGGCGGGCATCGGTAGTCTTGGCGGCCACCGCTTTTTCATAGGCGGCCTTGGCTTTGGCCGGGTTCTTCTGGATGTTGAAGTAGCCGATGCCCAAATTGCGCCAGGCAATGGCGTTCTTGGGGTTGAGTTTCACGGCCTTCTCGAAACAGGCGATGGCTTCGCCGTGGCGGCGGCGGTCATAGAACAGGTTGCCGAGCAAATAAGGCGCAAGTGCATCCTTGGGGTTGGCCTTGATCGCCGTTTCCAACACGCGAATGTCTTCGAGGCGGGCGGGGAAGCAATAGGTCGGGTCGGTCTTGGCCGCGGCTTCGAACAACGCTTGCGCGGCTTTTTCATCGCCAGCCAACTGCGCGATGTAGGCGCGGGTGTAGGCGATGAGTGGGGCCGCGCCAAGGCCGGGAACGCCGGCATCCTTGCCGGCCGGGAACGCCGACATCTTGTCGGCAGCCTTAAGAACCTCATCAGCTCCCGTATAAAAACCGGCGCGCATCAGATCGTGGGCGAGATCAAGACGCGCATGGGCATCGCAGGCAATCGGCTTGCCCATGAGCCAAAGCGCCCAGGAATCCAAAGGATCAAGTTCGAGGGTGGCTTGCAAAATAACTTGCGCTTCGGCCGGCAAGGATGCCGGCGATCCCGGCCGGCTGGGAAGCCGGCGCTCCTGAGCCGCCAGCGCCATCGCCAGCAAATTCCGCGCGCGCAGGTTGTCGGTGTTGCCCTTCAAACTGCGGCGCAAGTGGTCTTGCGCCGCGGCCCATTCGCCGCGCTTGCAATCGAGCTCGGCGATGGCGTGGTAACCGGCGCTGGCCCAAGCCTGGTTCCAGCAGCCCTTGTAGAAAGCGGCGTAGGCTTCGGCGTCCTTGCCTTGCGCGAGCAAGCACTGGCCCAGCTGGTAATAGGCCTCGCCGTTTTCCGGGTTGGGGTTGCGCCGCACCAGACGGTCCACCGCTTGGCGCAAATGCTGTTCGGCTTGCGCCAATTCACCGCGGCGCAAATGCCAACGGCCCATCGCCGTGTGGCAACGTGAATCCTGCGGGTCGCGCTTGAGCGCTTCCTGCCAATACGCCACCGGACTGCGGGTGGCGTGGCGGTACTGCTCCAGGTGCAGGCC
Source organism: uncultured Phycisphaeraceae bacterium (assembly GCA_964556215.1). Lineage (GTDB taxonomy): Bacteria > Planctomycetota > Phycisphaerae > Phycisphaerales > Phycisphaeraceae > CANIYR01. Next base: position 4,616 of record CAZKVP010000075.1, read on the forward strand.
GGTGATGTACAGCTCGTCGTTGCCCTTGATTTCAGAAGGATGCGGCGGCTCGGTGGCCGGCGGCGGCACTTCACCGGCCACCAACTTTTTCGGCTGGTAGGTAGCCAGCAAGCGGCCGTCTTTGGCATGGACTTCAAGGCGCAAATGCGTCGCCTGCGCCTTGGCCGGCAACGGGACGGCAACCGCAAACGGCTGGGCCGGCGACAGGGCTTCGGTCCAAACATGGAGGGGCTTGCCATTGCAAGTCAGCGTGATCACCACATGCTTGTGCGCGGCAGTCACCGACACCCCCACTTTGATTTCCTTCTTCTCCACCGTCAAACTCACCGCCGCGTCGAGCGTCGCCTGCTGCGCCACACCGATGGCGCGAATGGGGTACCAATACTGGCTCCAGGTCTTGGTTTCGCCGGGTTGCAGGAAGGAGAAATCCGGCTGGTTGTCGGTGTAGACCCCAGCCATCAACTCGATATAGGGCCGCTCGTCGTCCGACAACAACCGGTCCCAGGCGTAGCCGAACTCATGGTTGCCCCAGGTCCACTGCTTCTTGCCCGGCGACACGTGGTGGTTGGCGAAGTGGATGAACCCGGCCTTGGCCTTATGGTCGTAGCCGCCGAAGAAATCCTCCTGCGTGCCCATGCACATGTACGAGGTCGGCACCGGGATGTTGGCATACCACGACAAATCGTTGGCCGCATAATCGCAAGGGGGCGTGCCGGGCGGCACGAACTTGCGCGGGGTTTCCCGCGCCGGCACGCCTTCCTTGGCGCGTTTGCCGTAGGGCAGGCCGTAATACTGGTCCTGGCAGGCGGGGAACGCGCTCATCGAACGCTTGGCATGGTCGGCCACGTAGTAGACGTCGGGTGGGAAGAAGCTCTGGTACTGCTCGTGGACCTCGTTGGCGACATTGGCCCACCACAAAAAGGTCTGCGTGTCGTTGGTGCGGTTGTAGGCGCGCACCTTGAGTTCGACGACGCTGCTGCCGGGCTTGAGGCAGATGCCGTGCAGGCCGCGCATGCGGGCCATCGGGTCATGGTCGGCCATCCACGCCGTCACGCTGCCGTCTTCGCCCTGTTCGATCGAGCACTCCACCGGCATGAAGGTGGCCGGGCGGTGGTGCTGGGGCCAGTTGAACTCGATGCCGCCGGAGATCCACGGGCCGGCCAGGCCGACCAGCGCGGGCTTGATGCTCTCCTGCTTGTAGATGATGTCGAAGTTGTTGGTCTTGTCCTTGATGGAATGGATACGCCCGCCGATTTCCGGCAAGAGCTGCACTTCCAGGTACTCATTCTCCAGCGTGACGACCTGGTAGGCGCGGTCGGTCTTGGTTTCCGCGATGCGGTCGATGAAGGGCAGCGGATAGACCCGGCCCGACGAACCCTGGTACACGCGCTTTTCCAGGAACATCGGATTCGGATCCGGCAGCGCCGGTTCGTAAGTCGGGATGACGACGGATTCGGTGCGGCAGGAAACCGGGGCAAGGGCTGTTTTCTTCATGCGCAGAGCGTAGTTCTGGGCGCCGCCCTTGTCCATGGAAAATCAACCTTGAAACATGGACAAAATACCGGTCGCCGCGCCGGCCGGCCCTATTTGCGCCAGCCGTAGGCGGCCCGATATTCCTTGGGCGACAGCCCCTGATGCTGCGAAAAAATCCGCGAAAAATAAAACGGATCCTCATAACCCATGACGGCGGCGACCTGCGTCACCGAATCATCGGTGGTTTTAAGCAATTCACAGGCCCGCTGCAGACGCAGGCGGGTGAAAAACACCAGCGGCGCGGTGTTGGTCTGCGCCTTGAACACCGCGGAAAAATGCGAGTGAGACCACCCCCCCGCCGCGGCCAACTCTTTGAGGGAAACCTGCCGGTGCAAATTGGCGCGCATGAATTGGATGGTGCGCACCACCCGCTCCGAGGCGTCGCGGTGGCGTCCTTCTTTGGCCTGCTGATGCAGCCGGCACAGGCCGAGAAATCGGGCGCAGGCGGTGGACAGGCCCAACAGCTCGACATCGGTGTAGCCGCCAAGCACATGGCGGTAGATGTCTTCAAACGCCTCCACCAGCATGTCCATCTTGCGCAGGTGGAACACTGGTGAACTGTTTTTCCCCAGCAATATCCGCCGGTAATCCGCCGCCTGGCTGCCGGTGAAATGCACCCACACCTTGCTCCATGGGTCCGTGTCATCGGCAAAGTACCGGTGGCGCTCGCCGGGGGGCAGCAAAAAAGCGTCCCCCGCCTCGACTTTGTGCGTTTTGCGCCGCAGGGTCACCGAGCCCTTGCCGGAGAGGCAAAGGATCAGGATATGCTCCGGCGTGCCCTCCGGCCGGTCCACATAATGGCCTTTCGCCCGGTCAAAGCGGCCGATGTGGGTGGGCTGCAAACCGGAACAAACCGGCAGGCCCAACCCATGGCTGACCATGGAGGCCGGCATCACCACCAAACGCTGGCCGGCGAATCCTTCGGGCCGGCGGTGGGACTGGGGGATGGACATGCTCAAATGGTATGCAGAAAAAGAGGGGATTGCCATCATGGGCTCCCCCATGCCCCTTGCCGCTCAATCCTTGACCGGCGCAATTTCCAGCGCCTGGCCGTCATTCTTGCCCAATTCCACCGTCAACACCGTGGTGGCATCCACCGGCTGGCGGGTGATTTTGACATGGGTGCGGCCGTCCACCGCCGGGTCGTGGCTGTAGGTCACGGCTTCGTATTTTTGGCCCGGCGCGAGGAAATCCAACTTGAGTTTCAAGCTGCGCGGCTCTTGCGCGTTCATGCAGCCCAGCCACCAGTTGTCGCCCTTCTTGCGGGCGATGGCGGAGAATTGGCCAATGGCCCCGTCGAGCACGCGGGTGTCGTCCCAGACGGTGGGCAGGCGGTCCCAGAAGGCCAGTTCCGGCTCGGAGCCGATCTTGTGGTCGCCGGGGCGCAGTTCTTCGCCGGGCTGCGCGGGCCGGTCGTACCAGTGGATGAATTGCCACGGACTGAAGAAGCAGACCGACTTGGCGAGCTGGTAGGCATGGTTGGCCAACTTGTCGACGCGCGGGTCGAAGTAGCAAAAGGTGTTGTCGGCCGGGCCGGCGATGAAGCGGGCGTACTGGTACACCAGCGACTGGGCGTTGCTGCGGTGTCCTTCCTCGTCGCCGGCAATGCCTTCGCTGGTCATCAGGTTGGGCCAGGTGCGCTGGGTGCCGGTGGGGCGCCATTCGTCGTGAATGTCCACCATCAATTGGTTTTCCGCCGCCAGGCGGATGGCCTGGTTCACGAAATCGGTCGGGCCTTGGGCGCCAACGCTGACAAACCCGTATTTGACGCCCTTGACACCCCATTGCTTGTACAGGGGCAGGATCACCTTGAGTTGCCGGCTCATGGCGATGTAGTTGACATACAGGATGACGCCGACCTTCTTTTCATTGGCGTAGCGGATGATTTCCGGCAGGTCGAACGGGCCCTTGGAGCGCTTGGGGTCGAGGATGGTCTTGGTGGCGTCGGATTTGGGCGATTCCTCCAGCCCGTACCAGCCGGCGTCGAACAGCACGTAGGCGATGCCGTGGGCGGCGCAATGATCCACCGTGCGTTTGGCGCCGTCGGTGGTCAGGGTGAGGTCGCGCAGCACCTTGCCCGGCTTGATCCACGAAGTGTCCGCAATCGCGCACGGGTCGTTGAGGTTGAGGATGAGGTCGTTGTTTTGCAGCAGCTTGGCCGGCGTCGGGGCGGCCATGATGGTGCGCCAAGGCGTTTCCATCGGCAAGGTGGCATTCACCCGCCCGTTCAGGGCGGTCATCACGCCGGGCTTGCCGTCGGTCAGGCGCTTGAACTTGGTGCGGGAATAATCCACCAGCCGGGCTTCGGCCAGCGCCACGACGCGGTCGGGCGCGGCCTCCACCAATAGCGGGCGCTCGGTGCCGCCGGGCAGGCGGGTCGAAGGCACGCGCCCGTAGCCGCCCTGCGCCGAGGTGACGGCCCAGCAGGGGTGGTCTTCGGGAAAGCGGAATTCGCTGTTTTCCGCCATCACCGTGACCTTGTCCAGCCCCTCTTGCTTGGGCAGGCGGTAGCGGAAGGCCACGCCCGTGTCATAGGCGCGGAGGACCAGCTGCAGGATCCGGCCGGGGGCGGCCTTTTCCTTGAAATCCACGGTCATTTCCTGGTAGTGGTTGCGAACATCGGACCGCTCCCCGCAGACCGGGTGCCAGAGGTCGTCATGGGTGGTGGTGTTTTGGCCGGTGATTTCAAGGCCGGCCAACGCGGGCATTTTGTCAAACTCCAGTCCCAGGGCCGAAGGCATGATCAAGGGCTTGCCCTGCCACTTCACCTGGTAGGTGGGCTCCCCATTGGCCGCCACTGAAACTTGCGCCTCAAATTGGCCGTCGGGCGAGGTCAAGGTTGCGGGCTTGGCCTCGCCTGCAAAAGCGGGGACTTGGCCGGCCAAAGCAAACAAAAGCAAAGCGGCCGACAAAGTACGGAAAGACTGCATAAGAGTGCCTCGCAAAGAATAAAAGAAGTGTCAGCGCCGCCAATCACTCAAGGTTTAATGGCAGGGCCAAAGCGGCCCAAGAAACCGCCGGCCGGGCGCAATTTCAAGGTCAAGGTCTCGCTGGGTGAGACTTGCTGTTCGCGGCGATCCACCGCCGCATCGGTGGTGGCATCGTCATAAATCAAAGTGCCGTGGGTGGCTTTGCCCAGAAAGTCCAAGGGAATTTTGACTTCGCGCGCGCCGGCGCCGTTCATCACACCCACCCACCACACCCCGCCTTTGCGGCGGGCAAAGCCGACCACTTGGCCCATTTCAGTGCAGGAGAGCACGCGGGTTTCATCCCACACGGTGGGGATGTCCTGGAACAAATCCTGCATCGGGTTGCCGACATAAAACTTGTACTGGTCGCAGAAATGGGTGACCGGCGAAAGCACCACCATCGCTTGGGCGAATTCATGGGCCCAGGTGTAGTTGCCGGATTTCAATTCTTTGGGGTCCATCATCACCGGCGTGACGTCTGCCGGCCCGGCCAAGCAGCGGGTGAAGGGTTGCGACACATCCATCTCTTTGGGCGCAATGCGGTGATAGCGGCTCATGTGCCATTCGTTGCCGCGCACCGCCTCGCGGGTGATGTCGTTGGGATAGGTGCGGCGCAGACCGGTGGGTTTCACGCTGCCGTGAAAATTGAGCGCCAATTTCAGTTCGGCGCAATCCTGCATCGCGCCCATGTACCACTGCATGGTGCTGGCGCTGCCATCGGGGATGAAGTCGATTTTGATGCCGTCGGCGCCACAGGCTTTCACTTTTTCAAGATAGGCGCGGCGCCCCTTGGCATTGCGCATTTCCGCCGAATTGACCCACACCAGCGACTTGACGCCCACATGCTTGCCGTAGGCAATCACTTCGGCCAGCAACTCCCATTGATTCTTGCCATTGGCCCGCCAGGTGCGCCAGCCGTCATCAATCAGGTAATACTCCCACTTGAGTTTGGCAGCCGCGTCATACCAGGCTTTTTGATCTTCATACTTGGGGGCCCCCACGCTCCACCACTGCCACAGGCAGCGGCCGGGCTTGACCCAGGAAAAGTCCATGCCGGCCGCCGGCGCCGGGCACAGGTTCATCAGCAAATCGGAGTTGACCAGGGCGGTCAAATCCTTGGCCACCACCACCGAGCGCCAAGGCGAGGCGGCTTGGCCCAAATACGTGCCGTCGCGCACGCCGGGGCGCGCTTCGTCGGCGCGGCGGCTGATGTCCCAGCCCTTGGGTTCCGCATAAAACTGCGCCTTGAACACATCGCCCTGGCGCACCAGCGCCATGTCGGAGAAGTTCTCGCAATCGGCCTCGGCAAACGACAAATAGCAGTCGCCGGCCTGCACTGTGACGGGCGCCATCAGGGTTTTGCCTTCCGGCACCTGTGCCAACGCTTTGACATGACTGAGGCCTTCATAGCAGGTGCTGGCATCGGCATAGGCCACCTGGGCCGCGCCGGCCGGCACACGCCAGCCGGTGGCCTCGCCATCAATGCGCTTGGCGCCGGCCGGCAGCAGGTAACGCACGGCAATGCCATCGTCATAGGCCCGCACCACCAGGCTGAATTTTTTGCCGGCAGTTTCCAAGGGAATGACGGTTTCAAACGCATGGTTGCGGGCGGTGGGATGGTTGCCAAGCAGGGCGTAGGTTTCATCCAGTTCGCGCACGGCGGGCTCGCCTGCCACCTTCGCCCCTTGGCCCAAGTCCACGCCGTCCACCGTCAAACCCAAGGGCGAAGGCGCCAGCACCTGCTTGCCTTGGCGGGAAACGGCGTAGGCCAGGCGGCCGTCGGCCCCCACCCCCACCGACACGTTCAGCGCGCCATCGGGGCTGCGCAGCACCCAGTCTTGGGTGCTGCCAACCACGCCGGAAGATTGGGTCAAGGGCGCAGCGGAACATGCGGCCAGCCACAGGGCCAGCGAAGCCAAGGCCAGGGTGCCGGTCAGGGGCTTGGCTTGAAGGTTGCGGAGCATCGGCGAGGGCTTTCTTAAAAAAGGGTTTGGCATGGCAACTTGCCTGCCCCCATAAGACGCCGAGCAGGCTGGGACATTACATGGATGATCCGCTGAAATGCATGGAGAATTGGCTGATTTTGCGCCGCGCTTCAGCCCAACTTACTCTTGAAGCGATCCACAATCACCGCCGCCAACAGGATGCTGCCGGAGATCACATACTGCCAGTAAATTTCCACCTGCTTGAACTGCATGGCGCGCTCGACCACGCCCATGATGAGCATGCCCCAGATGATGGCCAAAATGGTGCCGCGCCCGCCGGTCAGTGCCACCCCGCCAAGCACGCAGGCGGCGATGACTTTAAGTTCCAGACCAATCTCGGCCTTGGGATCGCCGATCTGCAAGCGGGCCGCCAACAACACACCGACCAAACCGGCCATCAACCCTTGAATCACAAACACCAAAAAGCGGGTGCGCCGCACCGGAATGCCGGCCAAGCGGGCGGCTTCTTCGTTGCCCCCCATGGCCAACACCGAGCGGCCAAACACCGAGAAGTGCAGCAAAATGCCAAAGATCACCAAACAAATGCAAAGCACCACCACCGGATAACCCAAGGCGATGTGCACCTGTTCGCCAAATTCGTTGACCCCCCAAGGAATCTGAAAACTTTCGCCCATGGTGTTGAAACCGGCGACGGTCGGCGAGACGGTTTTGCCATGGCCGGCGATATAAGCCAGGCCGCGTGCGGCCTGCATGGTGGCCAAAGTGGTGATCAGCGGGTTGATGCGCAGGAAGGCCACCACAAAGCCGTTGATGGCCCCCACCGCCATGCCCGCGCCAAGGCCGGCCGCCACCCCGATCGCCACTGAGCCGGTGCGGTTGGAAACCTCCACCGCCAGCACACCGGCCAGCGCCACCACCGAACCCACCGACAGGTCGAAATCGCCGCTGATCAAACAGAACAGCATCGAGCAGCACAAAATGCCGACGGTGGAAATCGCCAGCAGCAGATCGCTGGCATTGGAGACGGTGGCGAAGTCCTCCACAAAGATGCCGGCGGAAAGCAACACGAGGATGCACAACCCGGCCATGCCCAGATGTTCAATGTTGCGGGAGAGAAAGGAGCGTTTTTTAAGAAGATTGGACATGGTTGGATCAAAAGTTTGGAAATTGGGGCGCGGATGTCCTCATCCGCAAACCGCCCGCAGGGCGGGGGCTAACCGACATTGGCGGCTGCGCCGCTTGCGGGTGAGGACACCCGCGCTCCAACTAACCCGCCGGCATGGCCTGCGCCAAAATCTGCTCCGGGGTGGCGCCGCCGCGCCCGAACTCGGCGACCTGGGCGCCTTCGCGCATCACGCAGATGCGATCCGACAAACCCATCACTTCCGGCAGATCGCTGGAAACCACCACCACCGCCGCGCCCGCTTCGGCCAGTTTCTGGATCAGTTTGTAAATTTCGGCGCGGGCGCCCACATCAATGCCGCGCGTGGGTTCATCGAGCAGATAGACCTTGACCGGGCCGCTCATCCAACGGGCCAGGATCACTTTTTGCTGGTTGCCGCCGGAGAGCAGGCGGATTTCCTGCCACGGGCCGGGGGTGCGGATGCCCAACTTGGCGGTGAAATCCGCGCAAGTTTGGGCGTCTTGTTTGCGGTTGACGAACATCCCGCCCAGGGCCGTGCGCCAACGGGTGCCGGTGGCCATGTTCTCGCGCACCGAGGCGATGGGCACGATGCCTTCGGCCTTGCGGTCTTCGGGCGCGTACACCACCCCGGCGCGGATGGCTGCCGCCGGCGAAGAGGCCTGCAACGGCACGCCGTCAATCTTGACGCTGCCGCTTTGGCGCACATTCACCCCGCAAATGGCTTTGAGCAATTCGGTGCGGCCGGCGCCGATCAAACCGAACAGCCCGACAATTTCGCCGCCGCGCACACTCAGTGTGGCGGGGGAAACCAAGCCCTTGCCCAGCACATTGCCGGCCTCCAACCGCACCGGACCCAAAGTGCGCGGGGCATAGGCAAACACATCCTTCACATCGCGGCCCACCATTTCGCGCACCAAGGCATCGCGCGAGACCAGGCGCAAATCCGGATGGGTGGCCACATGCTTGCCATCGCGCAAAATGGTGACGGCATCGCAAATGCGGTAGACCTCTTCCATGCGGTGGGTCACATACAAAATGACTTTGCCGACATCGCGCAATTTGGCGATCACCTCCATCAGACGATCAGTCTCGCGAGAACTCAGACTGGAGGTCGGTTCGTCAAAGGCGATCACTTTGGCATCCCAGGCCAGGGCCTTGGCGATTTCCACCATCTGGCGCTGGGCCAGCGGCAGCGAGCCGACCTTGGCCGCCGGGTCAATGGCGTCTTCGCCCAGTTCCTTGAGCAGTTGCGCCGCCCGCGCCCGCATCGGCGCGCGGCGGATCATGCACAGGGAAGAGGGCGCATGGCCAAGCAGGATGTTTTCCGCCACGGACAATTCCGGCACCAGGTGCAATTCCTGGTAAATCACGGCGACGCCGGAGCGCAGCGCATCGGCAGTGCCGGAAAAACACCGCTCCTGGCCGGCCATCAGGATGCGCCCGGAAGTCGGCGGCTGGGCGCCGGCCAGGATTTTGAGCAGGGTGCTTTTGCCGGCGCCGTTTTCACCCATCAGCGCATGGACCGAACCGGCCCTGGCGCCGAATGAAACGCCGTCAAGGGCCACCACCCCGGGAAAGGTGCGCCCGATGGCGTCGAATTGGAGGTCGGATGGGGTCATGCTTATTCCAACCCCTGCTCTTTGCGCACGGCCTGGTAATTTTCACGGGTCATCAGCGTGCCCACGGTCAGGGTTTCCAAGGGCGGCATTTTGTTTTCTTTGACCCACAAAAACGCCATGCGGGCGGTGTCTTCGCCATGCTTGCGGGCTTCCAGCTGGATGGTGCCAAAGAAGCCGGTCATGTCGGCCTTTTTGAATTCGTCAATCGCCGCCTTGTCGCCGTTGATGCCGATGCCGACGATGTCGGCGACCGCCGCATTTTTTTCCAGCCGGCGCACGGCACCCAGCACTGCGTCGTCATTCATGCCGGCCACCAGCCAATGCTTGCATTCGCCATGTTTCTGGAACATGGAATCGGTGGCGTTGTAGGCCGAGGAAATGGTGGCCTCGGGCTGGGCCACGGTGAAAATGCGGTCCTCGGGGAAGCCGGCCGCCTTCAGCCCGGCCACCGCGCCGTTGACCCGCTCCATGGCGGTGGGCAGCTGCTCGAAATTCAGGGCCACCACGCCGGTTTCCTCGGCCTTCCAACCGCGCTTTTGCGCCTCGGCATACAAAGAAGCGCCCACATTTTTGCCGATTTCAAACGCAGAAATGCCCACATACGGCACTTCTGCCAACGGCTTGCCTTCGCCATCGACCAGGCGGTCGTCCACACTCACCACTTTCAGGTGCTTTTCCTTGGCCAAGGCCACGATGGCGGTGCCCAGTTTCACATCCGGGGTGCAGATGACGGTGGCCCGGCAGCCCTTGGCCGCCAAAGTGCCAAGCGCATTGATCACCGCGCTGCCGTCTTTGGCTTCCAGCTCCACCACTTCAAAGCCGTCCTTGGCGCCGGCCTGTTTGGCGAACTTGATTTCGTTGCGGAACCATTCGGCGGTCAGATCCTTGACCACATAGCCGATGCGCGGCTGCTTGGCCGCAGCGGTGCCTTCGGCCTTTTTGCCGTCGCAACCCAACAAGGAAACCGAAGCGCAAAACAGCAGGGCGGCAGAGTGGAACAGTTTCATGGCAAGGCCTCTGGCAAAAGAAAAGGGAAAAAAGAAAAACTCAAGGGTTGAAGGATACCGCAGGCCCATCACCAAGGGAAGCCACCGCCTGCCAATGGGTTTTGCCATCCTGGGCTTGGGCGGCCGCGGCAATGTCAGCACCGTAAGCCGCCGCATCGGCGGCTTTGACCAGATGGATGGTGACCCCGCCAAAGCCGCCGCCGGACAGGCGGGCGCCAAGGCAGCGTTTATCCGCCTTGGCCAGGGCGATCAGGCGGTCCTGGCCGGCACTGGAGTTGTTGAAGTTGGCAACGGAACTCTCATGCGAGGCGAACAGCAGCCGGCCGAAGCCGGTCACATCGCCGATGGCCAGCAGCTCTTGGGCCCTGGCCACCCGCTCGCCCTCTTCCACCACATGGCGGGCAAAGGGCAAATCCATGCCCACCGCCGCCGCATGTTTTTCCAGCATGGCCGGCGACACGTCACGCAGGGTTTTCACACCCGATTCAAGTTTGGCCAGCACGGCGGCGGCCCGTTCGCAGGCGGCGCGGCGGTCGTTGTATTCGGTGGTCAGGTCGTGCTTCTCGCCGGAGTCCACCACCACGAACACGAAGCCGGCCGGCATCTTCACCTGGCGGGCCGACAAAAAACGGTATTCCGACAGCACCAAGTGGTCGGCTTTGCCGAGGCAACTGGTCAATTGGTCCATCAACCCGGTGTGCGCGCCCACCGCCAAACTTTCGGCGGCCTGGCCGATTTTGGCGATTTCACCGGCGGGCAGGCTGGCTTTGGCCAGCGCCAGCAGGCCCTTGGCCAGCGCCACCTCAAAAGCCGCCGACGAACTCATGCCGGCCGACAGGGGAATATTTGAATCCACCCGGGCCCAAAAGGCCGGCACCGCAATGCCGCGCGCCTGCAACTGCGCCACCACCCCGCGCGCGTAATTGGCCCACGCCCGGCCCGGTTTGAAATCGCCGGCACCGGCAATTTCAAACGCGGCTTCCTCCCCTGGAAACGACGCGCTCACCAGCCGGCAGCGCCCCTCCCCGGCCGGCGCCCGGCGCAACGTCACCGAGGTGCGTTGGCCGACCGCGCAGGAAAGAACAAAGCCTTCGTTATAGTCGGTATGGTTGCCCAAAACCTCAAGCCGGCCCGGGGCCGAGGCGCAAAGCAGGGGTGGACAACCGAAATGGGCTTGAAAAGGATTCATGGGGGTGCCTGGTATACCAAAACCATGTTTTTTTGGCCATGGAGAGTTCCGCGAAGCCCATGGACAATCTTCTGGTTGCCGCACGAACGGCAAGCGGAGCAACCGCCGCCCG
>CAZKVP010000076.1:0-10667 GCA_964556215.1 uncultured Phycisphaeraceae bacterium
CGGAAGTCAGCGCCGCCGTGCCGCAGGCCGACGGCACCTTCCGCCTGCTGTTGCCAAAGCCCGAAGGGCGGCGCAATACAAAGGCGGACCTGCATTTCGTCGCCGTGTGCGCCAATGGGGCGGCCACCGCCTCGGTCTGGAGCGATCAGGCCCTTTCCTTCCGCGTGCCGGTGGACGCCAAGGGCAACCTTGACGCATCGGCCCTGGCCACCGTGCTGGCGTGGGATGCGGTGGACAAGAATTGGCGCGCCGGCAAACTGCCGGCCAAGGGCGCGGCACGGGCGGCGCTGCCGGCGGCGGCGCAAGAAATCCTGCGCCGGCTGGAAGCACCCGACACCGCCCAAAACAAACCGACTCCCGCCGCCATGGCGCAAGATGTGAAAGAAATCCCCCTTTCAGATTGCGCCCCGGCCACCGCGACCACCGGCTGGAAGGGCGCCCACTTTGACCGCACCTGCGACGGCGGCGCGCTGGTGACCGCCAAGGGTCCGGCCCGCCACGGCCTGTGGGCCCACGCCCCGGCCGAGCACACCTACGACCTTGGCGGCCAATGGGGCCGGCTGTCCGGCCGCTGCGGCCCGTTGCGGGAAGCCCGCGACAGCGCCAAATTGCGCTTCAGCATCGTGGCCGACGGCAAAGAGGTCTGGGCCTCCGTAGGCCAAGCCGGCTTGGCCTACGACCTCGACCTTTCCGGGGTCAAAACCCTGGTTCTGCACTGCGAAGCCGCCAGTACCCGCAATGCATGGGGCGGCTGGATCGAGCCGGTGCTGAAACGCAAAGCTCCCGGGGGGAAATGAAGTTGCAACAAACCCCGCATCCCGGTTTTTTATTTGCAATAAGCCGCGCCCCCTGCGCGTTGAGCCGGGCAGTCGTTGTTGTTTTTCCCTCCTCCCCCCCGCCACCATGATCAAACTCCCCCTGTTGGCCCTGCTTGCCGCCCTTGTTCTGCCGGCTTTTGCCCTGCCGGTGTTCGCCGCCGATCCGCCGGCACCCGCCACCCCGGCCCCGGCCGGTGAAAAGACGGACAAAGCCGACCAGGAGCGCGAAGCCAAGCGTGAAGAACGCCGCCAAGAACGCACCAAGCGCCTGATCGAAGAAAATCCGGAACTCAAAGGCGTGGATCCCAACACCCCGGAGGGCAAGGAAAAAATCCAGCAGACCATGCGCGCCCGCTTTGAGAAGGAAGTCGCCCCCCAAATCCGCAAGCGCATCGCCGAGGCCCAGGCCGCCAACCATGCCCAACTGCAGGAAGACTTCGCCATGACGGCGGAGGAATTCACCGCCATCGAACCGCTGCTCATCCGCGTGGAGCAGTTGCGCATGCAAAAAGGCCTGGTGGACGCCCCCACCCAAATGCGCAACATGGGCTTTGGCGGCGGCCGCGGCGGGCGCGGCGGCCAAGGTGGGGGCGGCGGCTGGGGCGGCGGCTTTGACCCAAAAATGTTCCTGGGCGACACTGCCATGGAACCCTCGGTGCAGGAATGCCAGACCGCCGCCAAAGCCCTGACCACCTTGCTTGCCGACAAACAGGCCAATGCGGCCGAAGTGGCCGCCGCCACCGCCCGCGTGCGCAAGGCGCGCGCGGCCTTCCAAGCCTCTTTGGACAAGGCGCAGGGCGAACTCAAAGGTGTGCTGACCCCCCGCCAGGAAGCCCTGCTGGTGGACCACGGCATTCTGGATTGAGTCAAAAACCATCCCTTGGGCCCCCAATGCCTCCCCGAAGCCGATGGGGAGGCATTTGTGCAAAAAAACGGGCCGGTGCAACTTTTGCCAAGCTTGCGCGGTATTTCTGTAACACTCGGTTTTTTCTGCGCATCCCTTATATCCTTGCGAAAGATCCCCATGAAAAAGCTCCTCCCGCTGGCCCTGCTTTCCACCCTTGCCCTCCCCGCCTTCTGCGGCGATGCGCCGGCAGCCGTGCCGGCCGCCCCTGCGGCCCAAAGCGCGCAGGCCAAGCCCGCCCAGCCTGGCACAGATGCCGGTCGCAACCGGCAGCGACGCGGCAGATTCGGCAGCGAAGAAGACGAGCAGGCCTTCTACAAACAATTGGCCAAGGAAAACCCCGAACTCAAGGGCGTGGACACCCAGACGCCCGAAGGCAAACAAAAAGTCCGGGAAGTTTTGGAAGCCAAGCACAAGAACGGCGAAATGCCCGAAGTCGGTGCCATGATGAAGGTGATGCGCAGCAAAAGTCACCTCAAACTCATGAAGCTGTTCGAAATGCCCCAGGAGGAATTCTCCGCCATCGAACCGCTGCTGGCGCGGGTGGAACAATTGCGGGCGCAGAAACTTTTCGTGGACATTCCGGTCACCATCAGAAGTTTGGGGCTGGACGAAGCCATGGGCGGCGGCGGCGAAGAAGCCGAGCAGCACATCAACGGCATGATCAAAGGGTTCCTTGGCAACGCGGTGGATCCTTTGGTCAAGGAATGCCAGGACGCGGCCAAAGGTCTCAAGACCATCCTGGCCGACCCGCAGGCCAACGCCGCCGAAAAAACCGACGCCGTCGCCCGCGTGCGCAAGGCGCGCACCGCCTACCTGGCCGCGCTTGAGAAGGCGCAATTGGAATTGCGGGGCGTGCTGACCGCCCAGCAAGAGGCGCTGCTGGTGGATTACGGCATCTTGGATTGAATCCGACCCTTTCCCCGCGGTTTTCCCGTTTTCCAGACCCCATGGCCCACCCCACCCTGCAATCCGTTTTGTGCGCCCAGTTGTCGCTGGATGAGACGGCCACCACCGCCTTGGCCGCGCAAACCGCCGCCGGTGTGCCGCTGGCGGCGGCGCTGGCTGAAATCTCAGGCGATGTGGCGGCCGCAACGGCCATGGCCGGCGTGCTGGGCCTGTCGCTGGCCGTGCGGGCCGCCGACCTCCAGCCCGACCCGGTGTGGCTGGCGCGCATCCCCATGCGGGTGTGGGCGGCGGCGCGCGCGCTGCCGTTGCCCTCCGATGAAGGCGCCCATGTTCTGAAGGTGGCCTTGGCCGACCCCTTGGACGGCGCCGCGCAAGACACCGTGCGCGCGGCCGCCGGCGGCTGCGTGCCGCAAATCGTGGTGGCCCCGCGCCAATTGCTGCATGAGGCCCTGCGCGAGCACCTTGGCGTGGGCGCCGACACCGTGCAGAGTCTGGTTGACGGCCGCGGCGAAGAAACCGGCGGCCGCGGCGAGGTGGATTTGGCCGCCGACGCCGAGGATGCCAGCATCATCCGCCTGGTCAACCAGGTGCTGGCGGAAGCGCTGGAACGGCGCGCCACCGACGTGCACTTTGAACCTTTCGAGGGCCGCTTCGCCGTGCGTTACCGCGTGGACGGCATGCTGGTGGAAGCCAAGCTGCCGCCGGAAGTGCGCCGCCTGCAGGCCGCCATCGTCTCGCGCTTGAAAATCCTGGCGCAACTGGACATCGCCGAAAAACGCCTGCCGCAGGACGGCCGCATCAAGTTGCGCCTGCTTGGCCGCGAGGTGGATGTGCGCGTGAGCATCATCCCCATGCTCCACGGCGAGGCGGTGGTCTTGCGTTTGCTCGACCGCTCCGCCGCCTTGGTCGGTCTCAAGGGCACCGGGATGGCCGGGCGCGATTTGGAATTGTTCCAACGCGCCCTGGATTTGCCGCACGGCATCGTGCTGGTCACCGGCCCGACCGGCAGCGGCAAAACCACTTCGCTCTACGCCGGCCTTTCGCGCATCAACCAGCCCGATTTGAAGATCGTCACCATCGAAGACCCGGTCGAATACCAGTTGGACGGCATCAACCAGATCCAGGTGGACACCCGCACCGGCCTGACCTTCGCCAAAGGCCTGCGCGCAATCCTGCGCCACGACCCGGATGTGGTTTTGATCGGCGAAATCCGCGACCGCGAAACGGCGGAGATCGCCGTGCAGGCCTCGCTCACCGGCCATTTGGTGCTCTCCACCCTGCACACCAACGACGCGCCCGGCGCGGTGTCACGGTTGGTGGACATGGGCATCGAACCGTTTTTGGTCGCCTCCACCCTGGAACTGGTGATGGCCCAGCGCCTGGTGCGCCTGCTTTGCACCCACTGCAAACAACCGCTGGACGCCAACGCCCGCGCCGACGCCGCACTGGTGCTGCCCGGCTTCGACGGCCCGGTGTACGGCCCCGGCCCCGCATCCAAGACCTGCCGCGAATGCGGCGGCACCGGCTACAGCGGCCGCTGCGGCATTTTTGAAATGATGCCCATGACCGCGCAGTTGCGCCACCGGGCGGGGGAAAAATCCTCCAGCCAGGATTTGCGCCGCATTGCCTCTGCCGCCGGCATGGTGTCGCTGCGCGACGACGGCCTGCGTTTGGTCAAAGAAGGGCGCACCAGCATTGAGGAAGTCCTGCGCAACACCCACGACGGGGAGTTGCACTGATGCCGTCCTTCGCCTACCAAGCCCTCTCCGCCGACGGCCGCCCGCACAAAGGGCTGGTCGAGGCCGACGACCGCCTGGCCGCCCTGCGGGCGGTGGAGGCCAAGGGGCTGGTGCCCACCGGCATGAAAGAGACCGACCCGCAGGGCCTGATGGGCTCGCGCGTGCCGGCGGCGCAGGTGCTGGCCTTTGCCCGCTCTTTGGGCGGCTTGCTCGCGGCGGGCGTGCCGCTGTCGCGCGCGCTGACGGTCATCGAGCGCGAATCCACCCACCCGGCGGCGCGGGCCGCCTTCGGCCGCATCCACGCGCGGGTGAAGGACGGCGCCATGCTGGCCGACGCCATGCGCGAGGAGGCGGGCCTGTTCCAGCCGGTGTTCATCGCCATGGTGCGGGCCGGCGAATCCGGCGGTTTTTTGTCGGTGGTGCTCGAGCAGATCGGCGACTACATGGAGAAGTCGCGCGAACTCACCGGCCGGGTGGCCAGCGCGCTGATCTATCCGATTCTCCTGGCCGTCATCGCTTCGGCGGTGGTGTGCTTCCTGCTGGTGTGGTTCATCCCGAAATTCGCCGACCTGTTCGCCTCGTTCCACCGCGACCTGCCGCTGATCACCCAGGCCATCCAGGGCGCCAGCCAGATGCTGCTGCACTACGGCTGGATGGTGGCGCTGGCCGCGGTGGCCGCCTTCGCGGGCGCCCGCTCGCTGCTGGCCCACCCCAAGGGCCGGCTGGCCTGGGAGCGCCTGCAATTGCGCCTGCCGGGCGTGGGCCGGGCCAAAGCCACCTTGGCGCGGGTGCGCTTTTGCCGCATGCTGGGCACCCTGCTGCAATCCGGCGTGCCGCTGCTGACCGCCCTCAAAGTCGCCGGCGAAGCGGTGGGCAGCCCGGTGCTGGCCACCGCCCTGCAAGGGGCCGCCGAACAGGTCCGCCAGGGCGCGCCACTCACCGCCTCGCTGTCGGCGGTCGGCACCATGCTGCCGCCAACCGCGCTCGAAGCCCTGGCCGTGGCCGAAAGCAGCGGCCGCCTGCCGCCGGAACTGCTGCGCCTGGCCGATGCCAGCGAAAAGGAACTCGACCGCAACCTGCGCACGCTGGTGGCGCTGGCCGAACCGCTGCTGCTCCTGGTCATGGCCGCCATCGTCGGCACCATCGTCGTCGGCATGCTGATGCCGGTGTTTGACCTGTGGAGCGCGATTGAATGACGATGCCAAGCGCAAATGGGCGCCCCTTCAGGGCGCCATGACAAAAGCCCCCGTGTCCACGGGTTCCGACCCCTTCGGGGCCTCCACCCGTGGCTACAGTCAGCCGCTCCTTCGGAGCGGAAAAACGCCCGCCCCTTCGGGGCAGTGCTCCCAAGCCATCTCCCCTTTCCTCCTTCCACTCTGCCCATGCGAACCTTCACCCGTCGTCACCGCGCCAATTCCGCGTTCAGCATCCTTGAACTCCTGCTGGTCCTGGTCATCCTGGCCATCCTGGCCGGCATCGTGGGTTCGCAATTCGGCGGCGTGAGCCAAAGCGCCAAAATCAAGGCGGCCCACACCCAATTGAGCGGCTTCAAACTCGACCTTGGCCGCTTTGAAATCGAGATGGAACGCTATCCCACCAGCAGCGAGGGCCTGCGCGCCTTGGTGGAAAAACCCGGCGATGATCCCAACAACAAGTGGCACCGCTACCTGGACTCCAACGAAGTGCCCAAGGACCAGTGGGGCAACGAATGGAATTACCGCCAGCCGGGCCAGCACAACCCCGACGGTTACGACCTGTGGTCCAACGGCCCCGACGCCCGCGAGGGCACCGAGGACGACATCTGCAATTGGTCCGCCACCGCAGCCACCCCCCACTGATCCCGTTCCATGCGCCATCCCTTCCCCGCCTCCTGCCGGGCGTTCACTTCGTGGAGCCCAACCCCGCCCGCTTTGCGGGTGACGCCCGCCAACGGCGGGCGCTTGGTCCGGCTTGCGCCGGCCCGGAAGCCGGGGTTCAGCCTGCTTGAATTGATCCTGGTGCTGGTGGTCCTTGGGATCACCAGCGCGGTGGCGGCCTCGCGCCTGTCGGCCCTGCGCCAGTCCGAGGGGGTGGGGCAGGCGGCCCATGCGCTGGCGGACCAACTGGGCCGGGGCCGGCTCCTGGCCGCCACCCACGGGGACTTGGCCCGCCTGCGCCTGGATTTGGATGCGCAAACCACCTGGATGCAGGTGCGTTCGGCGGCCGGCTTTTCGGATCCAACCGATGGTGAGCCGGCCGACTTCGCCCTGCGCCAGGGGAATGAACTCCAAACCCTCACCTTCACCGGCGCCGATGCCAAAGAGAAAAAAACCGGGTTGGTGGACATCCTGTTTTATCCGGACAACCGCTGCGACCCTTCCGGCAAGGTGACTTTTGCCAAGGGATCCTCCAGCATGGATGTGGTGTTCCCGCCGACGGGCGCCCCCGCCCGCGTGGAGGCCACGCCATGAAGCGCCGCGCGTTTACCTTGGTGGAAGCCCTGATCGCCATCGCCCTGGTGGCGGCGGTGCTGCCGGTGGCCCTGACCGCCGTGACGCATGCGGGGCAGGCCGCGGGCCTTGGCCACCGCAAACAGGTGGCACTGCATCTGGCGCAAAACAAATTGAACTGGCTGGTGGCCTCCGGCGACTGGGCCGGCGGCTCGACCTCGGGCAGCTTCGACCCGGCCGCCGACGGCGACGAGGCGGCGAAATTCCATTGGCAATTGGATGTTTCCACCTGGCGCGACCCGGCCGTGCGCCAGTTGCACCTGAGCGTTGGCTGGGAGCCGGCCACCGAAGCCAACCAGGTGGCTCTGGACACTTGGGTGACCACGCCCGACGCCCCTGACACGGGGGAAGAATGATGCGTCGAGCGCGCCCCAAAACACGGGCCGGCGTTGCGGTGCGCGTCGCGCGCCGGCCGGGGTTTTCTCTGCTGGAAGTGATTCTGGCGCTGATCGTGGTGGCCCTCATCATGTCGGTGCTGGGCGCCGCCCTGATCAGCACCCTGCGCCTGGAGCGCACCGCGCGGAAAATCATGGCGCCCGACGCGCGCGAGGCCGCCTTTTTGGCCCAGTGGCAGGATGATCTGACTTCCTGTGCGCGCCCGGTGGGCACGCTGACCGCGCCCTTTGTCCTGGCGCATGCCGAAATCAACGGCCACCGCGCCGACACCCTGACCTTCCGCACCGCCGGCCCGGCCCCGCTGCACCCGTCCATCGCCGTCCGCGAACCGGATGCGGGCCTGGTGGAAATCACTTGGGCGCCCGTGGCCAGCACGGATCCCAAGCAAGGCTTGTCGTGGGTGCGCAGCTGCCAATCCCACTTGCTGACCACCGCCGATGTGCCGCCGGCGGCGGAATCCCAAGTCATGCTCGAGGGCTTGGCGCAATGCCAGGTGCAGGCACTCACCGGCGGGGTGTTTGGCGATGATTACGACAGCGACCAACTCGGCGCGGTGCTGCCGCAATTGGTGCGCCTGCAATTTGCCTACCTGCAGCCCGACGGCACGGCCGGCCCCAGCCGCGTGCTGATTTTGCCGCTGCCGCAGGCGGGCATGGACCCGACGCAGTTGACGGGGGGGGCGCAATGAGACACTTTCACCGCATGACCGCCAAAAGACAGGGTGCCACGGACAGCGCGGCCGCGGCGGCGGGGTCGTCCGTGCGGGTGGCCCTGCATCACAACCTGCACGGACGACTCCGCTGTCCGTGGCACCCGCCCGCCCGCCGGTCCGGGTTCGCCTACCTGCTGGCCCTCTCGGTGGTCCTGGTCATGACCTTGGTGACTTTGGTGCTCTGCCGGGGCGTGGGCCAGCACCTGCGCGCGCAAAACAACGCCGCCGCCCGCGCCCAATGCGAACAGGCCGCCCTTGGCATGATCCGCGCGGTGGCCCACGACCTTGAAGCCGCGCGCCAACTCGGCGGGGCGCCCGCACTGGCCACCGTGCTGCCCGAGGGCGAACGCATCGGCAATTGCATTGTGATGCTCATCGGGCGCGATCCTTTGGCCGCCAAAAGCGTGTTCGGGCTCATCCCGCAAGCGGCCAAAATGAACGTCAACACCGCCACCCTTGAACAACTGGCCGCCTTGCCCGGCATGGACGTGGCGCTGGCCTCGGCCATCACCGATTGGCGTGACGAAGACGACGACACCAACGAACAGGGCGGGGGCGAACGCAACGATTACGCCGGCGAACCCGTGCCCTACGCCCCGCGCAACGCGCCCTTGGAATCGCTGGATGAATTGCGCCTGGTGCGCGGCATCACCGGCGCCCTTTACTTCGGCGAGGACGCCAACCAAAACGGCGTCCTGGACCCCGGCGAGGACACCGACGGCGACGGCAAACTGACACCGGGTTTGCGGGATCTTTTGACGCTGGACTCGCGCGAGCCGGCGCTGGCGCCCGATGGCTCGGCGCGCGTGGATGTGCGCGATCTTGGGCGAAACATGCGCACCCTTTTGCTTGACCGCCTGGGCTCCGAGCGCGGAACGGCCGTGCTGACGGCCGCAACGCTCGCGCGCCAAAAGCGCCCGTTCGCCAACCGCCTGGACTTCCTGAGCGCGCTGGAACTGACCGAAGACGAAACCGTCAAACTCTGGCCCTACCTTGCCGGACCGGAAGGGCGCGTGGGCCTGATTGACGCCTGGTCCTGCCGCGAGGAAGTGCTGGCCGCCGCGGTGGGCGACACGCTGGCCAAAATCATCGTGGTGGCCCGCCCGCTGGCCGCGCCGGCCAGCCCGGCCTGGCTGACCGAAGCGCTCGGGCGCGAGGATTGCGCCAAAATCGGCATGCTGCTGACCAGCGGTTCCTACCAATTCGACCTGGATGTGCTGGCCGTGCGCACCGATGGCGCCGGCTACGCCAGGCTGCGGGCCACGCTGACCTTGTCGGGCACGGCGGCCCGCGTAAGCGCCATCCGCCCGGCGCAAACCCAAGGCTGGCCGCTGCCCTGGATCACCCCCGACCAACTGCGCAACAGCCCGCCGGGCAGCGACCCCCTGGCCCTGCTCTCCACCCCGCCCCGCTGATCCTTCACCGGCCCGATCCCCCGCATCCCCCATACTTCCCCCATGACACGACCCAGCCCCCCACCGCCAACCCCGCCCCTGCTCTGGGATGGGCACACCCTGCACGGCACGCCCGCCGGCCGCTCTGCCGAAGTGTGGGTACCGGCCCGCTTTCTGGCCTGCCGCCGGGAAACGCTGCCAAACGCGCCGTTGCCGGCGCTCAAAGCGGCCGCACGCCTGCGCGCCGACCGCCTGTTTTCGCCCCTGGGTCCGGTGGCGGTGGATGCCCTGCTGCATCCGCCCATCGGCAACGCCTGCGAAGCCCTGCTGATGGCCCTGCCCAAGCCGGCGCTGGACGCCATCCTCAAGGCGGCCCAAGCCAAAAACATCGCGGTGCGCGCGGTGCGGGTGGCGGAACTGATGCGCCCCATTCCCCCCGGCGGCCTGGTCAGCATCGCCTTGGGGGATGGCCAAGCCAGTTTGATGGAGATGAAAAACGGCCAAGTGGTGGGCATCTGCGCGCTGGGGGATGCCGCGGGCGCCGCCTTTGCCGCGCAACTCAAACGCGAACGCCTGCGCCTTGGCATGGCTGAGGACACCCCCGGCGGTCCGCCGCCGGCGGTGCAGCCCGACTTCCTTCACCCCAGCCTGCTGGATGCCGAACCGCTGCTGGCCCGCAGCGGCGTGCGGCTGGGGTTGCTGGCCGCCGCCGCGCTGCTGGCGGCGGGCCTTGGCCTGTCGCTTTGGGGCTGGCAAACCGTCCGCGAACGCAACGCGACCCGCGGCCAGTTGGCGAAACTCGCCCCCGAAGCCAAGATCCTGGCCGCTTACCGCGCCGACATCAAAACCCTGGCACCCTGGTTTGAAGACCGCCCGGATCTGGCCCCCTGCCTGCATGCGCTGGCCGGCGCCCTGCCGGCCCTTGGTGCGCCGGACAAAGTGCGCCTGGTGCGCGTCCGGCAAAACGCCGGCGAAATCACCGTGGTGGAAGGCGCCGCCGGCGACCGGGCGCAGATGCTGGCCTTCCTTGGCCGCCTGCGCCAGGACCCGCGGGTGGACGGGGCGGAAATCCGCTCGTTTCGGAGCCCGTCCATGGAATCCACCGAAGTGGTTTTCGAGCTCGGCCTGCGCGTGCATGAACGGACTCTGGGCGCAAGCTCAGGGAAACCGCGGACGGGGGCGGAAAAATCCCCCGAACTTGCGCCGCCCGTGCATGAACAGTCGCCCAGCGCCGGTTCGGCCGGTTCATCCCCCGAACTTGCGCTCGGGGCTCGTCAAGAAAAGAGGCAGCCATGAACCGGCGTGA
>CAZKVP010000076.1:10767-16054 GCA_964556215.1 uncultured Phycisphaeraceae bacterium
CCCGAACTTGCGCTCGGGGCTCGTCAAGAAAAGAGGCAGCCATGAACCGGCGTGAAAAAATACTCAGCGCGGCGGTGGCCACCCTGGCCGTCGGCTTTGCCGCCAACCATTGGGCGGTGCAACCGGCACTGGCCTGGTACCGGGCCGTGCAGGCGGAAACCCTTGCCAACGAAGACCAAATCGCCGAGGCGCAACTGCTCGTTGACCACCGCCAAAGCATCGTGGCCGGCTGGCGCGCGCGCCATGGGGCCGGGCTGCTGGAGGATGAAAACGCCGCCCGCTTTGGCGCGCAAAACAGCCTCAATGCGGCGGCCCGCGCCAGCGGCTTCAAGATGGAGAGCGTCGGCGGCGGCCAGCGGGTGCCGGCCGCCACCGGCCAATCCTACGACCTGTTGCGCCTGACCCTTGCCGGGCGCGGCACGCTGGCGCAAACCCAGGGATTCCTGGCGGCCATCCAGCAGGCGGCCCGGCCCTGGCGGGTCGAGCGCTGCGAAATCGCCGCCCGCGACGGGCGCAAAGACCAGCTCGACGCGGCCCTGACATTGTCGCTGCGCATCGCCTCGCCCCAAGTCCGGGAAAAAATTTCGCTGCCGGAAAAAACCGTGGCATGGACCCCGCCCGTCCGGCCGGGGAAGATGGACGACGAAATCCTCAAGGCCCGCCCCTTCCTGGTGGACCGCGGGGCGCCGGGGCCGGTGCGCGCCGCAACCCCGAAAACGGAGGCGCCCCCCGCCACCGCCGCCCCGCCGCCGTCTCCCGGATCGGATTGGACGCTGGTGGGTCTGGTGACCCGCGACGGCGTGGGCGAGGCGCTGGTCCTGCACGCCGGCGCCGCCGAAGCGCAAGTCGTGCGCGCCGGCGACAAGGTGGCCGGCGGCATGGTCGAGCGGGTGGACGGCGACGGCCTGTGCATGCTGTTTGGCCAGGACAAACGGGTGAGCCAACCGGGGCTGGCCCTTTCCGGCGCCCTGCCGGCCGCCGAAATCCCCGCCGGCGCCGCCCGCCCCGACCACGCATCCACCCCCGGCGCCGCCGTGGTGCCCGCTGCGGCGCCGGGCGCCAAAACCCCCGTCACCGACGCCGACCGCGAAGCCATCCTCAACCGGCTGCGCCAACAGCGCAACCGCACCTCAAACTGATTTTTCTTTTCCATCCGGATTCCCATCATGACCCACAACACCCCCGCCACGCTGATGCTGCTTTTGGCCTTGGCCCCGCACGCTTTCGCCGATGACGCCGTGCCTGCCGCGCCCGCCGGCGCGCCCGCAACCCGGACCGCCGCCGCCGTTGCCCCCCCCGCCGCGCCGGCGCAAAAACTCACGCTTGATTTCCGCGGCGCCAAACTGTCCACCATCCTGGACTACCTCTCCAAAGAGGCCGGCTATGTGCTGATCAATCCGGTGGAATTGACCGCCCCCGTCACCCTGGTTTCCAAGCAGCCGCTCTCGCCCGAACAGTCGGTGGAGGCGCTCAACGCCGTTTTGTTCGACCAGGGCTACGCCGTGCTGGTGCGCGGGCGCAACCTGCGGGTGGTGAAATTGGCCGATGCCAAGCAGCAGAACCTGGAGGTGGCCGCCGGCGCCGACCCGGACAAAATCCCCGAGACCGACCGCATGGTGACCCAGGTGATCCCGGTGCGCTTTGCCAAGGTGAAAGACCTGGCGCGCAACCTGCAGCCCCTGCTCAACACCGCCTATTCCACCCTGGAGGCCAACGACAGCAGCAACACGCTGATATTGACCGACACCCAGGCCAATGTGCGCCGCATCGCGGCCATTGTGAACGCCATTGACGGCGCCATCAGCGGCGACCAGCGGGTGATGGTCTTCCATCTGGCGCACGCCAATTCCGACAAGGTGGCGCAGGTGCTGACCTCGATCTACGGCAAGGGCGGCGGCAGCAGCACCCAGGATGTCATGCGCAACTTCTTCGGCGGCGGGCGCGGACGCGGCGGTGGCGGCGGTGGCGGGGGTGACGGCGCCACGGACGAAGGGCGCGGCGACCAGGTGACGGCCGCCTCCGACAGCGGCACCAACTCGGTGGTGGTGCGTGCCGCCCCCGGTTCGCTCGCCCTGATCGGCGAGGTCATCAAACAACTGGATGTGGACACCACCGCCCGCGAAGGCGTGCTGGTCTACCAGGTGCGCAACGGCAAATCATCGGACCTGGCCAAATCGCTCAATGACCTGTTCTCCGGCTCGACCAGTTCGTCCGGCAGCACCACCGCGCCGCAGCGCAACGGGGTGCAAAACCGCCAGACCGCCCAGGCCAACCCCTTTGCGGCGGCGCAGAGCAACACCGGCGACGCCAGCCTGGACCTGACCAGCCAAGTGCGGGTGGTTTCCGACGACCTTGGCAACGCCGTGTTGATCCTCACCCAGGAGCGCAACTTTGACCGCCTGCGCGCCATCCTGGCCGACCTGGACCGCCCCATGCGCCAGGTTTTGGTGCGCGTCCTGGTGGCGGAAGTGACCATTGAAAAAGGCCTGGATGTGGGCGTGGAATTGCAGGCCGTCAATCCCCTTGACCAGGTCAACAACACGCGGGCCTTCAGCAGCTTCAACCTGTTTGATTCGAGCCTGGGCATGAACGGCTTCCTGCTCGACAACAGCGGGTTCCGCGCCGCCGTGCGCGCCCTGGCCTCGGCCACGCGCTTTGACGTGCTTTCGCGGCCCTACATCCTGACCACCGACAACCGCGAAGCCACCGTCAACGTGAGCAAAAACGTGCCGATCATCACCGGCACCCGCGTGGACATCAACAACAACGTCACCAGCACCTTCGACCGCCAGGATGTGGGCATCATTTTGAAGGTGACCCCGCAGATCAACAGCGAGGGCCATGTGGTGCTCGACGTGAACCAGGTGCTCTCGGCCCTCTCCGACCAGGGCATACCGGTGGCCAAGGACGTCAATTCACCCATCATCAACAAGCGCGAAATGACCACCCGGGTGGCGGTGGACAGCGGGCAGACCGTGGTCATCGGCGGCCTGGTGCGCGACGACTTCACCGAAACCGTGCAGAAAGTTCCCCTGCTTGGCGACATCCCCTATGTCGGTGAACTCTTCAAGCGCACCAAGCGCACCAAAACGCAGACCGAGTTGCTGGTGTTCCTGACCCCGCAGGTGATCGGCTCGCCGGAGGAATTGGCCAGCATGACCCGCCAATTGCACGCCGAGATGCAGCACCTCTCCAACGCGGTGGAACCTGGCGTGCTCGACCGCCACCTGCGCCAACTGCAGGGTCTCAAGGTCGGCGAGCCGGTGGCCCCCGGCTCGGTGAAGGACCCCATTTCGGTCCCGCCCCCCCCCACTTCCACCGACAAGCCCGTGCCAAGCACCCTCGCCGGGGCGGCCAAACGCACCGACGAGGCCAGCGACAAATTCCAGGAGAAGCATCCATGAAAAAGTTCCTTTCACCCTGCCTGACCCTGGCCCTGCTTGGCTCCCTTTGCGCCTGCGTGACCGAAGGCGGCCAGGACCGCAAACCCGAACTCAAAGTGCCCTGGCCGCAAGTTGGCGCACCGGCGGAATTCGAATCCATGGCGGAGGATCTGATGGCCTTCCAAGCCGTCACCGGCAGCCTGCCCCTGAACCTTGGCCAACTCGACCGCGCCCACTTGGGCTCCGGCGGACCGTATGCCACCCACGCCTACGCCTACCACCCGTCCGGCATCGGCATCCTGCGCGACGGCTGGTGCGTGCTGGCGGTCAACGACCGCATCCTGCCCAAGGAAGAAGGCTTTCTCTGGACAGTGCTGCGCCCGCCGGTCCATGTCCAAGGCACCCCCACCCTGCGGGTGGCCAAGGTGGCGCTGGCGGAGTTGAAGCAGGCGGCGGAGATGGCGAAGGGCAAGTAGATTGGCATGGATGAATACCCTCAAAATTCAACCCAACCATCACCCTCACCGCGCATCCCACGGCAACACGCAAACCGTCGGATTCAAATGCGCCTTTTCCGCAGCCGGGGCAATCACCAATCCCGGGGCAATTTTTAATTGGGGATTGGCGGCTCGAAAGGCGGTGATGCCACGGGTGGCGTGGTGATCAGGACGGGAATTCAGCTTGACTTCAATGGGGAAAAACAGGCCGTCCCGCTCAAGAAGCAAATCGATTTCCGCGCCGCCAAAACTGCGCCAATGGTGCAGGCGCGCGCCAAGGGCGGTGTTTTGTTTGCGGATTTCAGCGGCCACCGCGGTCTCAAACAAGGCGCCGGTGATCGGGTGGCCGGCCAATGCCTGCGGGCTTGAAATGCGCTGGAGGGCGCAAACCAAGCCGGTGTCGGAAAAGTAGCCCTTGGCTTTGCCGCTGGCGCGTTTGACGGCATTGGTGTGATAGGCGGGAATTTCATGCCACTGGAAAGTATCGCGCAACAGCATGACCCAGCGCCGGGCCGTTTGGGGAGTGATGCCCAGCTCCCGGCCAAGATGCGAGTTGTTGATCTCCTGCGCGGAAAGGGCGGAGACCAGTTGGACGAATTGCCCGAAGAGTTGCCAGTCGTCCGCCTGCATCAACACGCGGGCATCGCGCTCGATGTAGGTGGTGATGTAGGAGGCATGAAATTCTTTGAGCAGATCCAAAGCCAAAAAATTGGCCCTCGGCAAAAAACCGCGGAACAGCTGCTCATAAACCGTCCTCCCCGAAGGCGGCAGGCGCGGGCATGGCTTGGCCAGGAAGCCTTGCGGGTCATCCAAGTAGCGCGCCAGCCATGCTGGGCCGGCGTCTTGGTCGGCGATCGGGTAGGCGATTTCCGCCAAAGAAAATCCTTCCAAATCAAGGAACACGGCGCGGCCGGCCAGCGATTCGCCGGCGGTTTTCAAAACAGCCCATTGCTGTGAGCCGGTGAGGATGTATTGCCCCGGCGCATGGGTGCGGTCCACGCGTCGCTTGATGGCGGCGACCAGCTCCGGCGCGTATTGAATTTCATCCAAAATGATGGGTGCGGGATGGGTATCCAGAAAAAGATCCGGGTCTTTGCGCGCGCCGCCCACATCTTGCGCCGGATCAAAGGTCACGATCGGCAACGCGGGGAAGGTGTGGGCCAGCAAAGTGCTTTTGCCCACTTGCCGGGCACCAGACAAGACCACCACCGGAAAGTTTTGGGCTAAGCGAACGATGCGCTTGGAAAGCTGGCGATGGGAATAATTCATACCTCGAATTATAGTGATCTAATCATTAGAATTCAAGAGTATTGTTTATTTTAGTATTTTATGGAGGTTGTTTTTTTGCAATGATACGGACTCCTAAATATCCGTTCGTAGATAATCACAAGCGCAAATGGAGCGGAT
>CAZKVP010000077.1:0-15417 GCA_964556215.1 uncultured Phycisphaeraceae bacterium
G
This sequence comes from uncultured Phycisphaeraceae bacterium, assembly GCA_964556215.1. Lineage (GTDB taxonomy): Bacteria > Planctomycetota > Phycisphaerae > Phycisphaerales > Phycisphaeraceae > CANIYR01. The sequence continues at coordinate 2 of CAZKVP010000077.1, forward strand.
TAAAGCCCTTTACTCAGTCCAGCCCTAGGCCTATCATCCGGGCACCATGAGACTTCTTCCCTCTGCACTGATCGTTTGCTTGCTGTCCGGCGGGTCGGCGCTGGCCGCCTCGGTGCTTGAAGACGGCGATGCGGCCCATGCCGCCGGGAATGACACGCAAGCGGCGGCCTGTTATCAGGCGGCATTGGGCGAAGAACCTGCGTTGGCGCGCAACACGGCCTTCATGGCCAAGTTGACGCAGGCCAAGGCCGGGGCGTGTTGCGAGGCGGCCGAAAGATTGATGGCGGGAGGCAACGGAAAAGCCGCATTGGCCCAGGCACAGGAGGCCGTGCGCCAACAGCCGGAATCGGCCCGCGCGCGTACTTTGTCGGAAAAAGCCAAGTTGGCGGCTGCCGACCAATGGTTTGCCCAAGCGCTCAAAGCAGCCGACGCCGGTCAGGCTGCGGAGGCGGACAAATGCCTGGCCGAGGTTTTGGCCCTATCGCCCACCCATGCCCAAGCGCTGGCAGCCAAAGCCAGTTTGGCCCAACATGCGGCCCAAACCGCGCCCAAGGATTCCGCCTTGGCCCGCGCCCTTGCTGCACAAGAGGCGCGCGATTGGGCAGTGGCCGAAGCGGCGTGGCTGGCGGCCCGCAAAGACGCCGCGGTTGAATTCCCCGCCCGCATCGGCCTGGCACGCGCCAAGCAGGAGCAGGCCGGCGCACGGCAAGCCTTTGAAGCCGCCAAAGTGGCCCGCGCGGCGGGCCGTCTGGAAGAGGCGCAATTGCTGTCTGAAAAGGCCTTGGCCGGTTGGCCCGCATTGCCGGGCGCAAACATATTCCATGACGATGTCGTGCTGCGCCGCCAAGTGGTGACCCAGGCCATCGCGGCCGGTGCGCAGGCCGGCAAGGGGGAAAAATGGGGGGCTGCGGCGGCGGCGTATCGCGAGGCGCTGGCGCAGGATCCGGCTCTGAAAGCCGCCAAAGCCGGCCTGGCCGAGGCGGTGCTCAAACATGCGGAGGATCTGGCGGCCCATGGCCGCTTGGGTGCGGCGCTGATGGCCTGCCGGCGCGGGCGTGGGGCATCGCCAGAAGTGGACCACCAGGCCGTGGTGCTGGCCCGCCGGTTGCAGACCGGCGAAATGCCGGTCATCAAGTGGAAGGTCACCGGCGAGCAGTCTGAAACCATGGCCGCCGCCCTGGCTGCCTGCGACAAGGCGGCGGAGCAAAAGGGCGCCGGCGAGGCTGCCGGCCAAGCCGCCGATCAGGCCGCCAGTGAAGTGGGTGTGCGCGTGGTCAAGGCGCAAGCCAAGCGCGCCAAGACCGACAGTGCGGCCAAGTCGTGGGAGTACGTGGTCGAGAGCGAGGAAGCCAACCCCGACTACCAGACCGCCCAAGTGAAATTGACGGGTGCCGAAGACCGCTGGAATGAAGCGGTCCGCCAGGCGGATGCGGCGGGCAAGGCCTGCGCCGACCATTCCCCGACCTGCACCTGCGCGGCCTGCACCCGCTGGCATGGTTTGACCGGCCAAGCGGCGCAGTGGCAGACGGTGATGGTGGACCTGTTGCAGGACCGCAACCAGACGGCGCGCAACCGGGTGGTGCGCGAGAAGCGGGCCCATGCCTACACCGAGGAAACCTGGCAGGCCACCGGCAAGTGGGTGGTGGAATTCACCTGGCCCAACGGCGAGACGGTGGAGCGGGAAGCCACCATTGACGAGAAAGACGCCGTGCGCGTGGGCGCCGACCCCAAGATCGGTCTGGCCGAAGACAAGTTGGAGTTGCCTGATGAAAAAGCCATGGCCGCCCGGATGGCCGGGCAATTGGCCAAGGCGGCACAGGTGGCGGCCAAGGAGCAGGCGGTGGTGATGCGGGCGGCCCTGCTTCGGCGCGCCGCGCAAAAAGCCGAGAAGGAAGGCGACGGCGACGGCGCCTTGGAACTGCGGGCCAAGGCGGCGGCACTGCTTGGCGCGGTGTCGGAGGAATTGGCCGAAAAAGAGCTCAAAGCGCTGGAATAGGAGGGTCGGCTTTAGCCGGCCTTGGCTGTGGTCTGGTAGCATTTCCAGCCGGTTTTTACGTTAAAATATCGGCCTTCCACTTTTTAACATGGGCTGGCCTGCATCTGTGCAAGGTCGGCTAAAGCCGACCCTCCTTCTCCCAATGGCCACCCTTTCCCTCTCCAACATGGTGATTCCCGAGCATGCCTCCCACAACCGCGGTTGCGGGGTGGGGGCCACCGAGGGCGTCAACCAGCCCGGCATGAAAAAACCGGACTGGATCCGCGCCAAAATCCCGGCCGGCGAGGGCTACAAAGCCACCAAAGCCCTGATGGACAAGTACGGTCTGCACACCGTCTGCGAGTCCGCCAAGTGCCCCAACTTGGGCGAGTGCTGGGAGCGCAAGACCGCAACCCTGATGATTCTGGGCGGCGTGTGCACCCGCCGTTGCGGCTTTTGCCATGTGATGACCGGGGTGCCGCCGGAATACGATTTGGATGAGCCCCGCCGTGTGGGTGAAACCGCCGCCTTGCTTGGCCTCAAACACATCGTGATCACCAGCGTGGACCGCGACGAAATGCCCGATGGCGGCGCCGAAGTGTGGGCCGAAACCATCCGCGAAATCCGCCGCCAGTCGCCGGGCACCCAGGTCGAAGTGCTGACCCCCGATTTCAACGGCGATTGGGACGCGCTGCAATTGGTGCTCGACGAGCGCCCCGACATTTTGGCGCAAAATCTGGAAACCGTGAAACGCCTGACCCGCACGGTGCGCCCGCAGGCCCGCTATGAGCGCACCATTGAATTGCTGCGCCGGGCCAAGGCGCAAGGGTTGACCGTCAAGACCGGCATCATGGGCGGTCTTGGCGAAACCGCCGAAGAAATCCAGGAAGCCATCCGCGATCTGGTCAACGGCGTGCGGGTGGTGGGTGTGAATGCCGATGTGCCGTCAACCAATTCTTCCGCCCACCATCAAGCACCCAATCCGAATCGCAATCTCTCGCGGGAACATCGCATCGAAGCCGAGCGCCGGGCGCAAGTCAGCGGCGAAGGCAAGCGCGAAGTCGGCGAAAAAATGCGTCGCGGCGGTTATCTGACCGATCACGACAAGCCGTATTGGGCCCACCACGGCCCGGCCAAGCCGGCCAATGCTTCGGTCCGCATTGCGGAATTGGCCTATCCCACCAAGACCTATCCCGGCGTGCATGACACTCTGGATATTTTGACCATCGGCCAATACCTGCAACCCACCCGCTCACATTTGCCGGTCAACCGCTGGGTGCCGCCATCGGAGTTTGTGGAATACAAACGCTACGCCGAAGCCGCCGGCATCCGCCATTGCGAATCCGGCCCGCTGGTGCGGTCTTCGTACCACGCGGATGAGCAGGTGCTCAAGATGGCAGCCAAGACGTGAGCGCCCCACCCGGTGAAAATGGGCCCGAAAAAAGCATGCCGATCAGGCACCACCGCGGCATGCAGGTGGTGGCCTTTTGGTCGGCCGTCCGCGGGACGGTGGTGCTGTCGGTGGGGGTTGTTTTCGCCGTGCTGCTGGTCCGGGGTGAGTCGGCGCAGACGATGGTCAATTGGCTGGTGGACCACGTGCATGTCGACCGCAAAGCGCGTTTCATCGCCCTGTTCTTGGAATGGTCGCAGGCGGTCACACCCGGGGATTGGCTGATGTTCTGGGGCGTGCTGTTGGCCTATGTGACGCTGCACGCTTTTGAAGCCTACGGTCTGTGGCGCGAACGGCGCTGGGCCGAGTGGCTGGCCGCGCTTTCCGGCGGCATCTACCTGCCGGTGGAGGGCTATGAATTGATGCGGCACCCGGGCTGGTTCACCGGCGGCTTGCTGGCCGGGAATGTCTGCATCGTGGGCTACATGGCTTGGATGTTGTGGACCGGTCGCAGGTCGGTCCACCGCCGCCAAAATGAGACCCTGCCGGGTTTGTAGCCGGCAGCCGCCGTTTACGCCAGAATTTCCGTCACCACCCGCGCCGGCTTGACGCTGGTCAGTTTCACGTCCAGACCCTGGAAACGGTAGGACAACTGTTCGTGGTTGAGCCCGAGTTGGTGCAGCAGGGTGGCGTGCAAATCGCGCACATTGACGATGTCTTCCACGGCGTTGTAACCCATGTCGTCGGTGGCGCCGTGGGTGGTGCCGCCCTTGACGCCGCCGCCGCATACGAACATCGAGTAGCCCTTGATGTGATGGTCGCGCCCGTTGCCCTGGGCCATCGGGGTGCGGCCGAATTCACCGCCCCAAACCACCAAGGTGTCATCCAGCAGGCCGCGGCGCTTCAAATCGCGGATCAGGGCGGCGGTGGGCCGGTCGGTCTTGGCGGAACTTTCCGTCATGCCGCCGGTCAGGTTGCCGTGGAAGTCCCAGCCGCGGTGGTACAGGTGGATGAAGCGCACGCCGCGTTCGGCCAAACGGCGGGCGAGCAGGCAGTTGCTGGCAAAACTGCCGTCGCCGGGCTTGGCGCCGTATTCGGCGAGGATTTCCGGTGATTCGTCGGAAATGTCAACCAAATCCGGCACGCTCATCTGCATGCGGAAGGCCAGTTCGTATTGCTGGATTCGGGTTTCCAACTCGGCGTCGTGCACTTGCGCCTCGCGCAGGCGGTTGATTTCGTTGACGGCATTGAGCACATGCTCCTGGTCGGTGCGGTTGATGCCATCGGGGTTGTTCACATAATTCACCGGGGCGCCCTTGCCTTGGAATTCGACCCCCTGGCAGCGCCCCGGCAAAAAGCCGGCGCTCCACTGGCGGTTGGCGATCGGCTGCACGCCCTGGGAACTCTTGCTGGTCAAAACCACGAACGAGGGCAGGTTTTCGTTGGCGCTGCCAAGGCCGTAGGTGACCCAGGCGCCCATGCTGGGGCGGCCGGGCAGAATGGTGCCGCAGTTGAGGAAGGTGTGGGCCGGGTCGTGGTTGATCTGCTCGGTCACCATCGAGCGGATGACGGCGATGTCATCGGCCACGGAGGCGATGTGCGGCAGGTAGTCGCTGATTTCAACGCCGCCCTTGCCGTAGCGGTGGAAGTTGGTCTGCGCACCCAGACAGGTGAGGGTTTTGCCCTGCAACTGGGCGATGGGCTGGCCCTTGGTGAATTCCTCCGGCATCGGTTTGCCGGACAGGGCGCGCAACTTGGGTTTGAAGTCGAAGGTTTCCAAATGGCTCGGCCCCCCGGCCATGCACAGGAAAATGACGCGCTTGGCCTTGGCCAGGATGTGCGGCGGTGGCAGGCCGGGAATCATGGCCGCCGCCGGTGACGGCGCCGGTGCGCCAAGGGCGGGGGTGGAGAGCAGGCTGCCGCCGGCCACCGAGCCCATGGCGGCCAGGCCAAGGCCAAGGGAGGTATGGCCCAGAAACTGGCGGCGGGTGACGCGGTCGGCTTCGTCGGCGAGTTGTTGAAGATCAATATTCATGGGAGAGCGTGTAAAAGGTATTTGGAATTTAGTCGCGGGTCAGGGTTTCGTGCAGGTTGAGGGCCACGCGGGCGGCCTGGGTGCAGGCGGCCAATTCGGTCGTATTCAGTGTTTTGTCCAAAGGCGCAAGTCCGATGGCCAGCAGTTTGGCGGCGTCGTCCGGACGCAGGGCGAAATCCGCGCGGGCGGTTTCCAGCACTTGCTTGAGGACGGCCACTTCTTGGTCATCGGCCGCATGCGACAGGCAGCGGCGCAGGATGAAGCGGCAGCGAGCGTCGTCATCCTTGAGCCCGGCCTGCAGGGTCATTTGGGCCAGGGCGCGGGCGGCTTCCACGAAGGTGGGGTCATTGAGGGCCACCAACGCGGCCAGCGGGGTGTTGGTGATGGCCCGGCGCGGGCAGGAATCTTCGCGGCTGGGGGCGTCGAAGGCCTTGAGGGCCGGGTGGAGGAACATGCGCTGCCAGTGGACGTAGACGCCGCGGCGCCATTCGTTTGAATCGGTGTCCGCGTGGTAAGTGCGGTCCGGGAATTGCAAATGCTGGTAGTAGCCCTCCGGCTGGTAAGGGCGGATGGTCTGACCGTCGATGTCGGAGACCAACAACCCGCTGGCCGCCAGGGCGGTGTCGCGGATGTTTTCCGCCGGCAGGCGCCAACGACCCTGGCGGGCGAATTCCAGATTGCGCGGGTCGTCGGCCAGCAGTTGCGCCGGCGCGGTGGAGGCCATGCGGTAGGCACGGCTGGTCACCAGCATGCGGATGAACTTGCGGTTGTCCCAGCCGCCTTTCATGTATTCCAGGGTCAGGCGGTCGAGCAGTTCGATGTGGGCACAGGGTTCGCCCTGGCCGCCGAAATCGGCGATCGAAGGGCACAGGCCCTCGCCGTAGAACAGGTACCACAGGCGGTTGACCCACACCCGGGCGGTCAGTTCGCCGCAGCCGCCCTTGGCCTCTGGCCAAGTCAGCCAGTGGGCGAAATCCAGCCGGTTGGCGCGGCCTTTGACGCCCATTTTCTCGAACGAACCAAGGAATTTCGGCACCTGGGGAGTGACGATTTCACCGTCCTTGCTCATCCAGTTGCCGCGCGGCAGCACGCGCACCTCGCGCGGCTTGGCGGAGGCCTGGCTGACCATCACCTTGCGCGGTTTGATGGCTTTGATTTGCGCCTCAAGACCCTTGATTTTGGCCGGATCTTTTTCGGCCGCCAGTTGCGCCCCAAGTTGCGCTTGACGCATGCGGTCCAATGGCGAAAGCAAAGTCATCTCCGGCAGGCGCGTGGTGACGATGGCGTTGAGGGTGCCGGCCCGGCGCAAATGGTCCTCGTCGTCAATGTCCGACCACAGCGACCCCAACGCGTAGAAATCCTTGATGGAGTAGGGGTCGTACTTGTGGTCGTGGCACTGGCAGCAACCCATCGAGGCGCCCATCAGGGCCTGCGAGGTGTTGCGCACCCGGTCGGCCAGATAGATGGCTTCGTATTCCTTGAGCTGGATGCCGCCCTCGTGCGAGGTCATGTTGAGGCGGTTGAAGCAACTGGCGATCATGGCGTCGTTGCGGTCTTTGGCATCCAGTCCTTCAACCAGGTCGCCGCCCAACTGCCAATCGATGAACTTGTCCTGCGGCATGTTGTTGATGAAGGCGTCAATCACCCAGTCGCGGTAGGGCGAGGCGTTTTGGCCCTGGTCGCCGTGCAGGCCCACGGTGTCGGCATAACGCACCAAATCGAGCCAATAAGTGGCCATGCGCTCGCCGTGGTGCGGGTTGGCCAGCAGGGAATCCACCAACTGCTCGTAGGCGTCCGGGCGCTTGTCAGCCAGGAAGGCGTCCATTTGCGCCGGCGTCGGCGGCAGGCCGAGCAAGTCTTGGTACAGGCGGCGGCACAGGGTGGCACGGTCGGCTTCCGGAGCGTGGGGGATGCCCTTGGTTTCCAGGTCGGCCAGCAGGTAGTTGTCGGTGAAGGACAGCGGCCAGTTTTTTTCTTTGACTTCCGGCGTCGGGGTCATCTTGGGGTATTCGTAGGCCCAGTGCTTCTGATATTTGCCCCCTTCTTTGACCCATTGGGTGATCAATTCTTTTTGCTTTTGGGTCAGGACTTTGTGGCTGTCCACCGGCGGCATGGGTTCCTTTTTGGACCAAATGCGCGCGACTATTTCACTTTTTTCCGGATGGCCCGGCACCAGCGCCAGCTTGCCGTCTTTGCCGGCCTTGGTCGCATGTTCCAAGTCGATCACCGACAAGCCGCCTTCGGCTTTGTGCAGGTCGGCACCGTGGCAGTTGAAGCAAACATCGGCAAAGATCGGCCGGATGTCCTGGTTGAAGGAAATCGGGCGTTTGGGCAGCAGCGTGGGGGCCGGTGCGGCGGTGGTTTTTCCGGGCGCAGCGGGTTGGGCCGGCCCGGTGGCCGGCGTGGAGGACCGCCGGTCGCAAGCCGTCAACAAGGCGGCGGACAGCAGGGGGATGATGAGGCTGAATCGGGTGGTTCGTGCAGGCATGGGGAGAGGGATGCCGGGAAGGGGCCAAGTCTTACAGAAACGACTTCATTTTGCCGTCAATTTAACAGTATTTTATTCGATAGCGGGTCATGCGCAAAAGTGACAGGTTGTGTTTTTGTCCCGTGACGCCGTCCTGCTAAAGTGCCTGCATGTCCACCACTCTCACTTTGATTTCCACCGGCGGCACATTCGACAAAATTTACGATCCGCTCACCGGTGCCTTGGTGTTCGGGCAAACCCATGCGCCGGAAATCCTCGCCACCGGGCGTTGCCGCGTGCCGGTGCGGGTGCAAACACCCATGCTCAAGGACAGTTTGGAAATGACCGATGCCGACCGCGCCGCCATCGTGGCGGCCTGCACCAAGGCCAAGGGAAAGCACATCGTCATCACCCACGGCACCGACACGATGGTGGAGACCGCCCGCGCGCTGGCACATGCGGCGCAAACGGAAAAAAAACGCGATTTGGCAGGCAAGACCCTCGTGCTCACCGGTGCCATGGTGCCGCATGCCGTCACCGGATCGGATGCCGCCTTCAATCTTGGCACGGCCGTCGCCTTCGCGCAGGCGCTGCCGCCGGGTGTTTTTGTCGCCATGAACGGGCGGGTGTTCGCATGGGATGCGGTGGTGAAAAACAGGAAGCGCGGGTGGTTTGAGGAAAAGTGAGGGAGTCTTTCACCTTTTCACCCAGTCATCACTCCGCCCCGTTTCCGATCCAGCAACCGGTATTGCACCGCCTCCGCCACATGGTCGGCCGTCACCCGTCCGCTACCCTCCATGTCCGCGATGGTGCGCGCCACGCGGCGGATGCGGTCGTAGGCGCGGGCCGACAAGCCCAATTCCTGCATGGCCTGGCGCAGCACCTCCTTGGCGGTGGCGTCCAGGGGCGCCAATTGGTCCAACTCCGGGCCGGTGAGGGCGGCGTTGGGTTTGAGGCTGCCGCCGTTGCGCTGAGTCTGCACGCGGCGGCTGGCGATCACCTGCTGGCGCAAGTCGCGGGATTTTTCGCCGGTGGCCGCGCCGGAGAGTTCATGGAAGGGCACCTTGGGCACTTCGATGTGGATGTCGATGCGGTCAACCAGGGGCCCCGACAGGCGCGAGAGGTAGCGGTCCATGTCGCGTTGGCCGTAGGTGTCGGCCGGCATGTCGCCGGCGGCGGTGGGGTTGAGCGCGGCCACCAGCATGAAGCGGGCGGGGAACTTCACCGTGCTGTTGGCGCGGGCGATGGTCACGCAGTGGTCCTCCATCGGCTGGCGCAGGGTCTCCAGCACGATGCGCGGGAATTCGGCCATCTCATCCAAAAAAAGAACCCCGTGATGGGCCATGGACACCTCGCCCGGGCGCGGAATGATGCCCCCGCCGATGACCGAGGCCGGGCTGGCCGTGTGGTGCGGGCTCCGGTGGGGGCGGGTGGTCAGCAGCGGCGTGCCCTTGGGCACTTTGCCCACACTGCTCCAGATGCGCGTCACCTCCAGCGCCTCTTCGCGCGAGAGCGGCGGCAGGATGCCCGGCAGGGCCTTGGCCAGCATCGTTTTGCCGGTGCCGGCCGGGCCGATCATCAGGATGTTGTGCCCGCCGGCGGCCGCCACCAGCATGGCGCGCTTGGCGGCGGCCTGCCCGCGGATGTCGGCAAAATCCACCTCGGCGCCCGCATGGGAGATGGCCGCTTCGGCATCGTGTTCCAGCATCGGTTCGATGGGCGCCAAGCCGGCCAGATGGCCCACCACCTGCGCCAGGGAGGTGGCGGGATAAACCTTGATGTTCGGCACGGCCGTTGCCTCTGACGCGCATTCGGCCGGCACCACCACACCCTCCAGCCCCATCTTGGCCGCCAGCATGGCCAGGTTGATGACGCCGGAAATCGGCCGCACCCGGCCGTCAAGTGCCAACTCGCCGGCGAACAGCAGCTTCTTGGGATTGGGTGAGGCGCCGTCCCGGCGCAGTACCCCGCAGGCATACAGCGCCCCGATGGCGATGGGCAGATCGTAGACCGGCCCTTCTTTGCGCACATCGGCCGGCGCCAGGTTGACCAGCAGGCGGGCATCCACCAAGGGAAAGCTGTAATCGCTGTTCTTGATGGCGGTGATCACCCGGTCCAGCGATTCTTTGACCGCCGCATCGGGCAGGCCGACCACACTGGCTTTGAAGTCGCTGCCCTCCGAGAGATTGACCTCCACTTCACAGAGGATGGGGTCGATGCCTTGGAGGACGAAGGAGTGGATTTGGGCGAGCATGGCCAAATCCTAACAAAACAGGAACAATAAATCAAAACAAAAAACGAACATGAATTCTGAGACGGCCTTGCCCTTGCAATTTTTCCATGAAAAAACCGCCCGCAGGCGGTTTTCATCGGGAGGGGGCGGGGCAGGCGGGGAATTACCTGGCATTGTCGGTCACCGCGAGCAGATCGCGCATGAATCCGGTGTTTTTCGGGATCATGGTGATGGCCGCTTTGGACTCGAGCATTTTTTGCGTCTCCAGCACGGCGAACATCGCCTGCGCCACTTCGGCGTCCTGCGAGATTTCATTGAGCGCCGAGCCGACGATCTGCGGGCGCATGGCGGCGGCCTTGGCGAATTCCACCGCCGCGAGCCGGTTGGCGGAACTGATGATGATGTTGACCTGGTTGGAGCCGTCCTGCGTGATGGCGGCTGTGACCTGGCGCAGGCGGTTGACCACCTTGCCCTCGATCTGGCCGATCATGCCGGCGTCGCGGAAGTGGACTTTGCGGATGTACACCGACCCCAACTTGTAGCCCCAGTCGTGCGACTGGGGGGAGACTTCCTCGCGCAGCGACCGGCTCATGGCCAGACGGTTCGAGAGCATGTCCGTCAACGGCATGTTGGAGAGGCAACGCATCACCGAATTGTTCACATTGGCGGCCAGGGAGCCGCGCGGGTCGGTGTTTTTGAAGATGTAGGCCACCGGGTCCGACACGAACATTTCATACCAGATGCCAATGCCCATGGGCGCGCCTTCCTCCGAATTGACGGGAAGGCTGCGCAGGTACTCCTGATCAAGGCGCAAATCGACTTCGTAGCGGCGGCCCAGCCAGTTGACGACCAGCGCGCGCCAGCCGGCCTTGGCCAGCAGGAAGTGCAGCCCGGGTTCGTCGAGCGTGGCGACCACGTTGCCGAAGAGGACATAGACGAAACAACGGCGCTCCTGGACGATGGCGTACACGCCAAGCAGGCGCGCGAGCGCCAGAAAAAGCGGAATGCCAACCGAGCAGGCGGCCATGGAAATCCCGGCGGCGACCAGGATGTGCATGATTGCGGGGGGGATGTCGATGTTCATGGCTTGGCCTCCAAAACCACGCGGTTGGCATTGCCGAACAGGGCCAGCCGCACATTGCGCACATACCCGTCCAAAGCGCCGGAGCCGCCGATTTTCTTCAGGTCGGCCAGTTGCGCCGCCAACCGGCGCAGCGGTTCGACTTCGGCCTGCGCCTTGAGCGTTTCGATTTCCACCGCGCGTTTGGACTGCGTGATTTTCTGGTCCGCACCGGCCTGCGCCAGCGAGATGTCGGAGGACACCTGGTTGTGCGCCGTGTTGATGGCCGCCAGCGCGGATTCCACCTCCGGCGGCGGGTCGATGCCGGTGATGAGCGAGGCGTCGAGTTGAATGCCGTAGCGGGCGACGGCGGAGACGCATTTGCGGTCCATGTCCTCGTTGAGGTTGCGCAGATTTTTGCGCAGGTCGTTGATGGAGATGCCGGTCTGCACGACGGGCGCGGCGTCGCCATCAGCCGGCGGGGCTTCGAAGTTGGCGATGCGCGCGCGCAGCACGGCGACGAAGTAACCCATCACATGCGCGATGGGCCGTTGGACGCCGAACACATAGGCGTAAAGGTTCCGTTCGCTGACGCGGTAGCGGATCTGCCCGGTCAGACCGGTGTTGAGCTGGTCTTTGGTGACGGCCTCCAGCACGGTCCCGTTGGAATTGGCCCACGGACTGGCCGGGTCGTAGGCCATGTTGATCGTCTCGGTGGCGATGGAAACCCGGTAGGCGCGCTGCCACGGCCATTTGAAGTACACGCCCGGGGGAATCACGCGCACCTGGGGGTAGGTGTACCGCGGCAATTCCTCCGCGGAAAGCGAGGCGGCAATGGGATCGTCGGCGGTGGTGGCGGAGCCGATGCGCTCGGCCCGGCCAAACGATGTCAGCACCGCGCGCTGGTTTTGGTCCACCGTGTAGATGCCGGTCAGCACAAAGCGGAAAACAAACCAGAGTACGACGCCCAGAATGATGCCTATGACAATCTCCATCGGGTCTCCCAAGGGGTTGAATGGAACAAACAGGCCGCCACTGTATGGGCGGAACGGGTCGGAAGCAAGGCTGCGCAAGGGGATTCCTCCGACGCGCCCTCGGTCGGCCGTTCTTGGCCCACCGCCCGCTGCATCACTCTGGAAATGATCCCCGCAAAAAAATGTAACAATCTCCCCGTACCACGCATCCCTTTGCCCATTGTTTTTGCCGCCCGCATGGGTTTGGCTCCCTCTTGCGATTCTCGTCCATGCCTTCCACCGATCGTCCTTCCCCCGCATTGCTGATCGCTGCCTTGGCCACTTGCGCCCTTGGCATGGCGGGCATTGGCGTGACCATTGCCACGGTGGCGGGGCAGAACGCCCATCCTCCTGCCACCCGCATCCATTTGCCCTCTTTTGAGGAGCGCATGCGCGAACCCGGCATGGTCGGTCGCGGCGCGCAGGTGTTCGAGGCGCAAGTGTGCGCCGGCTGCCACGGCAAGTTCCTGGAGGGCGGCGTCGGCCCCTGCCTAACCGACGCCGTCTGGGCCAAGGGCGGCCGGGTGGAGGACCTCCTCAAATCCATCAATGAAGGCTCGGCCCAAAAGGGCATGCCGCCCTTCGCCGCCCTGCCGGAGGAGGACAAAATCGCGCTCGTCGCCTTCATCAAGTCGCGCGCGCAGGGATTGCGGCAAGTGAAATACCGGCTGTACGAGGGGGCCTGGCGGCAATTGCCCGATTTCACCCGGTTGAAACCGGTGGGGGAGGGCGAACTCAAGGACGACGAGCCCATCGCACTCGCCAAGTTTGAACGCAGCGCCAATTACGGCGTGGTGTACTCCGGCCGGCTGCTGGTGCCGGTCGCGGGGGCGTACCAATTTCAGTTGGCATCGGATGACGGATCCGCCCTGTTCATTGACGGCGCGCAGGTGGTCGCCAACGACGGCCTTCACAATGCCAAAGCCAAAATGTACGGCACAACGGAGCTTAAGGCCGGCGGCCACGCCTTTGAGTTGCGTTATTTCCAGGGCGGGGCCGATGCCGCCCTCAACTTGGTTTGGAGCGGCCCGGCCTCCACCGGGTTCCTGACCGAGCCGGTTTCCACCCCCGAAGTCCTGACGGTGCGGGACCAAGCCCGCGCCGTCCGTGGCAACATCCAGGGGCAGGCCGGCGCGCCCATGCTGATCCTGGGCTTCCCCGGCGCCGTCAACGGCGCGGTGGACACGGATCTCAACACGCTTCCCCTCGCCTGGCATGGCGAATTCCTGGATGTGGGCGGCTCGCGCCTGGGCCGCGGCGAACGCCCCAATCTGCCGTTGGGCGGAAAGCCCGTGCCTTTGGCCGTGCAACCCCTGGTGCGGCTGGCCGGCCATCCCGAGGAGAAGGCCGAATTTCTGGGTTACCGCCTGTCGCAGGCGCAAGTGACGCTGCACTACAAAATCGGCGGCGCGCGCTTTGACGAAACCTTGGCCGCCACCGCCAATGGTCTGCGCGTCACCGTGTCGTTCGTGGACCCGGCGCCGGGCCCGCTGCTGTTGCCGGATGCGCCGGGCAAAACGCGCACGGTGCCGGCGGCGCAGGCCGGCAGCCAAACCATCCCGCTTCCCTTCTGAATGTCTTGAGAGCCCCCATGAATCTTTCCATCCGCACTTGCGCCCTGACGTGGCTCACCTTGGCGGCCGCCGTCGCATCCGCCGATCCCGTGCCGGCCGTGCTGCCGGAAGGCTATTCCGTCCAGACCATCACCCTGCCCAAGGGGGTGCCCTTCTCCGTCACCGGCGTGGACGCCGATGCCAGGGGCGGGGTCTGGGTCTGCACCCGCGAGGGTGATGTGTGGACGCTGGCCGACGCCAAGTGGCGCAAATTCGCCGAAGGCCTGCAGGAGCCCTGCGGCCTGCTGCTGGACCGCAAGGATGGCAAGGAGACCGGCGCGGTGTTCGTCACCCAGAAACCGGAATTGACGAAACTCAGCGACACCGACGGCGACGGCGTGGCCGACGACTACGCGCGCGTGTGTGCCACCGGCCGCACCACCGGCAACTACCACGAGTTCAACCACGGCCTGGTGCGCGATGCCCGGGGGAATTTCTATGGCGCGCTCAACCTGTCCCATGCCAATTATGGCTTTGCCACCGCGCAGCATGTGCGGGTGCATGGCGCGGGCATGGGGGCCGCGCCAGGCTGTTCCCGCGGCACTTTTTACAAGGTGACGCCGGAAGGGAAATTCGAGGTGCTCGCCTGGGGGCTGCGCTCCCCTTGCGGCGTCGGCATCATGCCCGATGGCAAACTGCTGTTTTCCGACAATCAGGGCGATTACATGCCCACTTCCTTTCTGACGGTGGTTCAGAGGGGCGCGTTCTACGGCCATCCCGCCGGCATCATGGACCACCCGGATTACAAGGGCAAGGACCTCAACGCCATTTCCGACGCGCAGTGGGCCAAGTTGCGCACCGCGCCGGCGGTGTGGATCCCCTACCGCGAACTGGCCAGTTCCCCCGGCCAGCCGGTGGTGGACACGACCGGCGGCAAGTTCGGCCCCTTCGCCGGCCAGATATTCATGGGCGACCAGACCCAATCCAACGTGATGCGCTTCACCCTGCAGGAGGTCAAGGGCCAGTGGCAGGGCTTCTGCATCGACTTCATCAACCACGTCCGCTGCGGCATCGTCCGCGGCGCCTTCGACAAGGACGGCGCCCTGTGGCTGGGCGAAACCGGCCGCGGCTGGGGCTCATCCGGGGATCTGCCTTTCGGCCTTGAAAAAGTGGTGTGGGACGGCAAGACCGTGCCCTTTTGCATCAAGGACATCAAGCATGAGAAGGGCGGCTTCCGCGTGTATTTCACCCAACCGATCGCGTCCGGCCTGACGGCGGCGCAGGTGGGGGTCAAGCATTGGACCTACCATTTCTGGGCCACCTACGGATCGCCCAATGTGGATGAGAAAAAGCCCGCCGCCACCGGCTTGGAAGTGGCCAAAGACGGCCTGAGCCTGTTTTTCAAAACCGAATTGGTCAAGACCCATGTTTATGACATCAAGTTGCCGGATGTGCGCTCGGCAGACGGCAAAGCCTTGACCACCAATCACGGCTACTACACCTTGAATGAAACGCTGGATTGAAGGTGTTACCACCACGCGCAAAGAACCCATAGGACAATCAAAAAGGCATTTGACCAACGCCGGACTTTGCCGGGCTTTTTCTTGCCGTGGGAACTGGCACCATGTATTTGCATAATACGGACTCCTAAATATCCGTTCGTAGATAATCACAAGCGCAAATGGAGCGG
>CAZKVP010000078.1:0-15371 GCA_964556215.1 uncultured Phycisphaeraceae bacterium
GCAGGGCCTTGGTCTGTGGCGTATTGGGCAGTGCGATGCGGCAGCCGGGCGGCAATTCGCCGACGGTGCAGGTGGGGTAGTCGCTCAAGCGGTCGCGGATATCGGCCCATTTCGCACGCTTGTGTTCGTCCACGCCAAGTGCGGTGCTCATGTCCGTCGCCAGATCCATCACTTGCCGGATCAGGGCCAGGGCGACGATGGGGTTGGTGTCGCGTCCTGAGTTTTCAAGGGCCGCATCGTTCTTGTCCACATAGCGGCCGTTTTCAAGCACGAGGAAATTTTCCCAGAATTCGGCGGTGGCCCGCACGAAGGGATAGGCGCGTTTGGCGAAATCCAGGTCGTAGGTCGCATACCAGGTGGAGGCGAGCGGAACGCAGCAGTAGGAGGCGTTGCTGCGCTGGCCCCAGGTGGTCCCGGCGCCGGTGACGCCGTAAGGCAGGATGGAGACGGGCAGGAGAATGCCCTTGTCCATCTTGAGCTCGTTTTGGCACCACGTGCGGCCAAGGTCCAGGGCGTCCGTGATCGCATCGTTGCACGGCATGGCCTGCTCGACATGGTTGGCGGCGTACAGGCCGTAAAACGGGGCGTAGAAGTTATAGTTGAGGAAGTAGGCGCCGCCCCACTTCGGCGTCCCCTCCGAGAGCGTCCAGCCGTAGAGGGCCGGCGGGAAATGCCGCAGACGGCTGCAGCTGGCCATGCAGTAGTGCGAGAGGTAGTAGCGCTGCTCCAGCGCCTTATCGGGGATTTCAATGAAGGATTTGCCCCAAAAATCCGACCACCAGCCGGTGTGCGCCAGGCGCAAGTCGGCGAGATCCTTGGGCGTGATTTCCGTTGCGCCCTTGAGGGCGGCGGCGCGGAAGTCGGGCGTGTTGGCCAAGCCGGAGGCGGACAGGATCAGGGTCACCGGCTTGCCGGGAGAGATGGTGAAATCACCGGCGTCGCCGGAAAGGGCGCGCAAGGCGCAAGCGGCGCCGGTCGGACGGAACATGCCTTTGTCGTAACGGCGTTCGATCACCGGCACCGCGTCCGGTGCGGGATCAGTGGCCGCGCGGCCTGCGCCGCGCAGCACGGCGCCGCCCTTCACCGTGCCGCCCGTCGCCGACAGCGTCACCCACAGGGTGTTTTCCGTCGCGGCCACGGCCGATTCCATCGTGAGCGTGATGCCATCCTTCTCAAAAAAACCGGTGGTGGTGGCGCGGCGCAAATCCTGGGTGACGCGGTAGGTCGCGCCCTTCATCGCGGGCAGGGTGAGGTCCAGCCGGCCAAGGCCGCGCGGGCCGGCATCCGGACGGATTTCCCACAGGTCGGCCTTGGAAAGATGGAATTGCAACGCCTCCGGCGGACCGCCCAGGGCGGCGAGGAAATCGCCGTTGCCCAGGAGCGGCGCGTCGGTGGATTGGTTGGAGGGAATCCTGCGCGGCGGCGCGGTGAACACCGCCTGGTGCGCGCCAACGATGCGCGGTCCTTCCGGCGTGGATGCGGGGGCAGGCGCGGCTCCCGTGGTGGCACAGGCGCAAGTGGTGAAGACGGCCAGCAGGAGGATGGGGGTGGGGCGGGGAATGTTCATGGGTGCATGTGCGAGGGTTATTCCAGAATCAAACTCTTGGGCGCATAGGCCCCCAGTTGCAGGGTAATCGTCCCATCTTTGATCTCCAGCACTTCACCTTCTTTTTCGCCGCGCAGGTTCACAGGTTGCGCCTTGGTCACCTTGAACCCCTTGGGCAACGTGACCGTCAGTTCGCCGCCGATGCCGGCTTGTTCCCACAAGCGCAGGAGCGTGCCGGGGTTGCCGTCGGGATCGGCGCCGAAGGCGGTAACGACCACGCCCTTGCGCGAAACCGTCAAGCCCGATTGCTCGGGCGGCAAACTGCCGCCGGCGCCCTTGCATAGGGCCACCTGCAGCGGGTTGCGCGCTTCCAACGCGGGCACGGCCAGGCGCAAGTCCCCGGCGGTGTCTTTGCCGAAAGTCCACACCCGCACGCGGGAGGAATGGGTGCCCGGCGCCCAGTAGCGGAAATTGGTGTTCCACTGGTTGTTGTAGAGGTTGATGAAGACTTCCGGCTTTTTCGGGGTGAAATCGCGCGAGAATTTCCAACAGCCGGGGCGGTCCAGGCTGATGAGCGGATGGTCCAGCGGACAGACCGCCACGCCGGCGCCGTCGGCATCGGTGAGGGTCACGCCTTGGCCCACGGTGTACATGTCGCGGTTGGCCCCGGGCAAAATGTCGGTGGCCGGATTCATCGTGCCCAGCGCGCGGCCGACGGTGAAGGTCGGGTGGTCCACCTTGAAGGGCAGGCGCAACCAGTCGGCTTCCGGCCAGTTGTCCTTGGCTTTGTCCTTGATGGTCAGTTCCAGATCCACATAAGGCTGGCCGGGCGGCAGGGAGACTTTCAGTTCGGTGGCGGGCAGGTGGTTGGCGGGGTCGCCGGGCATGGTCAGGAAAATGGCGTTGGGGATGCTCCAGCCGCTGCCGCCCTTGGGCGAGGCGGCGCGGTAGGGCACATTTTCCGGCAGACCCGGCTTGTACATGTTGGGGTGCAGCCAATGGTGCGTGGCGCCGACGCCAAAGGCGCCCCGGGTGCGGTTGGCCATGTCGGCCGTCACATAGGCCTCGGTCTGGGCATAGGAGAAGCGCTCGTTGAGATAACTTGCGCCGTGGTCCGCGCCGTCCAACCACTCGCGGTCGGTGCGCTTGTCCACGATTGAAGTGACGGCGCCCTTTTGTGGGTCCAGGGTGACCTTGAAGAATTCGTTTTCAAGCGAGAATGGGGCGGCGGACGGCGACGGCGCATTCCATTTCCAGGCCGGTGGAACCGCCACCGCCTTGTAACCGCCGGCGGGGACATCCGACACCGTGGTGCGTTGGCCGTTGATTTCCACCACCTCCGTCCGCTTCCACGGCAACGGGTTGTAAACCACGGCGCAATCGCCGTTGCGTTTCACCGCTTGCGCCAACGCCTTCAGATTCTCATCCGTGAGCGCGTGCGCGATCTTGTCCGCCTTGCGGATGTAGTCGGCCTTGTCCTCCCACGAGCCTTCCAGATTGGCGACCGCCTTGGGGTCGTTCTTGTCGAAGTTCTTGCCGTAGTGCATGAGCACCGTCGAGCCACCGAAGGTGTGCTCGCCGTAGAGCAGGATGTTTTCGTAGGCCAAGGCGATCTCTTGTTTGTCCGAGGCCAGCGGGAGGCCCCAGGCCTGCAATTGGGTGCGCTGGGCCTCGGTGTCGGCGATCAGCGCGTGCGCCTCGCGCGAGAGTTTGCAGCCCTCCGGGTCGGACAGGATGCCGTGGATCCAGGTGTCCGGCATTTGCGCCTTGACCACGGGAATGACGGGGTTTTCTTTGAGGATGGCCGCCGTGAATTCCTCCATCGTGCCCATGCGGAATTTCACGCCGGGCATTTTCTTTTGCGCGTCGGCGAAATAGGCCTGCACGGCCCTTTCATTGGGCGGCCCGGAGTTGTCGGGGGTCACGATGATGGCCGGCCAGACGGAATAGGGCCAGTCGGCCGGCGGCAGCAGGCCCTGGCCGGTCTGGGGTTCGGGGTCGGCGCCGAGCCAATCCTTGGGCCACATGGCGGTGCAACTGCCGTAGAGCACCGAATACATGGTGAGGGTGCGCGAGCCGTCGGGCCCTTCCCACCAGAACAGGCCGGGGGTGCGCACATAGCCGGCCGGCCAGTTGCAGCCGATGTGCAGGAATTTCACGCCGGCCTGCGCCAGCACGGTGGAGAGCGCGCCGCTGTGGCCCGGCACATCCGTGAGTTTGGCCGCACCCGGCAGCGGCCTGCCCACCTTGCGCTCCAGGTCGGAAGCGAACACCAGGCCGCGGGCCATTTCCTCCGGTTCGCAGGCATCTGTTTCCAAGGTGAAGGGCAGGGCGTGGACGATGAATTTGCCTTCCCTGAAGGCGGTGTCCAGTTTGGCGCGCCGCGCCGGGGTCTGGCCTTGCCAATCCTCCAGCACCTTGGCCATCACCCAACCCGGCGCGGTCCAGGCGAACTGCTGCTCCTTGGGCAGATTCTTGCTTTGCTCCATGGTCGCCAGCGCGCGGTCGATCATGGTGGTGCGGTAATACGGGATGAGGTCTTTGACGCGGTGGGTGAAGCCGATGTCAAAGTGGGTCTTGCAGACGACGATCACTTCCTTGACCTTGGAATGAGCCGGGGCCTTGGCCTGGCTGGCCGGGGCGGGCGTGGTGTCGTAGTCTTCGGCGAAGGCGGGGCAGGCGGCCAGCAGGGCGGACAGCAGGGCGAGGGTGCGGATTTTCATGGAGGGATGGGGAGGGGGGATGGGGCGGTAATTCCGATCAATTGGATGCGATAAACGTCCTTTGATTACTATCTTTTTTTCCGGACGCACTATCATGGTCTTCATGCCCGCCCCTGTCCCCTGCTCCATCCTGCTGATCACCGACTGGTTCGACAACCGCTTCCACCATGGCGTGGCGCGTTTCGCGCGTGAGCATGGTTGGCACCTGTCGCTGGAGGCCGCCTATGACCGCAGCCTGCCCTGGGGTTGGCAGGGCGACGGCGCGGTGGCCATGGTCAGCAGCGAGGAAACCGCGAAGTTCGTCCGTTCGCTCAAAGTGCCGGTGGTGGATTCTTCGCATGCGTGGCCGGGTTTGCGTTTGCCGCGGGTCCATGAAGATGACGAGGCCATCGGCGGGATGGCGGCGCGCTATTTTCTCGAACGGGGTTTTTTGCAGCTGGCCTTTTGTTCCCCCGGGCGCAATCCGGTGGCCTGTTCGCGCCGCGACGGTTTTGCCGCCGCCGCCAAGGCGGCCGGCGCCGCGTTTTTGGAATTGCTGCCGGCCGGCGCGAAAGACGCGGCGGACGAAGCCGGCTCCTGGGTGGGCATCCGCCACCGCCTGACCCGCAGCCTGGCGGGGTTGGGCCGGCCCACCGGGGTCTTTTGCGTGGACGACCGCACCGCGGCCATGGTCTGCGAGATCGCCAAAAACGGCCGCTTGGACATCCCGGGCCGGGTGTCGGTGCTGGGTGTGGGCAACCTGGAGATCGCCTGCGAGTGCTCGTGGGTGCCGTTGTCGAGCATCCAGGTGGATTCGGAACGGGGCGGCTACGAAGCCGCGCGCCTGTTGCAGGAAGTGCTTGATGGCAAGCACGGCCGTTGGCCGCTGAAAATGCCGCCGGTGCGGCGCATGGCGCCGGCGGGCATCGTCGAGCGCGCCAGCACCCAGGGCGTGGCCGCGCAGGACCCGCACTTGGCCCGTGCGGTGGCGCGTTTGTTTGCGCATCCGACGGAGGATTTGTCGATCCAGGCCTTGGCCGCCCACGCCAAGGTTGGTCACCAGAAGTTGTACGAACTGTTCGCACGGGAATTCCGCTGCACGCCGGGGGAATTTTCCGAGCGGATCCGCTTGCGCCTGGCCTGCCAATTGCTGGCCGACTCCCCCAAGAAGTTGTGCGCGGTGGCGCAGGAGTCGGGGTTCGGCTCCACCTTGCGCCTGCACCGGGCCTTCATGCGGAAATTGGGCGCCAGCCCGGGCCGCTGGCGCAAGTCGCATGCGGCGGGGCAGGCGCAGGTGCCGGCGATTTTGCCGGAGCGGGAATGCGTTTGACGGAGCGTCCATCCTGGCACGGCGCGCCAGCCTTATTCCGCCTTTTTTTCCATCCGCAGCGACGCGCAGCCGAAGGGCGGCAGGGTCAGCGTCGCTTGCGCCTCATCCTTGGCCACCTCGTCGCCGCCGCAATGGCGCAGGGATTTGGGCGCGCCGGCGGGGAAGGTGAGCACCACCTTCTCGGCCTTGTCGGAGAGCGACCGCAGGCGCAGCACCACGGCGCCGGAAGCATCGTCGGCCGGTTTGGCCGTCGAGAGGAAGACCCGCGGGTTGTCTATCGCGACCGGCGCCTGCGCCTTGGGCGCGCCGTCGGTGCGGACGCACAGCAAGGGACGGTTCTGCTCCAGGCCGAAGCGGTTGGCTACGACCGGGTCGTAAGCACCGTGCGGCAGGATGGCGTAGTGGAAGGGGATGACGCCGCCCTGCTCCAGCGGGAAATTGGTGTGCCAGTGGTTGTTGAGCGCCCAGGAGAACAGTGTTTGCGTCGGCGCGATGTCCTTGCGCCACAGGCGCAAGTCGTGCACGCCGCCAATCAGGTTGGCGGTGATGGCGCCGACTTCGATGATCGGCGCCTCAACGGCGCACCAGGTGATGCCTTCCCCGGCGTTCGACACATCCACAAAACGCTGGAAAGCGAGCCAATTCTTGTTGGATCCGGGCAGCTGGTCCTTCCACGGCACCATCACGCCCCAGGGGATGTCCATGCGCATTTCACCGTCGGGCACATTGAAGGCGAAGCCGAAGTGGACGCCTTCCTTGTTGCGCGTGGCAATCTTGTCCACGGTGTTGAGGATTTCGACGGCCTCCGAGCCGGCCGTCAGGCGCACCTCGCGGACGAGGCTGCGGCAGCCTTCCGCTTTGGCAGTGATGACCAGCGAGGCGCAAACGGGGCCGTTGTCACCGGCGGAAATCTTTATCTCGGTCGGTCCAGAGGCGCGGTCGGCCGGATCGGCACCGTGCAGGTAGCGGTAGGAATTGAGCGCGTAGGGCGACTTGGCATCCACGAAATCATGGTTCGTGCGCTTGTCCACCAAATGCGTGATGTCGCCGGTTTCAGGATTGATTTCCACTTTGACGCGGTCGCTCTCAAGCGTGGTGGCGGTCAGTGTGAACGGGGAAGGGGCGTTGGTGGCCGTCGGCGCGATCTTCCAGGTCTTGGCCCCAAGCGCAGGAATATCCTTGGCCAAGAACACAGTTTCGCCCGAAGCGAGTTTCTGCACCGGCACGCCGGCGCCCGACGCATCCGCGAGGCCGGCCACGCCCGCGGGCAGGGTGGCCAAGCCCGAGCGTTCAAAGGAGAGCGTGTTGAAGACGGTGACGGCGGCACCTTCGGGTTTGGCGGCCAGGGCCAGCGTGTCGCCGAGCACCTTGGCGCTTTGCGCCTTGCCTTGCTCGAAGTAGGAGGATTTCACCTTTTCGACTTCCTTGGCGATCGGTTTCTCGGGGCGCCAATAGCCCCAGGTGTGTTCGCTGCCCAAAAGGATTGAGCGCCAAGCGTCGTAGGCTTCTTCGTTGAAGGCGGCGTCGCCCGCGGCCGGTGCGAGCATCGTGCGCAGGACTTCGGCCTGCACCAGTTTCTCCTTCGAGACGCGGTTGTAGCCCACGCGCAGCGCGTCGGAACCCAGGCCGTCGGTCCAGTATTCGGTCAGGTCTCCGCGCTTCTCGGGAATCTGGTCGCCGAATTTCGTCGCGTAGGCGTTGATGATTTCGCTCGACGAGGCGATGACCAGTTTGGGATAGGCGTACTTCGCGTTCCAGTCCTTGACGGCCGCCGGCAGGTCGGCGTCCACCAGGGAATTGTCCGACATGCTCCAGGTCATGGTGAACAGGTTGTAGGGCAGGCCTTCCCTTTCCAGGGCCGCCGTCTGCGACAGGATGTAATTGAGCGGGATGAAGTGTTGCGACGGATCGGCCGTCCTGAGGCGGTCCACCACCGCCGGCCAATCTTGCACCCAGCCGGGGCTGGGGTTGGCGAATGCCGGATAGGGGTTGGGGCGGGTGAACTGACCCTTCCAATTCCAGCCCAAGGCGTATTCCGGCCCCTGGATGTAAAGGATGCGCGACTTGCCGTCGGGTGCGACCCACCAGAAAGGGCGCTCGAAATGACGGTGGATGTCGCCGATGCGGTCGAAGCCGTTGGGGAAATCCAGCATGCCCTTGATGCCGCACTGCGCCGCGGCCTGCACCAAGCCCCAACTGGCGCCGGGCACATCCACCTGGGTGGTGGTGTCCACCGGCGCGCCGGTCATTCGGCGCAGGCGCAAACCGCCCTGGAAATAGTGCATCAATTCCTCGTCGGCGCAGGCGCTGGTGTTGAGGTGGCCGAAACTGGCGTCCAAGCCGACCTCGCCATCCTTGACCGCTTGCATGAATTGCGCCTTCTGTGCCTCCGTCGCCACCTTGAGGAAGTTTTCGGTGGCCCAGACGGTCTCGGGGTTCCACACATAGCGGACGCCCATTTTGCGGCCCTCTTCGGCGGTTTCCATGCCGACCTGCAGGTTGCGGACATTGATCTTGCGGACGATCTCCTGCGTCTGGGTGTAGCCGATGTCCACATGCGAATGCGGGTAGAGGAAGACCGTCCACTCGCGCTGGGCCGGAATGGTGGCGGTCTTCTCCAGTTCTTTTTTGCCCTGATGGAGCGTGAAAGCCACCGTGGCCGCCTCCTTGACCGCCAGTCCTTCCGGCAGCAGGACGGTCAAGCGGCCGCGTCCGCCAAAGGTGGCCGGCAGGGCCACGGTCTCCATGGTCTTGCCGCCCACTTGCACGTCAAGGGAGGCGTCGGCCAGCAGTTTGGCGCCTTTCAAATCCAGGATGACTTCGCGCCCGGGCTTGCCATCGGCGCGGTGGCGGTAGATCGCCTGCGGCGCAATGGTCATATCCGTCGGCAGGGGCAGGGGCAGGGCCGCCTCATCCACCTCGCGGGTGGCGACGAAGCGCACTTCGGACAAACCATACACATTGCCGCCGTAATTGTTCTTGGCGGCCAGAATGACGGCGCTCAAGGGCTTGCCCCGGGTGGCCAGCGGGAACAATTGTGCCGCCTCGGCCTGCCCCTGGGCTTGTTTGAGGGTGAATGCGCCCAGCACGAACCATTGCTTGCCGTCGGTGGTGCCGTAAGCCACGGTGTCGCGGAAGCCGCGGTCGGTCAGACCGGACTGGTTGTGGTTCCACACCGCCAGGGTGTCCATCACTTGGGGCTTGGCAAAATCGAAGCGCACCCAGGCGGGACAAGCCGGCAGCCCGGGGGCGGGTTCCGATGGCTTGGGATTGATGGCCGTGTGCCACATGCCGGCGGCGGAGCCCGCATTGTCATGTTCTTGATTGGCATCCAGGCCGGAGCCGTTGAGCAGGTTGCCGGGGGACATCTGCTCGCCAAATGATCCGGAGGCGCCCGCCGTGGTGCCGGCGGGCGGCAGCGGCTCCAGCACCGGGAGGGCCCAGGCGGGGGCGGACAGGCAGGCGGCCAACAGCAGGGTGAGGGTGGGGCGGGGGGTGGGCATGGGCGGCATGGAATGGGGAATATTTGTATGAACATGATAAAAGACGACTGTATGAAGGGTGATATTACAGTGCATCGCTTTGATTATGCGGCGCGCAACCCGGTTCAGTCAGACTTGCGCTTCGTAAGTCTTGCCCAAGACGGGTGATGCAGATGCCGTTGCTGCGCTTGCGGTTCGCCTTGCTTACGCCAGCACGTCCTTCACCACCTGGGTCGGCAGCACGCCGACCAACCGCTCGTCCAGCCCGCCGTGGCGGAAGGCCAACTTCTGGTGGTCCATGCCCAGCGTGTGCAGGATGGTCGCGTTGAGGTCGCGCATCTCCACCTGATCCTCTTCCACCTTGTAGGAATAGTCGTCGGTGCGGCCGTGTTCGATGCCGCCCTTGACGCCGCCGCCGGCCAGCCACATGGTGTGGCACTTGGCGTGGTGATCGCGGCCATTGCCGCCCTGTGAGTACACGGTGCGACCGAACTCCCCGCCCCACACGACCAGCGTGTCGTCGAACATGCCGCGGCGCTTGAGGTCGGTGATCAGCGCGTAGGTGGCACGGTCGGTGGCGGCGCACAGTTTGGGCAGGTCGCCGGTGAGGCCGGCGTGCAGGTCCCAGCCGCGGCGGTAGACCTGGGTCATGCGCACGCCCCGTTCGGCCAGGCGGCGGGCCATCAGGCAGTTGTAGGCGAAAGAACCGGGGGTCTTCGCCTCCTCGCCGTAGAGTTCCCAGGTGGCGGCCGGCTCGTCGGACATGTCGGAAAGTTCCGGCACGCTCATCTGCATGTTGAAGGCCATCTCGCTTTGCGCGATGCGGGCATGGGTCTCGGGGTCGCCGAAGGATTCCGCCGTGCGCCGGTTGATGGCCTGCACCCCGTCGAGCATTTGCCGGCGCAAATCCTGGGTCATGCCCTTGGGGTTGTCCAGGTACAGCACCGGCGAGCCGCTGGAGCGCAGCATGGCCCCGGCGTGCCGGCTGCTGAGGAAGCCGCTGCCCCACAGGCGCGAGGTCAACACCTGCATGTTGCCGATCTGCGGGGTGGTGGACATCAAGACGACGAAGGCCGGCAGGTTCTGGTTCATGCTGCCAAGGCCGTAGGACAGCCACGCGCCAAGGCACGGGTGGCCGGGGAACATGGCGCCGGTGTTGGCCAGCAGGATGGCCGGCTCATGGTTGATGGCGTCGGTGTGCACGGACTTGATGACGGCCAGGTCGTCCACCAGCTTGGCGGTGTGCGGCAAGAGGTCGGTGACGAAGCGTCCGCAAGCGCCATGGCGCTTGAAGCCGCTGACAGCGGCGCGCACCGGGAAGCCGGCTTGGCCGGAGGTCATGCCGGTGGGGGTGAAATCCTTGCCCAAAATCGACTGGGGGATATCCTTGCCGTTCTGTTCGGCCAATCCGGGCTTGTAGTCCCACATGTCCATCTGCGGCGGGCCGCCGGACATGAACAGGTAGATCACCCGCTTGGCGGTGGCGGGAAAGTGCGGGGCCGGCACCATGCCCGGCACGGCCGCCGCGCCTGCGGCGGCCGATGGGGCGGCGGGCGCGGCGGCTTCACTGGCGCCGGCCGTTTTGCCCAGCAGCGAGGCCAACGCCGCCGCGCCCAGCACCTGGCCGCCCAAGGACAGGAAGTGGCGGCGGGTGGCCAGGCGCTTCCACTCTTCCTTGAGCGCCAGGGGGATCGGCAGGTCGTAGGGCGTGGGGCCTTCGCCGAAGTTGTCCGAGCAGGGGGAAGGATTTTGCATGGCGGATTTCCCGGGATCGAGGGTCTCCGACCCTCGTGAATAAGGAATGCTGTTTTGGCCGAGGGTCGGAGACCCTCGGTCCAGTGAATCACTTGTTGAGGAAAGCGTCGAGGTTGAAGAACTGGTGGGCGACCATCATCCACGTGGCCTGGTCGGCGTCGGGCAGATCGGCAGCCTTGGGCTTCTCGCCCTGCTTGAGCAATTCCGCCGCGTCGGCGGGCTTGTCGGCGAAAGCCTTTCGGAAATCCGCGAGCGAATGTTTCAACGCCGCTGCCTCCTGGGGTTCAAGCGCGCGCGACAGGGTGGTACGCGCGAGGAAGTCCAGTTTGTCGTCGTCGCTTGCGCCGCCCTCTTTGATGGCCCGCAGGCCGAGAAAACGGGCGGTCTCCAGCAATTGCACGTCGTTGAACAGCACCAAGGCGGCCATCGGCGTGTTGGTCCGCTGGCGGCGGACACAGGCGATCTGGCGGTCGGGGGCGTCGAAGGCCTCCATGTCGGGCATGATGGCCAGGCGCTTCCACACGGTGTACAGGCTGCGGCGGTAGAGGGCGTCGCCGTGGTCCTGCGCGTAGCGGGAGGAATCGGATGCTTCCGGCGATTGGCTGCCCGCCTCCCACACGCCCGGCGGCTGGTAGGGTTTGACGCTGGGGCCGCCGAGTTTCTCGACCAGGAGGCCGGACACTTGAAGCGCGCTATCGCGGATCATTTCGGCATCCATGCGGAAGCGCGGGCCGCGGGCGAGCAAGTGGTTCTTGTCATCGCGGTCATAGGCCTCGGGCTTGGCCTCTGCCCGTTGCCGGTAGGCGGCCGACATCAGCATCATCTTGTACATGCGCTTGACGGCCCAGCCATGCTCGCGGAAATCCACCGCCAGCCAATCAAGCAGGGCCTGGTTGGCCGGACGCTCGCCCACGACGCCGAAATCCTCGCTGGTTTCGACGATGCCGGTGCCGAAGACTTCCTGCCACATGCGGTTGACCGCCACGCGGGCGGTGAGCGGATTTCCCGGCGCGATCACCCAGTCGGCCAGGCCCAGCCGGTTGCGGGGCTCGCCTTTGCCCATGGGCGGCAGGAAGTGCGGGGTGTCGGGGGCCACCCGGCCGACGCGGGCGGAATAGCCGCCGCGGTGGAGGATGTCGGCATAGGGCAGGGTGTCGGCCTCGCGGCAGACCAGGCACACATTGCCGCCTTTGGCAAGGGCCGCCAACTTGGCGTCCAGTTTGGCGGCTTGCGCCTTCAAGTCCGCCAGGGCTTGGTCCACGCGCGAGAAGTAAAACCGCGACAAGATGTGGCGCTCATCGCCGCTCCACGCGGAGGCGGCGGGCTTTGCCTTCAGGATGGCGGCGGCCTCGTCCTCGTAGGGCAGGCGGGCGGCCTCGTCGGCGGGCAGGGCACGCCCGTACACGCGGACATCCTGGAAGCCGGCCTCCTGTAGGATGGCGGCGGCGGGGTGGCGGCGCCCCAAATACAAAGGGGCTTCGGTACGAAGGGTTCCCTTGAGCGCGTCGGCATTCACCTTGACCGCTTGCGCCGCGCCGTTGACGTAGATCTTGACGCCGGCGGCTTTGCCGGAACCATCGTAGGTGAAGCACACGTGGGTCCACTCGCCGCGCGGCAAGACGCCGATGGTGGTGCTGACACTGAGGGCGTCGCCGGGCCAAGTGCTGATGAGCTGCACCGTGGCCACGCCTTGCTCGAACAGCAGGTTCCAGCCGCGGTTGGGGGCGGCGCCGTCCATCTTGGCCAGCAAGGCGCCGGTGGGCGAGGTGCCGTTATTGTTGAAGGAGGCCCGCTTGGGTTTGAACCAACCACCGGCGGAGAAAGCTTGATGGGTGTCGAAGTCCCCGATCTGCCCCAGGTTCGCCACGGTGTTGGAGCCCAGGCGGAAGGTGGGCCACAAATGGGTGTCCTCGCCCCACAGCGGCTTGGGCCCGGTGGTGGCGAAGGGTGCCTTGTCCGCCCCCGGCGCGCTGTTGACGAAGCCGGCAGGCGGGGCGGTGTCGTCCGGATGGTTTTCATCGAGGCGCAAACGCAGGACCAGGCCGTCGGTCGGCACGGCCTTGGCGCCGCCGCCTTTGGCCTGCCACTGGGCAATTTCCTGTTCCAACCCGTTTTGGAGGGAGGTGATCTTTTGCTCCAGTCCCGCCTTTTGCGCCAGCACTTCGTCGTAGGCGGCCTTGTTCGCCGGCAACGGCACCTGGATGAAAGGCGGCCAGTTGTAGGTGTCCTCGTTGGAGGGGTTTTCGGCGATGTTGTTGAAGAAGGCGCTTAGGGCGTAGAAATCCTTCTGCGTGAGCGGGTCGTATTTGTGGTCGTGGCACACGGCGCAGCCGGTGGTCATCCCCAGGTATACCGCGCCGAAAGCCTCCATCCGTTCACGCGCGTTGTTGACGCGCAATTCCTCAAGCAGGGTGCCGCCTTCGCCGGTGGACACGCCGTTGCGGATGAAAGCGGTGGCGACCAGTTTGTCCACGCTCTTGGCCGGCAACAGGTCGCCGGCCAACTGTTCGCGCGTGAACTGGTCGAATGGCTTGTCGTCGTTGAAGGACGCGATCACGTAATCACGGTAGGGCCAGCGGCCCATGAACTTGTCGTTGAACAGGCCGGCGGTGTCGCCGTAGCGCGCATAATCGAGCCAGAGTCGTCCGCGCTGCTCGCCGTAGCGCGGACTGGCCAGCAGACGGTCGAGTACTTTTTCGTAGGCGTCGGGGGACGCGTCGGCGATGAAATCGGCCACTTCCTTGGGCGTGGGCAGCAGCCCGGTCAGGTCGAGCGTGGCGCGGCGGATCAGGGTGGACTTGTCGGCCTCTGCATTGGGGTGAAGATCCTTTTCCTCCAGATTGGCCAGCACGAAGGCGTCGATGGCGTTCTTGCCCCAGGTTTTGTCCTTGACCTCCGGCAACGGCCGCTTCACCGGGGCCTCGAAGGCCCAATGGTCGCGGAACTCGGCGCCCTGCGCGATCCAGTCGCGCAGCAGTTTGATTTGCGCCGGGTTGAGGAGTTTGTCCTTGTTCTGCGGCATCATCTGGTCGGGGTCGTGGGACTCCACGCGGTGGACCAGTTCGCTTTGGTCCGGTTTACCCGCCACGATGGCCCGCTTGCCGTCCTTGTTTTTGAAGGCCAGGGCTTTTTCCCGCAGGTCAAGGCGCAAGCCAGCCTTGCGGCTGGCGGTGTCCGGCCCGTGACAGCTGTAGCAGTAGTTGGAAAGGATGGGCTGGATGTCGCGGTTGTAGTCGAGCTTGCGGCCGGACGGGGCGGCGGTAACCGCGGATGCCACCGGTTGGGCCGAGGGAGGCGGCGGGGCGGCGGCCGGCTTGCGGTCACAGCCGGCGAATGAAACCCCGGCCGTGAGGGCGGCCAGCAGGCGGAAGGTGGGGGTGGTGGCGATGGTCCGCATGGGGTTTGGCGAGGCGTCCGTCGGGGATTCCGTCTGGGTTCCGGCTAATGGATGCGAAAAGAAGCCACACTTTACATTTTCATGCCTTGTTTTTTCCAACTTGTATACAAATTCAATGGGCATGTATTTTTGGCGCATATAAAATGAATCCATGCCCACCGCCCCCCACGAATTCCTCGCCAGCCTGGCCGAACCCGCGGCCTTGACCGCGTTGTTCGACACCTTGCCGGGCGTCTATTTCTACGCCAAGG
This sequence comes from uncultured Phycisphaeraceae bacterium, assembly GCA_964556215.1. Lineage (GTDB taxonomy): Bacteria > Planctomycetota > Phycisphaerae > Phycisphaerales > Phycisphaeraceae > CANIYR01. The sequence goes on from CAZKVP010000078.1 coordinate 14,464, forward strand.
ACCGGCACAGCCGCTTCACGCTGGCCAATGCCGCCCAGTTGCGCCTGCTGGGCGCCGCGACCCTGGACGAGGTCGTCGGCAAACGCGATGAAGATTTCTTCGCCCGCGAGATCGCCGACCTGTACCTGGCCGAGGACCAGGCCGTGTTCGCCGGGGAGACCATCCTCAACAAACGCTGGATGGTGCCCGGCCCCGAGGGGCGCATGCGCTGGTACCTGTCGAGCAAGCTGCCGCTGCGGGACAAGCACGGCGCCGTCGTCGGCCTATGCGGCCTCTTGCGCGACCTGCACGAAGCCAGCGGCGAAGTGGAGGCCTATGGCAGCCTCGCCCCGGTCATCGCCCACATCAACACCCACTACAAGGAGCCCGTCCTGGCCGAGGATCTCGCCGCCCTGGTCGGCGTGTCCACCAGCCAGTTCAACCGCCGCTTCAAGGCCTTCACCGGCCTGTCACCGATGGCCTACCTGCTGACGGTGCGCGTGAACGCGGCCAAGGCGCAACTGCTGCACACCGACCGCAGCGTCACCGAGATCGCGCGCGACCTTGGCTTCTACGACCAGAGCCACTTCACCCGCCTGTTCACCAAGGCGGAGGGGAAGTCGCCGACGTGGTTCCGCCGGACCAAGCGGGGGTAATCCCCTGTATGCGGAACCCCGGCTGCGGGGGCGCAGGTTTTCATGGGTAAAGTCAAAGAGAGAAAACGGCAACCCCTTACCACGCGGCGCGCAGGGTGACGAAGCCGTTGCCCGGCACGGTGACGGAGTCGCCAACGGCTGCGCCGGCATCTTCGTCCAACGGGCACAGGTTGACCGACTTGGGCTGGCTGGCCGGCCAAGTCAATTTCACGGTTTCATCCGTGGCCGACACCGAGCGCAAACGCAGGATGGTGGCCTTGCCGTCTTCGCTGC
>CAZKVP010000079.1:0-14243 GCA_964556215.1 uncultured Phycisphaeraceae bacterium
CCCATTTTTCGTGACACATCACCACCCATTATGAAAACTCAAACTACAAATAATAAAATAGTTGCGAGGATATACGGTCTGGGTAGGGGTTGGTCGTTTTCCCAGATTGATTTCCAGGATCTTGCCCCTGCCGCGACCACCCGGCAGGTTCTTTCGCGCCTGCGCGAGCGCGGCACGATCCGGTCGGTGTTGCGTGGCATCTATGACTATCCGCGCCAGAGCAAGACGCTGGGGCAGCTTTCCCCGGATATGCACCAGGTGGCCAAAGCATTGGCGCGCCGACATGGTTGGCGCATCCAGCCCACCGGACCGACCGCGCTCAATCTGCTGGGGCTCTCCACCCAGGTGCCGGCACAAATCGCCTATCTCTCCGACGGCCCTTCCCGCAGTTGGACCATCGGCCGGCAAAGCCTGCGTTTTCAACAGGGGGGGCTCAAGGAAGCCGGCTTCAAGTTGGAGGAAAGCCGCCTGCTGGTGCAGGCACTCAAGGAGCTGGGCCCCGAACATGCGGATGCCGCCGTGCGTGCGCAATTGGTCCGGATGTTTCCGGCCGCCCTGTGGCCCAAGGTCATCAAGGACACGGCCGCCGCCAGCGACTGGATCCACGACATCCTTCACCTGTGCCTCAAGGAGTCCATGGCATGAGGCAAGTCGCCCTGTGGGATGCCGCCAGGCGCCGGGAATTGTTCCAAGAAACCGCCGCGCAAATGGGGGTGCATTCCGCCATTGTCGAGAAGGATTTCTGGGTGTGCTGGGTGCTGTCGCACCTGTTCGGGGACGCCGACTTGGCTGCCAAGTTGCGCTTCAAGGGCGGCACCAGCCTCTCCAAGGCCTGGGGGCTGATCCACCGCTTTTCAGAAGACATCGACCTGATCCTGGATTGGCGGCTCACCACCGGCGAGGATCCCGAGGCGCTGCGCTCCAAAAGCGGTCAGGAAAAGCTCAACCACGCCATGGATGAACAAGCCAAGGCGTGGATTGCTTCCACCTTGCTGCCGAAGTTGCGCCAAAGTTTGCAACCCACCTGCGAGGTGGTGCTGGAAGGGGAAACAGGCGATGCCGCCCATGTCGTCGCCGTGCGCTATCCGCATGAGGGGAACGGCCTCGCCTATGTGCATCCGGCCGTGCGCCTGGAGATCGGTCCATTGGCCGCTTGGATGCCATGGCAGAACGCCACCATCCGCCCTTACGCCGCCGAAACTTTCCCGCAACTCTTTGCCGAGCCTGCCTGCCAAGTGCCGGTGGTGGCGACCAAGCGCACTTTCTGGGAAAAAGCCACCATCCTGCATCACGAGGCGCATCGCCCGGAAAGCATTCCCGTTCCCAAGCGCTATGCGCGCCATTACTACGACCTGTGCCTGATGGCGCGCGACCCGGTGGTGCGCGGCGAAGCCCTTGGCGACCGCGCCTTGTTGGCTGCAGTGGCCGCATTCAAGCAGCGCTTTTATCCGCGCGCCTGGGCCCGTTACGAGGCGGCAGCCCAAGGGGGCCTGCGCCTGGTGCCGCCGGAACATGTGATGCAGGCCATGGCCCAGGACTACCGCGATATGCGGGATATGTTTTTCACCCAGCCGCCCGCCTGGGAAACGATCATTTCTGAATTGCAGCAACTGGAACAACAAGCCAACTCTCGGACAATCCCATGACCACCGAAACCAAGGCGGCGTTGGGGAAGTGAACGGTCAAGCCTGCGCTCCCAGGTCTGCATGCCCTCCACGGCGCCTTGGCCGGTCGCCAGGCCTGAAAAGCGTCCGTTTCCCATCCAAGAAACCGGGCATTTCAAAGAAACCACCGCCTAACCCCTTTAATTTGGCATAAGTTTTCTCAAAAACGCCTCTTTTCACATCTGTGAAAACTTGACTTTTTATGAAAACTCCCTAATCTTTTCACGGAAAGGCATCTTTTCACATCCGTGAAAACAATCAAAACCATGAAAACATTTGAAGCCAATCTCTTCGAGGGCCTAACGCTCGGGCAGAAGCTCTTGGACTCGCTCACGCTGACAAAAATCCAGCGACAAGTGGCATTCGGCGGATTGCAGGCTGATGCCGTGGTGGAAATCAAGGCGAGCGCCTATCCCCAGCCCTTTCGTTTCGTGGTGGAGGCCAAGTTGCGCAGTTCTCCCGCCGTCCTGCGGGAGGCCATGTTGCAAGCCAAGCATTTGGCGGCGAACCTGCCGGATGCCCTTCCCATGGTGCTGGTTCCCTACTTGTCGCGGGAAAACATCCTGGAATTGCTCAAGGAGCGGGTGGCCGGCCTTGACCTTTGCGGCAACGGCATCGTGAGTATTCCCACCGCACCGCTTTTCATCAGCCATCATTCCGGCGCCCCCAACCCTTATCCCGACGGCCGCTCCATCGGCAACCCCTATGCGGGCAAGTCCGCACTGGTCGGGCGCTGGTTGCTCACGCATGGGCAAAGCGCCAGCCTCTCGGAGTTGCAAGCGGGCATCCGCGCCGAGGGCGGCGATATTTCCCTTGGACTTGCCTCCAAGGTGGTGGATGCGCTGGCGGATGAACTGCTGGTCTTCAAGGATGGGCGGCGCATCCTGCTGAGGGAGCCTGCCCGCCTGCTCACGCGGCTGGGGGAGGCTTGGCGCAAGCCGGAGATCCGGGCCAAACATTATTTGCGCCTGCCCAAGGAGCCGGGCATCGCCAAACTTCTGGCCGGCGATCCGGCGTTGAAATGGGCGGTGACCGGGGAATCCTCGGCGGGACACCATCACCTCCTTGCCCAAGGCGGCCCGGTGCAAGTTGCCGTTTCCAGCCTTGAACGCGCCGCGGCGAAACTCAATGGGACCCTCGAACACATCCGCAACTTTGCGGATGTGGAGTTGCTGGAAACGGATGATCCGGCGTTCTACTTCGGGGTGCAAACCGACGACCAAGGGGCCAGGTGGGCGACGCCGCTCCAAACCTGGCTTGAATTGCAGGCCGGTGATGCCCGGCAACGGGATGCGGCGCGCGACCTGCGGTTGGACATCCTGAAGGGGGTTCCCAATGCCTGATGCCGCGCCGCCCGACCCCTTGTGGGAGCATTTCGTTCCGCTCTGGAAAAACCTGAACCCATCGCCCGAACCCGTCCTGATCGGCGGCTATGGGCTGAAACTCAAACAGCGGTGGCTGCGTGAAAACGCGGCCGTCCGCACGGTTGTCCCATCCGAAGTCTGGCCGGATGCGCGCGCGACATTCGACATCGATTTGGCGCTGCGCGCGGAGATTGTCCTGGACATCGGCAAAAACAAAGCGATTCGGTCGGCCCTTGCGACCCATGGCTGGCAGGAATCCGACAATGTGACAAACCGCAATTGGCAATTCGTCAAGTCACCGACCGGATCCCGGCTGGTCAAGGTGGAATTCCACGCGCCGATTCCGCTGCCGCCCGGCCTGCCCCATCGGTTGACCCAAGAACATCTGATGCCCAAGCAATCTCTTGGCTCTTCGGGGATCCATGCCTTCCCCAATCCGGAAGCAGTCTCACTTGCGCCGACAACCTTCGATTTGTCCGATGGGGGAGCAGCCGTGACGGGCATCCGCGTTCCCCACCCGTTGAACATGGCCGTAATGAAGCTCAAGGCCATGGCGGACCAGCGGGAATCCGGAAAAACGGAATCCAACAAGGAAAAACAGGACCGGTTCGACGAGCAGGCCGGCAAGCACGCGAGCGATGCGGTGCTGGCCGTGGCCATGATGACGACAGAAGAGGCGGCGCTTGCGCCGGCGCTGCATGCCTCCATCCGGTCCGCGGATGTTTTTCCGGCCATTCGGCATATCGCCCAGGAGCATTTCCTGAAAACGGGCGGCTGGGGCCGCGACTCCGTCGGCAGTACCTGGCGTGCGCCCATTCCGCAGGATGTCTTGTCTATCCTCTCCTCTTGGTTCGCCTGATCCAGACCCATTTCCCCCAAACCCATCCCATGACCACCGAAACCATCGTCTCCAAAGTCTGGAACTTCTGCAACACCCTGCGCGACGACGGCGTGGGCTACGGCGACTATCTGGAGCAGATCACCTATCTGATCTTCCTCAAGATGGCCGACGAGTACTCCAAGCCGCCCTACAAGCGCAATGTCGGCGTTCCCGTCGCCTATGCCTGGCCGACCTTGGTCGCCAAGAAGGGCGCCGATCTGGAGGCGCATTACATCAAGACCTTGCGCGAGCTGGGCACGGAGAAGGGCATGCTCGGACAGATCTTCACCAAGGCGCAAAACAAAATCCAGGATCCGGCCAAGCTCGGGCGGCTGGTGGAAATGATCGGCAGCGCGCAGTGGGTGATGATGGGTTCGGATGTCAAGGGCGACATCTACGAAGGCATCCTGGAGCGCAATGCGGAGGACACCAAATCCGGGGCCGGCCAATACTTCACCCCGCGCGCGCTGATTCGGGCGATGGTCGAATGCATGGCGCCCGAGCCCGGCAAGAGCATCGCCGATCCGGCCTGCGGTACCGGCGGGTTTTTCCTGGCGGCCTACGACTTTTTGGTGAAGACCCACCCGCTCGACAGCAAACAGAAGGCCTTCCTCAAGAACAAAACCTTCCACGGCAATGAAATCGTGGCCGGCACCCGCCGCCTGTGCCTGATGAACCTGTTCTTGCACAATATCGGTGAAATTGATTCCGACCAGGTGCCGGTGTCTTCGGCCGATGCGCTGGTCGCGCCGGCGCCCGAATCGGTGGACTATGTGCTGGCCAATCCGCCCTTCGGCAAGAAAAGCAGCATGACCTTCACCAATGAAGAAGGCGAGCAGGAGACCGACGATCTGACCTACAACCGGCAGGATTTCTGGGCGACCACCTCGAACAAGCAGCTCAACTTCCTTCAGCACATCCGCGCCATGCTCAAGACCACCGGCCGCGCCGCCGTGGTGCTGCCTGACAATGTGCTCTTCGAAGGCGGAGCCGGCGAAACGGTGCGCAAGAAGCTGCTGGAAACCACCGACCTGCACACCATCTTGCGCCTGCCCACCGGCATTTTCTACGCGCAGGGCGTCAAGGCCAATGTGCTGTTCTTCGACAACCGCCCCGCCGCCAAGACGCGCCAGACCAAGGAAGTCTGGTATTACGACTACCGCACCAACATCCACCACACCCTCAAGCGCAAGCCGCTGCGGTTGGAGGATCTGCAGGATTTCATCGACTGCTACCGCCCCGCCAACCGCCAGCTGCGCAATGAGACTTGGCATGCCGAGAAGAATCCCGAAGGCCGCTGGCGCAAGTTCAGCGCCGAGGAATTGCTGGCACGTGACAAAACCAGCCTGGACCTGTTCTGGCTGAAGGATCAAAGCCTGACCGACATGGACAATCTGCCCGAGCCGGAAATCCTCGCCGCCGAAATCATTGACAACATCGAAGCCGGCCTGGCCAACTTCCGGTCGGTGGCGGCGGCGCTGGGTACAAAGTAAAACCCCTCAAGCCTCGCCTGCCTGGCGCCGAAACCCACCCCGACCGCCACGCTCCGGCTGCTTTTGAGCCGGTGGGTGGCCGACCTTCCTCGCACCCGTAACCCTGCCCACGGCCGGCCGAAACTATCCACAACCAAAGTTCCACCCTTGCGGCCCATGCCAAGCGAAGGGAGAATCCGACCGCTGCGCCAGCGCCCAACGGGCCTGCCTTGCTGTCGCAGCGGTCGGATTCTCCCTTCGCACCACCGGGAGCGTCCCCGCCCATCCCTCGTGCCACATCCTGCCCCACGGGGTCGGAGGGGTGGCGGCGGGTCGCGCGGAGGCCTCCCGGCGCCAAGCCGGGAGTGCGCGCGACCTGACGCCGACCCCTCCATTGCAAACGGATGATTTTGAGGATGAAACATGAGCACGAAAAAACGAAACCGCAAAGAAAAACGGCGCCAAGCCATCACCCTTGAACAACAAATCCGAGATTTGCCACCACTGTCTGAGCCACTCGCCAAGATCATCTCCGAACTGGATTCCACCTGCGCCAAACTGGAAGCCTTGGTCTTTCACGGCCCGGGAATAAGCCACGCCCCACCACCGAAGCTTTGGCGTTTTTTCTACCGCCATCAAAGCCGCTTGGAACGATCAAATCTCAGGGCATTGAATGTCCCGCTGCGCATACAAGGCGGCTCTCCACTTCCGCACAACCTGATCCCACCCCAGCCTCCTCCCGGGAAAGAGGAACTGCAAGACCGCATTGCACAGGCTGCCGAAGTCATTCCCAACACCGGCGATATCAAAGCAAGCCTGGACCTCTGGCTGTCACTCATCCAAAACAAACAAGACTTGTCGGAACTGCCGATTCCCGAGAATTTTTCCGCCATTTGCAATGATGAATTCCCCCACGCCAAAGGACGATTCAACCTGCCTGGCATGTTCAGCGCCGAAAACTACGTCGTTTTCATGTTGTCCTGGTTCTTCTGGATCACAGTGACTGTCCCCCTGTACCTGGAAACCCAAAAACCATTGACGCTCCTCTATCGAGAAGCATGCAAGGGAAACATCGTGTCACTTGGCGAAATCCTCCGAATGGACAAACTAGCCCTGACCTGCGATCCACAATTGCAGGCGATCTGGAATCGCACCATGACCTGCGGCCCCGACTGGAAGCGCGACCGCCTCTTGGAGATGATGGGCGCCAAACCCAAAAGAGCCCTCTTTCAAGTCCAGAATTTTAAAAAACAGTTGGCTGTCATGATTCGCCTGGCCAGCGCAGCAACGCAAGATCGGCCGATTGAATGGAACACCATCCTGCAACTGTTCGACACCCATGAAGCGGAAAAAGGGAAATTCAAACGCCCCCGCCCCCGCGTCAACAAATTGTCCAAATCTTTTCGGGACTCCGCAGGCAATGCGTACCAGTATTGGGAGAAAATTCTAAAAACTGAAACCGCTTCCAGCCCATCGGGCAACACCAACGGCCAAGCCAACTAAAAATCCATCAGCCTAACCCGACTCGGACGCCATGCGTCCCTGCTTTTTGTTTTATTTTTGCAGGGACAGCCCGCCCTCGTTCACCCGGACCATTCCCGGGCCATGCAACACCACTCTCCTTCCCCCATCCCTTCCCTCCCGCCTCCAACCCCGGAAACCCCGCCCCCCGCAGAAAGGGGGCAAACCACTATCAGCCCCCTATCAGCCCCCTCTCAAAAAGGCAAAACACACTTCTCCCGCCTTTGATTGAAAACCTGCCCGTCCAGACCCACGCCGTTGCCGAGCCCCCGCCCGCCGAAGGCATCACCTACCCCCTGGCCCACGGCCTCGACTGGCTCGACATCTCCCTGACCCTCGACTGGGGCAGGAAACCGCCGAACTTGTTTGAAGACCTCACCGCCACCAAGCAACTGGCCCAAGCCAAAGCCAATCAAACCGGCCAGGATGACGGAACCCCCTTCCGCTTCAGCGGCCCCGATTCCCTCCATTGGTGGGCCAAGATCCATGGCTGGGGCGGCAAAGGCTACGAATGGCGCCTGGAATCCAAGGACATGTCTTGGCAGTTGATGAACAAGACCAAACCTTGTTCCCGCCCCTCCCTGCTGGTCCACTTCTCGCCGCTGGCTCTGTGGACCCATGGCCCCGCCAACCTGGTGCGCCTGGTGGAATCCCTGCTCGCCCACCACGGCGCCACCATCCAAACCGCCACCGTCTCCCGCATGGATTTGACGATGGACCTGATGACCAAAAAAGAAGTCATCTTGAATGGATCCACCCCCGACCATGCCGTCACCCGCTCCGCAGCGGACCAGATCCACCGCCAGCACCGCAAGGTCAATGCCTTTGGCATTGGCGCCAAGGGCTCCCCCCTGACCTGCCGCATCTACGACAAAGCACTGGAACTCAAAAAGCACCCCGAAAAATCCTACATCTGCGCCGTGTGGGGATTTGAAAAGCCCCCCGCCGGCTGCCAAGTGGCCCGCATCGAATTCCAATTGCGCCGCCAAGCCATCCGCCAATTCCTGCCCAAGAAAAAAGTTTATGCAGGTCTGGATGAAATCACCCATCTCCTTGATTCCCTGCGCATGCTCTGGATGTATCTGACCGCCCATTGGCTGCGCTTCGTGGACAACCCGCGCGCCAAGTGCGAACGCCAAGACGATTTGCCATGGTGGTGGGCCGTCCGCACCAGTTGGCGCAGCGCCCAAGACGGCGACCCCATGGTTCGGGATTGCACCACCGGCGCCAACGCCACCACCGAAATGCTCTCCAAGCAAATCACCGGGTGCCTGCTGGCCATCGATGCCATCGAAAATCCCGTCGCCCCCGATGCGGCCCTGCCCGAGAACTTGCAGAAACAGCTGGAGTTCCGGGCCCAACAAGCGCTCCAGCGCACCACCCAGAACAAATCCAAGATGTCGAAAAAACTAACCCTCTGCCGCGCCAGACAACACAGTGGGCCACCAAATGCCTTCTGGCCACCATCAAGCGGGCCGCAGTGACCGAGTACAAGCGCACGTGGCACAACCTGCGCGTGAGCCGCATCACCGAACTGGTGGAGAAATACCCCGCCCATGTGGTGAATGCCTGGATGGGCAACACCGAAGCCGTTTCCGTGGCGTCCTACCGCAAGGTGACAGCCGAACATTTCACGTCTGCCGCGCGGGTTTTGACCCCTCCGGAGCCTCTTTTTCAAGCCCCAAACGACACTGGAACGAAGGCAGAGATTCCGGCAGAGCAAGCCCCTAAACCCTTATGGAAGGGAGTGGAGGCGATTTCCCCGGAAAATGAAAAACCCCTTCTGGTAAAGGGGTTTAACGGTTCTTCCAATTTCTTGGAAAAACATGAAATGGAGCCGGCGGGAGTTGAACCCGCGTCCTGCGATGGGCAGAGGATCATCCCTACGCGTGTATCCGTTGTTTTTATCTCAGTCCCGCTTTGAGCAATGGCACCCCGTGCGTGACCCAGCTTCAGTAAGTTTGATCTTCATGCGCTGATGCGCCGCACAAAGACGATCCCATGGCGTGTACGGTTCGCGAAACTCATGGGAGAAGTAACACGAAACGGCGCTGACAACTGAGTAAACTCAGTTAGGCAGCAAGGCGCAGAGCGCGAGGAGCGCTGATGCGACCAGCAACTTGTTTGTTGTTGGCAGTTTGGTTTTGCTAAAGAGGATTTACGAGGTTCAAAAGCACCCTCGACGCGCAACAATCAACCACATCATCCAGTCGATTCCAGTCGGCCCCGGTTGTCAAAGAACAAGGGCATTGTAGCGGAATCGCCTTGGATAACGAGCCCTGAGCGCAAGCTCAGGGTATTTCACGCGTGGTTGTGTCTGCTCCCTGAGCTTGCGCCCAGGGCTCGTTTCCGGCAAACAACGCCTTCATCCCAATGGCTTGCAGAATCTCGTCTTCGCGCCGGTGCATTTTTTCAAAGGCTTTTGGCTCCAGGTCGTCTTCGCCATCCAAATGCAGCAGGCCGTGGATGGCGTACAGCAGCAATTCTTCCCTTGGGCTGTGGCCGCGCCGTTTGGCTTGGCGCTTGGCCACCGGCAGGCACAGCACCAGATCGCCCTCCACGCAGCCCTGGGGGGTGTGCGGGCCGGACAGGTCAAAGGTCAGGCAATCGGTGGTGCCGGCCACCTGCTTGTAGTCCAGATGCAGTTGCGCCATGCGCCTGTCACCCACCACCAGAATGCCGACCTCGCCGCCGATGCCGGCGAATGCGGCGGCGCGGCGCAATTGCGCCTCCAGCCAATCCGTGATCGGCAAGGCGTCATCGCGCACGTCCAGCGACAACGACACCGTCAGCGGCGCGGGGCGCTTGTTCGCCGGTTTTTTTTTCGGAGGGGGCTTGGGCACTGCGGCTCTCACTTCTTGTCCGGGCCGTGGGCGCGCAGGCGCAGCATGAACACCTCGTTGCCCTTGGCGTTGTAGCGGGCCTGGTTCATGTACACATTGATCAGCATCACGCCCCGGCCATGGGTGCGTTCGATGCTGTCGCAATCGGTGGGATCGGGCAACTTGGCCGGGTCGAAGCCCTGCCCTTGGTCGCGCACGGTGAGTTCCACCCGGTCGGGATACAGTCTGACCTCAACCCACACGCGCTTGCCGGGATCGCTCCGGTTGCCGTGTTTCACCGCATTGGCCACGGCCTCGTCCAACCCCATGCGCACGGCAAACACGCCGTCTTCGGGCCAGTCGGCGCCGGCGAGCAGTTGCCCCACTTCCTCCACCAAATCGCGCACGACGGGCAGCGTGCTGGGAATGTCCCAGGTTTTCACGGTCGGCTTGGGCGGCAGGGTGGGCATGGGAGGCGGGGATTCCGGATGAAAAAGGGAATCAGCGGATGCTTTTGAGGGCGGCCGCCTCGTTGGGGTGGATCTGGAACAGCGTGTCCAGGCGCGTGATGCGGAACACTTCGTGGATCTTGGGGTCAATGTCGGCCAAGCGCAACTGCCCGCCCTTGGCCGCCACTTTGTTCTTGACGGTGATGAGCATGCCAAGGGCGGTTGAAGACAGGTGCTCAACGCCCTTGAACGAGATCAGCAGCTTGGGATTGTTGGAAGTCACAATCAGAGCCGCCACCTCTTCCCCGATCTGGTGGATCATGGCCTCATCCAAGATGTTGCGCGACTGAAAGCCGATGCGCTGGACGTCGCCGGGCAGTTCGGAAAGCAAAAGATGGGTGCTTGGCATGGGTGTTCCTGGGGAAAAGGTCGGGTAAGGGTATGCCGCCCCGCCCAATGCGTCAAACAAAACCGGGCGGCGTCAGGCGGCGGCCAGTGGTGTCAGGCAAAACCGGCCCTGCACCGCCACCGCCTCGCCATTCCAGCCGACGCCTTCAAACTCGAAGGTTTCGTGGCCGCCCACGGTCTCGCGCTTGCGGAGTTTCACCTCCACCTTCAGCGTTTCCCCGGGACGGACCATGGCGGCATAACGCAAGTTGCGCACCTTGGTCACCATCAGTGGCATGAAAGGGGCGTCGGGCAGGCCTTCCACAAACTTGCGCCCCGCCTGGGCCAGGGTTTCCAGCATGAACACGCCCGGCAGCACCGGAAAGCCGGGGAAATGGTCCCCCAGGTACTCTTCGGCGGATGTGACGTTCTTGATCGCGGTCAGCGAATCGGGGGTGCGGGCAAGGACTTTGTCAATGAGATCAAGGCGCATGGACGGGATTGTAAGATGTGGCACCGGCATTTTGCCGCCCATCCCCCTTTGCGGCCGGAAAATCCCGCCGTCACCCCCATGTCCACGCCCATTGTCTCCCTCAACGGCGCATTCATCCCCCACGGCCAGGCCATGCTCTCAATCGACGACCGGGCGGCTTTGTTTGCCGACGGCGTCTACGAGGTCATCCGCTGCCAGCACGGCAAACCTTTCGCCCTGGCCCGCCACGCCGCGCGCCTGCGCGAGAGCATGCGCGGCATCGGTCTGGCCGAGCCTATGGGCCTCATTGACGGCCTGCCGGCGCTGATCGCCGACCTGTTGGCGCAAAACCACCTCACCGACGCCAAGATTTACCTGCAAATCAGCCGCGGCGCGGCGCCGCGCAACCATGTGTATCCGGTCGCCATCAAGCCCGGCATCCTGCTGACGGCCGACCCGGTCGCGCCCTATTCCGCCCACGCGCCGGTCAAGACTTTCTCCGCCATCACCGCCGAGGACACCCGCTGGTCCCGCTGCTGCTGGAAGACCCTGATGCTCCTGCCCAACACCATGGCCCGCACCTGCGCCGAGCGCGCCGGCGCCGGCGAGGCCCTGTTCGTGCGCAGCGAGCCGGGCGCGCGCCGCATCACCGAGGGCAGCGCCACCAACGCCTGGGCCGTGATCGGCGGAGTCCTGCGCACCCATCCGGCCAACCAGTGGATATTGCCCGGCATCACCCGCATGACGCTGCTGGAGGAGGCGCAGGCCGCCGGCATCGCCGTCGAAGAGCGCGCCTTCACGCCGGAGGAACTGGCCCGCGCCGGCGAATGCTTCGTTTCCGGCACCATCACCGGCGTGGCCGCGGTCGTCGCGGTGGACGGCAACCCCATCGGCAACGGCGCGGTGGGGCCGGTGACCCGCCAGCTGTTTGACCGGCTGGCAGCGCGGGTCAACCGCGAATGCGTGTGAGAATCCCCACCGCCCCGCCTTGCCTCCCGCCGCCGCCCACGCTACCCTATCCCAAACTTTCCCCGGCGCTTGGTGCGCTTTTCCCCCTTTCGGAGTTTACCCATCGCCCTCGGACGCCCCCGCCCCGCTTCGCAAAAAGATACCGGCAAACGCCTGCGTATCAACGACCGCATCCGCCTGTCGCCCGTCCGTCTGATCGATCAGAACGACGAACAGGCCGGCGTTTTGGAACTGCCGGATGCCCTGCGCCGCGCGCAATTGGCCGGCCTTGATCTGGTCGAAATCGCGCCCGATGCGCGCCCGACCGTCTGCAAGATCATGGACTACGGCAAGTACAAGTATGCCCAAGCCAAAAAAGAGCAGAAAGCCAAGTCGCACGCCAAAAAGAGCGAGCTCAAGGAACTGCGCATGCGCCCGGTGATCGACAAGCACGACTTCGACCTCAAGGTCAAGCATGCCCGTGAATTCCTGCTCGACGGCAACAAGGTGCAGTTTGTCATGCAGTTCAAGGGCCGCGAAATCGCCCACAAAGACATCGGCCAGCGCACCATGACCAGCGCCATCGACCTGCTCGCCGACATCTCAAAAATCGAGGGCTCGCCCACCTTCATGGGCAAGCGCTACATTTTGATCCTGACCCCGGATTCCACCGGCGCCGTCAAAAAAGCCATCGCCGCGCCCAAGGCTGCCGCAGTCGCCGCCGGCCCCGCCGCGGCCCCCAAGTTGCAGTTGGACACCGGCGTGGAGGCCCCCGCCCCCACCGTCCGCAAAACGCTGCTGCCGCCGCGCAAATAACACGCAACCCGCCATACCACGAGCCCTGAGCGCAAGCTCAGGGCTTTGCGTTTGCCCCGCACCCAAGACCCTGAGCTCGCGCTCAGGGCTCGTACAATCCTCCCCCCATGAGCAACCTTTACGACATCCTCTCCGATCGCGGCCTGGTCTCGCAATGCACCGACGCGGGCATCCGCAAGCGCCTGGAATCCCCGCTGGCCGCCTATTGCGGCTTCGATCCCACCGCCGATTCGCTGCATGTCGGTTCCCTGGTCCCCATCATGGGATTGGCGCATTTGCGCCTGTGCGGCCACCGGCCCATCGTGGTGGTCGGCGGGGCCACCGGCCTGGTCGGCGATCCTTCCGGCAAGAGCGAAGCCCGCAAAATGCTGACGCCGGAAACCATCAACCACAACGCGCAGTCCATTGCGGCGCAAATCGCGGGGGTGTTCGAAAATGCCGGCATCAAGGGCGGCTTCACCCTGGCCAACAACGCGGACTGGATCGCCGGCAAAACCTGGCTGGAAATCCTGCGCGAGGTCGGCGCCAAAATGAGCGTCAACCGCATGCTGTCGATGGATTCGGTCAAGGGCCGCCTGGCCTCGGAAGAGGGCATTTCGTATCTGGAATTCTCCTACATGCTGATGCAGGCCTACGACTTCATGCACCTGGCGCGCGCCGAAAACTGCACCCTGCAGTTGGGCGGGCAGGACCAGTGGGGAAACATCGTGATGGGCATCGAACTGGCGCGCAAAAGCGACGGCGCCAGCCTGGCCGGCCTGACTTTCCCCTTGGTCACCAAAAGCGACGGCGGCAAGTTCGGCAAGAGCGAACAGGGCAACATCTGGCTGGATGCGGCGCGCACCGGGGTGTTCGATTTCTACCAATTCTGGCGCAACACGCCGGATGCCGATGTCGGCCGCTACCTGGGCTTCTTCACCTTTTTGCCGATGGACGAAGTACGCCGCCTGGCCGCGCTGGAAGGGGCACAAATCAACGAAGCGAAAAAGGTGCTGGCTTTTGAAGTGACCAAACTGATCCACGGCGAGGCCGAAGCGCACAAGGCGGCCGAAGCGGCGGCCCAGGCTTTTTCCGGCGCCCAAAACGGCGCGGGCGAAGGCATCCCCGCCGCCCCCCTGCCAGCGGCGGAACTGGCCGGCGGCATCGGCCTGCTGGCCTTGCTGGTGCGCGCCGGCTTGGCCAAAAGCAATTCGGAGGCGATGCGCCACGTGGCCGGCGGCGGCGTGAAACTGAACGGCGAAAAACAGGCCGACCCCAAACGTAGCTTGGGTGCCGGCGACGCCAAGGAGGCGCAACTGCTGCTTCAATTCGGCAAACGGTTGTTCCGGTTTGATGTGGTCGGGTAAAAGCCCATCCCAGGGGTCTTGGCCCCATTGTTGATTCTCAACGAAAAACCCCGCATTTCTGCGGGGCTTTCTCTTAGCGAGGGCGACGGGACTCGAACCCGG
>CAZKVP010000080.1:0-14075 GCA_964556215.1 uncultured Phycisphaeraceae bacterium
TTCGCGCAAACAAAAAACTGATGTTCACATGATCAATGTTTACCATGCCAAATCAAACATAAAAGGGGCCTGTCCCCTTGACAGGCTGTTTTTTGTTGCGTATCCTCCCACTCATGGCCCGTCGCCCCCGTCATTTGCAAGTACGCCCGCATACCATCACTTATTACCACACCATGTCGCGATGTGTGCGTAAGATGAAGTTGCTTGATGATGTGAAGAGAAAAGACTTCATGCTTTCTTGGCTCAAGCAGTTGCATGCGGCGTATGCCGTCGAAGTTTGTCGCTACTCAATGATGGGAAATCACTTTCATCTGATTTTGCGGATTAATCTTGAGATGGCTCAAGGGTGGGCGGCGCGTGAAGTAGTGGAGCGTTGGGCTCGTTTGCATCCGCCGCGTGATTGGGGTTATCGCCCGCTGGCTGGTGAAGCGCTCGAAGGTTGGATTGCCAATCAGGCGCGAATTCCGGAAATGGTGGAAAAATTGCGCGAAAAATTGGTTAACCTTGGGCAATTCATGAAGGATTTCAAGCAGCGCGTGGCAGAGGCATTCAACAAGGCGGACGAGGCTTCCGGTGTGTTTTGGGGGGGGCGTTACACCTGTGTGCCCATTGAGAGTGAATCGCAGCTTTTAGCGTGCATGACCTATGTGGATCTCAATCCACACGCCGCCGGTCAATGTGAGCGGCCCGAGGATGATCCGCACACCAGTTTGCATGAAAGTGTGAGATCGCGCGAAAAAGAACGACAGCAGCGCGTATGCGCGGGTATTTCCGGCGTGGAGCAGATGCCGCCGCGTGATGTGTGCGCCGCCCAGGCGGCAGGGGCGTTGGCACAAGAAAGTGTGGAAGAAGGTGTGGCGGCGGTTAATCCCGCCATCGTCGAAATTGTCCCCAACGCCGAACGTCATGCTTGGGGGGTGCCGGTGGCGCGCTCGTCCGTCGCGTCGCGTGGCGGCATGTTTGCTGATTTGCGTTTGGAGGATTACCTGCGTTTGGTGGATTTCGTGGCCCGCCGCTTGCGCGACGGCAAGGCGAAATTAGATGATGCGGTGGCCGGCATCCTGCAACGCACCCGTGTCGAGGCGGGTGGTTGGCTGGTCGACATCGGCCGTGCCTTCGCGGGAGGTGCCCGCATGGCTTGACCTTTCGCATTTTGTTCCTGCCCGTCCGCTTCATCGCCTTTTCATCCGCTTATTTTTTATTTGACGACGCCCCCGATTCCGACGATCATCCCACCGTTCACAAGGAGGTGAACCCATCATGACCCAAATGTCCCCCCCCCAGGCTTTGCCCGCGCAGGATGCGCCGGCGCAAGCCACCGCCCCAATCCTTTCCCCGGCCCCGTCGCTGGACCGCGCCCACATTTTGGATGCGACCGCGGTTGTGCTGCGCGCCCACGGCTACGACGGCACCACCATCCGCCGTATCGCCGAGCAATTGAATTGCGCTGTCGGCTCGATTTACCGTTATTTCCGCGACAAACGCGAATTGCTCGATGGTGTGTGCCAGCGCCGTTTCGAGGCCGTGGCCCAGCATGCCGAGTTGGGCATGGGGGTGGCCAGGTGCGCTTCGCTGTATGCGCGCACCGTCGCCGATCAGCCCGACCTTTACCGTTTGATGTTCTGGCTTGCCAGCGTGGAGCAGGAGCAGGCCAAGACCGGGCAGGCTTTGCCCAAAGTCGTCGCCCGCATTGTGGCCGCCTGGGGCCCTCAGTTTGAAATGCCCGGCAGCGCCAACCGTTTTTGGGCCCAGTTGCACGGCACCATGATGGAGGGCCAGTCGCATGATGCCGCCATGCAGGCTTTGGGTTTGGTGGCTGCGCAGGAACAAACCGCTACCCTGCCTGCAGAGGTGATGGAAGCCGCGTCAGCTGTTTTGGTATGACAACATGAGTGCCCAGCATCCCCCGAATGCCAACGCCTCCCCGCCCCTTCGCGGGGAGGCTGTTCGTTGCGTTGAACTCACCTGTCCCGCCAAATTGAATCTGGCCCTGTGCGTGGGTGCGCCGGGGAGCGACGGATTTCATCCGTTGGCTGGCGCCATGCTGGCGTTGGCCTGGGGCGATGATTTGCGCTTGGAGCAAGCCGGGCAGACCGCTTGGCAGCGCGCATGGGTTGGCGATGCCCCCAAACCTTCGGCCATCGATTGGCCGGAGGAAAAAGACCTGGCCATCTGTGCGCACCACCTGTTGGAGCAGCATGTGGGTCATTCACTGCCGGTCAAAGCCCACTTGGGCAAGCGCATTCCTGCCGGCGCGGGTCTGGGCGGCGGCTCCGCCGATGCGGCCGGCGTGTTGGTGGGGCTCAACCGTTTGTTTGAGTTGCGCCTTCGCACGCAGACGCTGTGCGATCTGGCGGCGAAACTCGGCAGCGATGCGCCCTTTTTCGTGCAGGCCCTGAGCGGCCACCCGCTGTGCCTGGCCACCGGGCGCGGCGAATGCCTGGAGCCATTCCCTGTTCCAGAGGCCTTGGAAAAGGCGTACTTCACGTTGGTATTTCCGCATTCCTCCTGCCCCACTCCGGCGGTGTACCAAGCCTTTGATGCACTGGGGCAATTCGGGGTGCCCGCCGGCGAAGGACTGGATCAGGCCCGGGCGGTGGCGCGTGATGAACGCGCCTGCTTCAATGATCTGGCTTTGGCCGCCAGCCGTGTCGCACCCGAGGTGGGCATCGTGCTGGCGCAACTGCGGGGGCAGGGGGTGGCGGCCCATATGACCGGCTCCGGCTCATGCGTGTTTGTCCGCGCGGAAAGTTACGGTGGCGCCGACCACGCCGCCGGCATGGTCCGCGCCGCGATGGACCTGCCGACCCGCGTGGTGCGGGCATTGCGGCAGAGCAAGGCCTGCTGACAAAAAACGCCCCGCTGCCCGGTGTTAGCCTACACCCCTTCCCGCCAGCTTGGCTTTTCTTTCCCCCTTGCCAAAGTCCTTCTGATGCGTTGCCGTGCCCTTAGCGTTGGCCTGTGCCTGGCCATTCTTGCCCCGACTCCGCTTTGGGCGGCATCCGAGCCGGTTTCTGCGCCGGCGCCGGTGGCGGCCCCGGCGGACGCTTTGGCGGGCTTGCTCGATGCCAACGCAGTGTTTGCCGCCGCGCAAAAGGTGGTGCCGGCGGCCTTTCCCAACGCGGATCAAGTGATGGTGGACAATCTGGCCCGGGTGGTTTACCGCGCGGACGGCACGGCCACCCGGGTGGAGGAAACCTACACCAAGGTGTTGACCGAAAAGGGGCGCCGCGACGCCCAGGTCGGCACCTTTGACTACAACGTGTTCTACGATGACTTCGCCGTTTTGGCCCTTGAATTGCACAAGCCCGACGGCCGCGTGGTGATGCTTGATCCGGACAAACTGGGCAAGGAAATGGTCGCCGACTCCAGTGCGATGAATATCTACGACCCGGCCGAGCGGCATTTGGCCCTGGCCATCCAGGGCGTTGAAATCGGCGACTTGGTGCGGATCGTCACCCGCCTACACGGCAAAAAGCCCCGCATCGCGGGCGTCTTTTCCGACGGACAGGAATTGGAGAGCAGTTCGCCCATCCTGCACAGCCGCTACGAGGTCAGCGGCCCGCCCGGATTGCCCCTCAAGGCGGCCAAGGTGCTCGATCCGGTGGCCGGTGGCACGGTGGCCGAAAGCAAGGTCATGCGCGACGGGCGGGAATGGCGGGTGTGGGAGGCGGCGGGCGTGCCCCAATTTTTCCCCGAGCCGGGCATGCCCGAAGCCTGGTCGTGCGTGCAACGGCTGGCGGTGTCCACCGCCGGCTCGTGGGAAGAGGTTTCGCGCTGGTACTTCGGCTTGTGCAAGGATCACCTGGGCAAGACCACCCCGCAGATGCTGGCCAAGGCGCAGGAAATCATGGCCGGCGCCAAGGACCGGCAGGAGCGCATCCGCCGGGTGTTCCGCTTCGTCTCCCAAGACATCCGCTACATGGGCGTGATGGACGAAACATGCGCCCCCGGCTACGAGCCGCACGATGTGTCGCTCACTTTTTCCAAACGCTACGGCGTCTGCCGCGACAAGGCGGCCCTGCTGGTGGCCATGCTCAACCTGGTGGGGGAGAAGGCGTTTCCCGTGCTGATCATGTCCGGCCCGCGCCTGCCCGAGCAGGTGCCGGCACCGATGTTCAACCACGCGATCACGGCCCTGCTTGAGGCTGACGGCAGTTACCACCTGATGGATTCCACCGACGAGAATTCGGCCAACGACCTGCCGGGCTACCTGCAGAACTGCTCTTTTTTGGTGGCCCGCCCGGAAGGCGAGACCCTGCATGTCAGCCCGGTCGTGCCGGCGCAGGACGGCCTGGCCCGGTGCAGGACCCGGGCCGAATTGCTTGCCGACGGCAGCCTGGCCGGCACGTTGGACCTGCAACTGGGCGGCATCAACGACAACATCACGCGCAACGCCTTCGCCGCGATGGCGCCGCAGGACATCCGCCGCGTGTTCGAGGAGCGGATCAAAACGCTGATGCCCGGCGCGCGGCTTACGGCCTTTGCCCTGTTGCCCAAGGACATCCGCGACATCGCCCATCCGCTGGAAATCCATCTGGAGTTCAAGGCGCCCGACGCAGTGCGCGAGGTGGCCGACAAAACGTTCCTCAACATTCCCTGGTGCGGCCGCGGCTTTGGCATCGCCAACCGGATCCTGGCCGGTTCCTGCGGCCTGGAGGACCGGCGTTTCCCCCTCAACATCCAGATCACCTGCGGCGCGCGCGAGGATTTGGAAGTGAAATTGCCGCCGACCATGGGCAAGCTGCTGGCCCTGCCCGCCAGCCACGACATTGACAGCCCGGAATTGCGCTTCAGGCAATCCCTCCGCCTGGAGGGCGACACCCTCAAAGGGCAGTTTGAGTTGCTGCTGCAAAAGCCCGAGATCAGTCCCGCCGGCTACGCCAAACTCCGCCGGGCGGTGGCCGAAATGGGGGTGGCTGCCCGCGAGGAGCCGATCTTCGCCAACGGGCAGGCGGCGGCGGACATCCGCCTGCTGTCCGACAAAACCAGCATCGAGGTTGAGGATGCCCATTCCTGGACCGAAACATGGAGTACCCGCAAGGAAGTGCTGACCTACGGCGGCAAGAAGGCGGCCGGTGAAATCCGCATTCCCTACAACCCGGCCTGGACCAAGGTCGAACTGCGCAAGGCCCGGGTGATCGCCAAAGACGGCAGCTTCAAGGACATTTCCCCCAAGGAAATCAATCTGCTGGACGCCCCCTGGGTGGCGGATGCCCCGCGTTATCCGGCGGGCAAAATCCTGGTCGCGTCCCTGCCCGGCCTTGAGGTCGGCTCGGTCGTCGAAACCCAGGTGATCCTCCACCGGCGCGACCGGGTGTTCTTTTCCGATCTGCATTGGTTCTCCGGTTTTGATCCATGCGAGAAGAGCGAGTACGAGGTGACGTATCCGCCGTCCCTGGCGGTGACGGTTGACGACCGGGCGGGCGGCAGCGCCGGCGCGGGCCGTTTTTACGTTCAACGCGCGCTGGTCACCCTGCCCCATGAGCCGGGAATGGCCGATCCGCAAAATTTCGCGCCCGCCGCCGCCTTGAGCGCCGGGGATGGCGTCCTGCTTGGCAAGGCGGTGGCCCGGGCGCTGGCTCAACTCGGTGATGGAGGCAAGACCGTTGCCGACAAGGCCAGGGAAGTGGCCAAGGTGGCCGGTTCGCTGGCGGCCAAGGTCGCCGCCCTGCGCAATTTCATGGATCAGGACATCCGCAGCGCCGGGCCGGGGTTCACCGAAGTGCCGCTAAGCGCCCTGAGCCGGCCCGAAACGACATTGGCCGACGGCTACGGATCTGAGGCCGACCGGGCGATCCTGCTTGACGCCCTGTTGCGGGCGGCCGGCATCCCATCCCGTTTGGTCTTGGCTGCGGCCGATCCGGCCAAAGCCCTTGAGCCGCGCGGGCGCCGCCTGCAGGGCGACTTTTATGACAACTTGGTGTGCATCGCCACTGTGGATGGCCGCGACTTGATGCTCGACAATCCGAGCCAGTACGCAGCCCTTGGCGCTTCGGCCCTGGACGGTTGCCCGCTCCTTGAACTCGACGGGCATGCCCGCCTGTGCCGGGTGGACGCCCCGTTCCATCGTCAGGTGCGCCGGGCCTTTGACATTCGGCTGCAGGCCGACGGCTCGGCCATCCTGCATGTCTGCCGGCAATTCACCGGTGCCGACTACCAGGCCTTTTGCCAGCAATATGCCCAGATCACCCCGGAAGACCGCCGGCGCCTGTTTGAGGAAATGCTCAGCAGTCTGGCGCCGGATGCCAAGGCGGCCTCCGGATTGAAAACCGACCTTGGTTATCCGGGCACCTTGGCGTTTGACGCCAAACTGCCGCATTTCGCGATTTCCGGCGGGCCCTATCTTTACTTCGATCTGCCCGACGCGGTATCTTGCGTTTCCGGTGACGCGCTTAGCGACAGGCGCGTGACACCCCTGCTGCAGTCTTATGACGACGACACGGATGCGACCTGGAGTGTCACCCTGCCGGAGGGGTACACACTCAAGGGCGAGGCGCCCGCCTTCCATTGGCAGGGGCCGGGCCATCTTGGCGGCGTCCGCATCGAGGGCAAGCAGGAGGGCGGCGTGCTCACGGTGCGTGAGCGGGTGGACTTGAATCCTGAAGTGATCCAGCCAGCCAATTATCCGGCGCTGGTGGAAGTCAACCGCCGGCTGGCCCACGCGCCCTGGCGGGTGTTGTTGCAGGCGGTGCCCAAGGAGGCGGCGAAGTAGGGGGCAAGGGGGTGCCAAACCCTGTTCCTTTCATCCCGTAAAATCCCCGGCTTCCCATCCCTTTCCCAGCTTTTCCCTTGTTCGCCCATGCCCACCCTCAAGATTGACGGCAAAGTTTGCGCCTTTGAAGGCAAAAAGACGGTTCTCCAAGTCGCCCTTGAAAACGGCATTGAGATTCCGCACTATTGCTACCACCCCGGTATGTCGGTGGTGGCTTCCTGCCGCATCTGCTTGATGGAGATGGCCTCGCCGGATCCCAAGACCGGCACGCTCAACCTGATTCCCAAGCTGATTCCCGCCTGCCAGACGCCGGCGCCCGACGGCGCCGAGGTGTACCTCAAGACTCCCAAGGTCATCGGCAGCCAGAAAGCGGTGATGGAGCAGTTGCTGATCAACCATCCGCTGGATTGCCCGGTGTGCGACCAGGCCGGCGAATGCTCGCTGCAGGATTATTCCTACAAATACGGCAAGGCCGAGAGTCGCTTTGAGGAAGCCAAGATCAAGCAGCCCAAAAAGGACATCGGCATGCATGTGCTGCTGTATTCGGACCGCTGCATCATGTGTTCGCGCTGCGTGCGCTTCACCCGCGAGGTGACCGGCACCCATGAACTGGGCATTTTCGGCCGCGGCAGCGCCGAGCAGGTGGATGTGGCCCCCGGCCAGCCGCTGAACAACCCGCTGTCGGGCAACGTGGTGGACATCTGCCCGGTGGGCGCCCTTTTGGACAAAGATTTTTTGATGACCATGCGGGTGTGGAACCTGCGCAAAACCGCTTCGATCGACGGCATCACCGCCTCCGGCGACAACCTGTCGGTGGAAACCAACGAGGGCAAGGTCTACCGCATCAAGCCACGCACCAATTTGGAGGTGAACCAGTGGTGGACTTCCGACGAAATCCGCTACGGCTGGAAATTCGTCCACAGCGAAGACCGTTTGCGCGAGCCGTCGGTGCTGCTCAATGCCGCTGATCCGGTGGAGCCCCGCGGTACGGTGGACTGGGCCGAAGCCTATGCCGGTGCGCTCGAGGGCATCCGCCGCGAGACCGAAGACGGCGGCCGTTTGGGACTGGTGGTCAGCCCCATGCTCTCTTGTGAAGAGGCTTATCTTTTGGGCAAATTGGCCCTGTCGCTGGATCCGCAGGCGGTGCTGGCCGTGGGGCCGGTGCCGGTTTCCGGCGCGGACAAAACCTTCCCCGGCGGCTACACGATTTACGGTGAAAAAGCCCCCAACGCCCGCGGCGTGCGCCGCGCGCTGGAGGCTTTGGGCCATTCGGTGCTGGCCTTCAATGATTTTGCGGCGCAGCAGGCGCAAGTCAAGGCGCTGATCCTGACCGGCAACTACCCCAGTGCCTGGGCGACGGCGCAAGTCGCCGATCTGGCCGCCGGCCGTTTCACCGTGTTGCTGGACACCCTGCCTTCCGCCGCCTCGGCGGCTGCGCACATCGTGCTGCCCACCGCCACTTGGCTGGAAAAATCCGGCTGCTTTGAAAACGCCAAGGGCCGCATTCAATCCTTTGAGGCGGCCATTCCCGTGCTTGAAATGGCCCGCAGCGAAGGGCAGGTCGCCCTTGACCTTCTGGCTTTGGCCGGCATGGCCAAACGCGAAATTTTTGACGCCGGCACGGTGCGCGAGACGATGGGCGGCGCGTTTGTGGCGGAAATCAAGCACCCCGCGCCGGAGGATGTCCGCGTCAGCGAGGTGGAATACACCGCGCTTTGATTTGGCGTTTTACTCCGCTGCATGTAATAAGGGGCGGGCGCTTGGCGTCTTGCCCCTTGTCTTTTCCCATGAAAGGTTTTTATGCGTGTTCATCGTCCCTGGGTTGCCCTGCTTCTGCTTTCTTCCGTGGCCAGCGTTCCGGCGCTGGGCGCGGAAACGGTGGTGGGCACCGGCCGCTATGTGGAAGACGCCCTGCCGGCCGTGGCGTGGCAGCCCAAGGCGTTGGCCGGCCCGGCGAGCGTGGCAAGCGTGGCGGCGGATGCGCAGGGCGGGCTGGTCAAGGCCGGCGACAAGGTGTTGACACTGACGGTCGAAGGGCTGGATGACACCTTGGCCACCGCCCGCCGCGCAGAGGCGCAGGCAGAGCGCGCGCTGCGCCTTGAGCAGGCGGATGCCGCAGCCCAAGCCAAGGAACTGGCCGCAGCCAAAGCCCGCGTGGCCACGGGGGCGCAGGCGGCCAAGGGCCTGCGCCAGCGCTGGCAGGAAACCGAGCGCGCCGACACCCTGGCCGAAGCCCTGCGGCGGGTGGACGGCATGGAAGCCCAAGTCAAGGACAGCCGCGAGGAATTGCGCCAGTTGGAAAAAATGTACAAAGAGGCCCGCATTGACAGTTCCACCCAGGATCTGGTGGTGGGCCGCGAGCGCCGCAAGTTGGAGCAACTGGAAAAGGATCTGGAGGTGACCCGCCGCCGCACCGACTACTACGCCAAGGTGGAATTGGCGCAAAAGGATGCCGAACTCGAACGTGGTGAAGCCGAAGCCGTTTTGCGCTTGGCGGCCGAGGACCGTCGCGCGGCCAGGGAGGAAGCGCGGGAGGGCGATGCGGTGGGAAAGGCGGAAAGCGACCTCAAACAAGCGCAAAAGCACCTGGCGGACCTTGAGTCTGATGCAGCCGCTTTGACGGTGGTGGCGCCGGCCGACGGCCGGTTGTCTTTGGCGGTCAAGGCCGGCGACCAAGTGAAACCCGGGCAGGAACTGGCCAAGCTGGCCGCCCCGGCCGGCGGCAGCGTGAAGATCCAAGTGCAGCCGGCCGGTCTGGCGGCCTTGCCGGTGGGCACGCCGGTCCGCCTGCATTTCACGGAAACCGGCGTGAGCGCGCCTGGCAAAGTGGCGGCGGTGGATTGGGCCGGCCAGCCCGAGGGCAGCAAGACGCTGTTTGGCGTTGTGGTCCGTCCGTTGTCCGCGGATTTTTGGGCGCGTCCCGGGCTTAAGGTCGAGGTGGCCAAGTGATGCGGTTCCCGCTTTTTTGGGCGGGCTTGCTGGCGCTGGCCGCTTGCTCCGCGCCGGCGGCCAAACCCGCGACCTACGATCCGCGCACCGATGCCGTGCCGGTGCTGGCCGAGCAGCAGGGGGTGGCATTCCTGCTTGCCCATCAAAACGCAAATGGTTCCTGGGGTACCTTCGCCACCCAGCGCGAGCGGGAAATCCTGGTCACCGGCTCGGCTTCATTCAAGGCCTTCGGCTCCGCCACCACCGCCCTGTGCGTCAAAGCCCTGTGGCAGCCGGCGTTTCAAGGGGGCCGGGCTGATCTCCAACTCAGGATGAGCATTCAGCGTGCGGTGGCTTATTTGATTGCCGTTCAAGTGGCGGACCGCGGCGATCCGAATGTTTTCTGCGAAGTGTGGACCCACGCCTTCCGCGCCGAAGTCATGGCGCAAGTGCTCGGCGAGGAGTCATTCAGGAAAAGTTGGCCGGCTGCCGCCAAAGTGATGCAGGCTGATGTGGATAGTTTGTGCCGTCTGCAATCGGCCGAGGGTGGCACGGGTTACTATGATTTCGGCGACACCCTGCGGATGCCGACCGGTCGTTATTCCACTTCCTTCAACACCGCTTGCGCGATCCGCGCCTTGCTGCGCGCCCAAGCGGCCGGGGCCAAAGTGCCGGCCGGCGTGCTGGCCCAGGCCCGCCGCGCCCTGCTGGCCATGCGCTCGCCGGAAGGCACCTTTCTGTACGGCTTTCAATTCCGTTACCACCCGGACCACCCCATCAGCCGGCCACAGGGCGCCAGTGGCCGCACCAGCGTGTGTCTGCTGGCCTTGGACGACATGGCAAGCGGTGTGATCAAGGCCGGGACATTCCGGGACGGGGCCGACCTCAAGGCGCCATTGCGCGGTGACTTTCGCCTCAACCTGCAGCGCTTTCGCGACAACTACCAGTTTCTGCTGGCCGCCTATGCCCGTCCGGTGCCGCATGAGGCGTATTACTACAACGCCGGTTATTTCGTGACCTTCGGCCTGTGTTATGCCGCGCAAGCCGCCGAACGGTTGGGTGGAGAAGAGGGCAGGCAATTCGCCGCTTGGGAGGCCGCCGAGATTGCCGCTTTGCAAAGCGACCACGGCTCGTGGATGGATTTCCCCATGTACGGCTACGGCCAGTATTACAGCACGGCGTTTGCGGTGTTGGCGCTGCAGGCCAATGCGCGAACGCTTCTACAATCCGCACCATGAGCAACAACATCACCTGGCACCACAGCGAGATCACCCGCCTTGACCGTGAACGCATCCTCGGCCAACAAGGCTGCACCCTGTGGTTCACCGGTTTGTCGGGTTCCGGCAAAAGCACGCTGGCGGTGGCGGTGGAGAAACAACTGATCGCCGCCGGCCGTTTGTGCTACCGGCTTGACGGCGACAATCTGCGCCATGGGTTGAACAAAGATCTGGGATTCAGCCCGGCAGACCGCGCCGAAAACATCCGCCGGGTCGGAGAGGTCTGCCGCTTGATGGCCGACACCGGTTTGATCGTGCTGGCCAGTTTCGTCAGCCCCTATGCCGGCGACCGCGCGAATGTGCGCACGCTGCACGAGGGAATGGGCCTGTCATTTTTCGAAATATTCGTGGATGTGCCGCTGGAAATCGCCGCCCAGCGCGATCCCAAGGGACTGTACAAAAAGGCGCAAGCGGGGGGGATTGCCAACTTTACCGGGTTGTCGCAGGGTTATGAAGCGCCGGAAAATCCGGAACTCATCGTGCGCACGCATGAGGTGAGTTTGGAAGCCGGGGCGGCGCAGGTTTTGGCGATGCTGAAAACGAAGTAATTACCCCTGCGGCCGCGCCGCCCAATGCAGTTTGTCCGCCAAGGTCGCCCAATAACTGCGGCTGGGGTTCTGCACCAAACGCACAATTTTGCGCGAGCGGGTGATGTGCACGCGCTGGCCGTCGGCCAAGGGGATCGAAGTCTGGCCGTCCACCACCAGCGCCGAGCCGGGGTTGGCGCGCAGCAGGCGCAGCCAGATGTCGGTGGTAGCCGGGACCACGATGGGGCGGAAGGCCAGCGAATGCGGGTTGAGCGGCGTGACGCACAACGCCTCGGCGCCCGGGGCCATGATCGGTCCGCCGGCGGAGAGGTTGTAGGCGGTGGAGCCGGCCGAGGTGGCCACCACCACGCCGTCGCCGGAGAAAGTGGCGGCGGCGGCCAGGCCGTTTTCTTCCGGATCGATGGAGAGTTCGATGTCCACCATGCGGAAGGGGGCGCCGGAGTTGATGACGGCGTCGTTCATGCCGAACACCCGGGTTTGCGGCTGGGCGGCACCATCGTGGTCGTCGGCACCGTAGACCGACACATCCAGCAGCAGGCGGTTGCGCACTTCGTAGCCGTCTTTGGCCAAGAGGTTCCAGTGCTCTTTCACTTCCTCCAAACTGAATTCGGCCAGGAAACCCAACTTGCCGAAATTGACGCCCAGAATCGGGGTCTGCAATTGCGCCTCGACCAAAGCACGGGCCACCGACAGCAGAGTGCCGTCGCCGCCGAGCACCAGGGCAAAATCGGCCTCCGGCAGGCGGTCGGCATTCTGCAGGACTTCGGCGGAATCCATCTCGGCCGCGATCTTAGCCCGCGCCGACAGCCAAGCGCGGAATTCCGGCAGCGCGGCGGTGGCCGCGGATTTGCCGGGGTTGGTGATCAGGAGGATGCGGGGCATGGGGGGATTATCGTGTTTTTTCAGGCCATCGCCCGGTTGATCGCCGACACCAGCGCCCGCAGGCCGGCCATTTCGATGTTGGTGTCCACCCCGCAACCCCAGAACTTGGCGCCGTCCCTGTCGCGGGCCACGCAGACATAGGCGGCTGATTCCGCGGCATCGCCGCCGTCGCCGCCACCGATGGCGTGCGAGCGGTAATCCTTGAGCGCAAAGCCGGTGATGTTTTGGCCGGCCAAGGCGTGGACGAAGGCGTTGATCGGGCCGTTGCCCTGGCCTTGGATGGCGGTCCGCTTGCCGTTGATCTCGACTTCGGCCGCGCAGGCATAACTGTGGGCCGCGCCGGAAACCGGGTGCTCGTCGAAAGACACCAGTTTCACCGGCGCCCCGATGTTGACGAAATATTTCTTGAAATAGGCGCAAATGTCGGCTGGAGGCAACTCCCGGGATTGTTTGTCGGCCTCGGCCCCGACCAAGATGCCGACTTCCGGATGCATCAGTTTGGGCAGGTCGAAGCCGAAGTCGCGGTTCAAAATATAGGCGATGCCGCCCTTGCCCGACTGCGAGTTGATGCGCACGATGGCCTCGTAACTGCAACCCAAATCGGCGGGGTCCAGGGTCAGGTAGGGCACTTCCCACGCCGCGGCTTCGCCGGCGGCCTGGCGCAAGTCCATGCCCTTTTTGATGGCGTCCTGGTGCGATCCGGAGAAGGCGGTGAACACCAGGTCGCCGGCGTAGGGGTGCCGGTCGTGCACGCCCATGCGGGTGGTGCGCTCGTAGATTTCGCGGGTGCGGACGATGTCGGTGAAATCCAGTTTTGGGTCCACGCCGTGCGAATACATGTTCAGCGCCACCGTCACCACATCCAGGTTGCCGGTGCGCTCGCCATTGCCGAACAAGGTGCCTTCCACCCGGTCGGCGCCGGCCAGCAAACCCAATTCGGTGGCGGCCACCCCGGTGCCGCGGTCGTTGTGGGTGTGCAGCGAAATGATCGCGGCGTCGCGGTTTTTCAGGTGGCGGCAGAACCATTCGATCTGGTCGGCATGCACATTGGGGGTGGTCCACTGCACGGTGTCGGGCAGGTTCAAAATGATGGGGTCGGCGGGGGTGGGTTGCCAGACTTCCATCACCGCTTCGCAGACTTCCAGCGAAAAATCAACTTCGGTGTCGGAGAAGGATTCGGGCGAATACTGCAGGCGCACTTTGGTGCCCGGCAGTTGGGCGACCCGCGCTTTGACCATGCGCGCGCCGTCGACGGCGATCTGCTTGATGGATTCCCTGGTCGCATTGCCGAAAGTCACCTTGCGTTGCAACGGCGAGGTGGAGTTGTAGATGTGGATAATGGCGTTTTTGGCGCCCTTCAAAGCCTCGACTGTGCGCGCGATCAGGTGCTCGCGGCATTGCACCAGCACCTGCACCGTGACGTCGTCGGGGATCAGGTTCTTTTCGATCAACTCGCGGGTGAAGGCGAACTCGGTGTCGGAGGCGGAGGGGAAGCCGATTTCAATTTCCTTGAAGCCGACGCGCACCAACTCCTGGAACAATTCCAGTTTTTCGGCCACGGTCATCGGGATGGCCAGCGCCTGGTTGCCGTCGCGCAAGTCCACCGAGCACCAGATGGGGGCGCGGGTGATGGTCTTGCCGGGCCACTGGCGGTCCGTCATCTGAGGGGAGAAGGCAAAGGGGCGGTATTTTTGGATGGCGGTGGAATTCATGGGGCGGGGGGGA
>CAZKVP010000081.1:0-13318 GCA_964556215.1 uncultured Phycisphaeraceae bacterium
ACGCCGGCCAGGGCGGATGGACCTGGTACACCGGATCCGCCGGCTGGATGTACCGCCTGATCACCGAATCGCTGCTGGGAATCCACCTTGAAGCCGACCAACTGCGCTTCACGCCCTGCCTACCTGCGGAGTGGAAGAACTTCAAAATCCACTACCGCTTCCGCGAGACGACCTACCACATCGCCATCCGCAATCTGGGGGACGGAAAAACCGTCAAGCGCTTGGCGGTTGACGGCGTAGACCAACCTGACCTCATCCTGAAACTGAACGACGACCACTTGGAACATTCCGTCGAACTGGAGGTGAACTGAACCCATGAACCTGCACGGTGTCTGTCTGTTTTGTCTTTTTGTTTGAACCCCCTTTCCCCATTGGAGACCCCATGAAAACCTGTCTGCCCCTGCTCGCCGTTTCCGCCCTCTTCCTCCTTCCCATGACCGCATGTGATGAACACAAAACCACCTCTGAACAGGTGAAAGAAACCGCCAAGGATGTCAAAGACCACGTCAAGGACGCCGCCAAGAAAACCGGCGAAGCCGTGAAAGACGCCGCGGAAGACGTCAAGGACGCCGCCGAAAAAGCGGCCGACAAAACCAAGGAAGCCGCCCACAAGGCCGCCGAAAAAGCCGCCGACGCCACCGAGTAAACCGTTCGCCTCCCACCCTCTTTTTGGAGAATCCCATGCTTCGCTACGCCATCCTCTTTTTGATCATCGCCATCATTGCCGGCCTGCTTGGTTTCGGCACGCTCGAAGGCCTCGCCGCCGACATCGCCAAAGTCTGCGTCGTCTTATTCCTGGTGCTGTTCGTGATATCCCTGTTCTTTGGGCGCAAGCCCAAGAATCTGCCCTGATAAAAATGCAGCGGACACCACGGCCCCGCGCAAATCCAACCCAAAAACCGCCCATCATTGGGCGGTTTTTTGCTTGGCATCTGCCGTGGATGAAAACCCGGCCACCACATCGAACAACTCCGCATCAATCCCGCTTTGGCGCAAGTGGTGGAAATCTTTGTGCAGGGTCTCCAGCAATTCGCGGATGTTTTTTTCGGCGCGTTCCATCGCCGCCAAGCGGCTGGCGTTCTCGCTGGCAAGCGATTCGGCGCAGGCACGAAACAGGGTCATAAACAGGTATTCACGGATCAGCGCGCGCAAGGTGCCCAAGGAGGCCGACCCCAAGCGCATCACTTCCGGCGGGATCTTGGTCGGCCATGACTCTTGCGCCAAATCCTGCCGCCACTTGGCATCCAAGGGCAGCAGGCGTTGGCTGACCGGCTCATACAGCGCACCGGCTTGCGGACGGTTGTGGAACACATAAAACGGGGCGTCGTCGCCTTGACTCGCCTGCGATTCACTTTCCAGTTGAATGCGCCCGACCAAGGGGGTGATGGCTTTGACCGATTGGGGCACCGCCAACAAGCCTTGCACTTCAATCCCGGCATCGCTCAAATGGCCGCGCACCCGCTCGCCCACCGCCCACACGTGGGGGGTGCCGGGCAAGGCGGCCAGCGTTTGAACTGCGTAATCGGCCACCGTTTCATTGAATCGGCCCACCAAGCCTTGATCAGAGCCGAATACCACCGCGCCGATCACGCCGGGGGTGGCGCGTTTGACTGGCGCAACTTCTGGTTGGGCCGGGCCGCCCGCCTGCAAGCACGCCCCCAAGCCGAGTTTCACCGTGCGGTCGTAATCGGCCAAGGCGCGCACCGATTGTTCATACTGGCTGATGTTGGACACCGCCAAGGTTTTCATGGTGCGCACCACCGATTGCAGATCCCCGGCGCTTTGGATCTTGCGGCTCAAACTGGCCATGGTGTCGCTCATGGCAACTCCTTGGGCTTGGGGTCCGGCACAGGCTTGGTCTTCGGGTCTGGCGCCGGCTTAATCTTGGCGTCCGGCGCGGGTTTGTCCTTGGCATCCGGCGCGGGTTGAAACTCGGCCAGCGCCTTTTGGGCGAGGGCGATAATCGTTTGGCGATCCTCATCAGAAAGGGTTTTGGCGGTGTCGAAGCGCGCGCTTACTTCCGTCGGAATGGCCTCGGCCGCCGCGCACACCGCGCGCTGGGCTTCGTCCATGCGTGGCAGCGCAATGGCGTCAAACAGCCCGGCGGTCAAGGCCAGCAGCACCGTCAGTTGCGCCGCCATCGACACCGGCGAGGATTCGGCCTGCTTCAAACAGGCGCGGATGCGTTGGCCGTGATTGATGACTTTGCGGGTGTCTTCATCCAAGCGGGCGCCAAAGCGGGCGAAGGTTTCCAGCTCTTCAAACTGGGCGTAGGCAAGTTTGAGATCACCGGCCACCGCGCGATAAGCGCCGCGCTGGGCTTTGCCGCCCACCCGCGAAACCGACTTGCCCACATCCACCGCCGGCAACACGCCCAACTCAAACAAGGTCGGCGACAGATAAATTTGGCCGTCGGTGATGGAAATCAGGTCGGTCGGAATATAGGCGGAGATGTTCTGCGCCTGGGTCTCGATAATGGGCAGCGCGGTGAGCGAGCCGCCGCCACACGCTTCGCCCAAGTGCGTGGCGCGCTCAAGCAACCGCGAATGGATGTAAAAAATATCGCCGGGAAAAGCCTCGCGCCCCGGCGGGCGGCGCAACAGCAGCGAGAGTTCGCGGTAGGCGCGGGCATGCTGGGTCAGGTCGTCATAAACGATCAGCACATCGCGGCCGGCCTCCAAAAAAGATTCGGCAATGCTGGTGGCGGCATACGGGGCGATATAGGTCAGGCCCGGCGGGTCGTTGCCCTCGGTCACCACCACCACGGTGTTGGCCATGGCCCCCTGCTTGCGCAAAATCGCCACCGCCTTGGCCACCGCCGAAGCGCGCTGACCGATGGCGCAATACACGCACACCACCCCGCGCCCCGCTTGATTGAGAATGGCATCCAAAGCGATGGTGGTTTTGCCGGTCTGGCGGTCGCCCAAAATCAGTTCGCGCTGGCCGCGGCCGATGGGGATCAACGCGTCAATCACTTTCAGTCCGGTTTGCAGCGGCTCGGTGACCGGCGCGCGATCCATGATGGGCGCGGCAGGGCGCTCAATCGGCAGGCGGCCGCTGGTGATCACCGGCCCGCTGCCATCCAGCGGACGGCCCAAGGGATCGATCACCCGCCCCAGCAAGCCCTCGCCCACCGGCACATCGGCGACCCGGCCGGTGCGCCGCACTTCGTCCCCGGCATGCAGGCCGCTGTAATCGCCAAGCAGCACCACGCCGATTTCTTCCGCATCCACATTGAAGGCGATGCCGAAAATGCCGCCGGGGAATTGCACCAATTCCTCAAAACCCACGCCGGGCAAACCGACCACATGGGCGATGCCGGTGGAGACCGAGATCAGCGTGCCGACTTCAACGGGTGCCAATTGGGGCGCAAAATCCTCACGCGCGCGCGCCACCCTGGCGAATGCCAGGTCAAGCGCACCTTGCAGGGTTTCGGGGGCAGTGCTCATGACGGGGCTTCCTCCGGCTTGGCACCAGGCGACTTTTGCGCTTCTGGCTCCGTCTTGGGCGAATCTTGCGCCTCCAGCAAGTCACTGGCGCTTTTTTCCAGCGTTTCCAGATAACCGGCAATGCTCCACGCCACCTTCTGGCCGTGGGCGACCAACTCAATGCCGCCAATCAAACCGTCAGACGTTTCAAACTGAATGGGCAGATCGGCCGAAAAAGTTTCATTGAGCGCCTGCTGAATTTGCGCCTGCGTCTCGGGGGACAGGTCAAAGGTGCTGCGCACCCGCACCGGCTCGGTTTTGGTTTTGAGCGCTTCGGCCAGCGCCGCCTTGTCCCCGCCTGCCAGCCCCCGCAACCGCTGGGTGAAAACGCCGGCCATGCGTTGTTCCAAATCCGCGCCGGACAAATCGGCCAAGGCCTTGCGCGCCACGGCAAACACCTCTTGCTGGGTGCGGCGGGCCATCGCCTCGCTGAGATTGCGGACCTCCTCACGCAGCGCCGCCTGGCGCTTGGCGGTCAGGGCATCCACGCTTGCGCGGGCTTCATCCAGCAACTTTTGGTGCCGGGTTTTCACCTGTGCTTCCATCGCGCTTGTCTTGGCGGCGCGAGAAGCATCAAAGGCTTCATTTTTGCCTTGATAATCCGCCTGTTCTTTTTGCGCCTCGGTCTTTTTCGCATCGGCCGCGGCAAGCTCATCGGCGATCCGCTTTTCGCGCGCGTCGATGGCGTTCAAAATCGGCTGATACAAAAACCGCTTCAACAGCCACACCAGGATGAGGAAGTTGATCGCCTGCGCGATGACGGTGAACCAGTCGATAAGCATGGTTTATTTCCCCGCCACATGGGCGATGACATGGTTCCAAAACGGATTGGCGAAAATCAGAATCATCGACACCACGAAGCAATAAATCGCGGTGGATTCGATCATGGCCAAGCCCACGAACAAGGTGCGTGTGATGGTGGCCGAGGCATCCGGCTGCTGGGCCAAAGAAGTCAGCGCGGAGGCCACCGCACGGCCTTCGCCGACGGCGGGCATCATGCAGCCGATGCTGGTGGTGAAGCCCGCCGTCACGATGGAGGCGATGGCAATCAGGGTGGTGTCATCCATAAAGAATCCTTAAAAAGAGTGGAATCAGGCTGCGGGCGCAGGGTCGGGAGGAGGCGCAAGTCCAGGCTTGGGCGCACGGGTTTGCATGGCCGCCGCGATATACACCGCCGCCAGCACGCTGAAGATGTAGGCCTGCACCATGCCGGTCAGCAGGCCCAAGGCCGTCATCACAATGGGAAAGATGAAGGGTGTGATGGTCAGCAAAATGGCGATGATCATGGCCCCGCTCATCATGTTGCCAAACAAGCGCACGGCCAGCGCCAGCGTGCGTGAAACCTCGCTGATGATGTTGAAGGGCAGCATCAAAAAGGTCGGCTCCAGATACGACTTGAGGTAGCCCACCACCCCTTGATCGGCAATGCCAAACAACGGCACCGCCACCAACACGCAAAGCGCCAAGGCCGCGGTGGTCGAGAGCGAACCGGTGGGCGGCTCATAACCGGGGATGATGGTGCACAAACTGGAGGCCGCCACGAACAAAAACAGCGTGCCCAAAAAGCCGATGTATTGACGCGGTCTGCGCAGGCCGATTTCGCGGATTTGCGTCTCGATGCCGGTGACGATGATCTCCAAAAAATTCTGCCAGCGCGAGCGATTCATGCCGGTGGACAACTTGCGCGTGATCAGTTTGGCCCCCACCGCCAACACCAGCATCAGCCCCCAAGTGAACACGATGGTGCCATTGAGTTTGAAAAACCCATGCTGCCAAAAAATCAGTTCGTCAGGACTAAGACGCATGGGTCGCCTCCGGCTTAAGCGGATCGGTTTGGGGCGAGGCGGCGCGGGTCAAACGGGTCACCAGCAAGCGCGCCAACACAAAGCCCAGCAAGCACGACACCAGCCGCTGCCAGTGCGGCCCGGCCACAAAATAAAAACCGGCCACCACCACCCCCATCCGCAGCACAAAACTGCCAAGAAACCACAACGCCGGCGCCGGCGAAGCCATGCCCTTGCGGATGGTCCACCACAGCCCGCCAAAGAACACGGCGCCCAATACCAGGCCCGCCGCCAAACTTCCGGCCCAAATCAGCAGTTCATTCATGGTCATCATTTGCCTCCTCTTCATCGTGCATGGCTTGGTCTTCTTTGGCCACCCAGTACCACGCGTTCAAACACCCCAAGACCAAACCGGCCATCAACAGCGCCAGGGTCCAGGGATGTTTGCCCGGGTGATGCGCATCGAGCCAACTCCCCAGCGCCGCACCAAGCAAAGTGGGCACCACCACCGACCAACCCACCAAACCCATCATGCCCAAACCGAACCACACGCCCGTCGTCCCGTGGCGACGCGCCTTGATTTTACGCGCGGCCTTGCGTCCGACCTCATCGGCCAACGACGGTTCCGGTTTGGGAGTGGGGGAAGGTTCTTTACTCATGTTGAAATTGCGCCAAACGGCGCAGGAATCCGCTTTCCAATTTGGTGGTCACCGCCCGCATGCTTTGTTCGTTTTCATCCAAGGTCAAAAACTCCTGCGCCACCTGTTGGCGCAATTGCCCCAAGTCTGCACCCACCAACGCCCGGCGCACCGACACCCACACTTGCGCCCCGGCCTTGATCAACACCCCCTCGTCCACCGCCACGCACACTTCGCCGTCGGCCTGGGTTTCATAAATCAAAATGCCCGGCGCCAGCGCGGCCACGCAATCCCGCCGGTGGGGCAACAAGCCAAACGAACCCCCATGCGTCTCGGCCACGATGCGCAGCACGCCGGCTTTTTCGGCGAACACTTCCGAAGGCAGCAGGATTTTGAGATTCATGCGGCCACCTCTTTGGCTTTGGCTGCCGCTTGAGGCGAAACTTGCGCTTGTTTTTGCGTTTTACCCGCATCGAGGGCGTCCATCTTGGCTTTGGCCTCATCCACTTTGCCAATCATGTACAGCGCACTTTCGGGGAAGTCCTTGAACTCGTCGCGCAAAATCCGCTCGCAGCCATCGAGTGAATCGGCCAGAGAGACCAATTTGCCTTGCAGCCCGGTGAACTGTTCGGTGGTGAAAAAAGGCTGGGTCAAAAACCGATCCAAGCGGCGGGCGCGGGCCACCACCTTGCGATCCTCGGGCGAAAGTTGCTCCAAACCCAGCATGGCGATGATGTCTTTCAATTCGCCATATTGCGCCAGCGTGCGGCGGATTTCCTGCGCCAGGGCGTAATGCCGCTCGCCGACAATGCCGGGCGTGGCCATTTTGGAATTGGACTGCAACGGATCAATCGCCGGATACAAACCCTCGCTGGCCCGCTTGCGCGACAGCACGATGGAAGCGGAAAGATGCGAAAAAGTATGCACCGCCGCCGGGTCGGTGAAATCATCGGCCGGCACATACACCGCCTGGATGGAAGTGATCGCCCCCGACGCCG
This sequence comes from uncultured Phycisphaeraceae bacterium, assembly GCA_964556215.1. Taxonomy (GTDB): domain Bacteria; phylum Planctomycetota; class Phycisphaerae; order Phycisphaerales; family Phycisphaeraceae; genus CANIYR01. The sequence goes on from CAZKVP010000081.1 coordinate 6,909, forward strand.
TGTTGGCAATCCGCTCCTCCAACCCCGACAATTCGGTGCCCATGGTGGGCTGATACCCCAAGCGCGAAGGCATCTGCCCCATCAGACCCGACACCTCGGAACCGGCCTGAATAAAGCGGAAAATATTGTCAATGAAAAGCAGCACATCGCGGTGCTGGTCATCGCGAAAGTACTCCGCCATGGTCAGCGCCACATGCCCCACCCGAAAGCGGCTGCCCGGCGGCTCGTTCATCTGGCCAAACACCATCACCATGTTCGGCAGCACCCCCGCCGCCTGCATGTCGCGGTAAAGTTCTTCGCCCTCGCGGCACCGCTCACCGATGCCGCAAAACAGACTGACGCCATCCTGGTGGCCGATCATGTTGTGGATCATTTCCGTCAGCAGCACCGTCTTGCCCACCCCCGCCCCGCCGAACAAGCCCGCCTTGCCGCCGCGCTCCAACGGCATCAGCACATCAATGGCCTTGATCCCCGTTTCAAAAATCTCCGACTGGGTGGAACGCGCCGCCAAGGGCGGCGGCGCCCGATGCACCGAGCGCCACTGCACCTCACCCAGCGGCGGCCCGCGGTCAATCACATTGCCAAACACATCAAACATCCGCGACAAAATCGCCTTGCCCACCGGCGCCTGAAGCGGCCCGCCGGTATCCGTCACCGTCATCCCCCGCGCCAAGCCCTGCGTGGGCGTAAGCGCAATCGCCCGCACATGCGACGCATCCCGCTGCGACAACACCTCCACCACGATCCGCCCGCCTTCCCCGGCACGCAGCACCGAGTGAATCGCCGGCAACCGCTGATCAAAACGCACATCCACCACCCCGCCGCGCACCGCGACGACCACACCAAGATTGGGTAACTGGGCGTTGGTTTCCATGTTATGAACCACCTCCTCAACGGATTCTTTTTTGCAAAAGAAAGAACGACATGCAGCAAGTCTACATCGTTGGGGGGTCGAACAGATGGAAAATGGTGGGATTGGGGGGGAAGTTGCATGCGCCTCACCTCATCGGCATCTTCGGCGCCGCGCCTTGCGGCGGTAACCAACCGCCTTGGAAACCATTTCTGCGAAAATTAAAAAAATAGTTTGGACTCCCATCCGCATCACCCTAGAATGAAACAGGACATAAAAGACTTGTTTTATTTTCGGCCCGACATTCCACGCTTCTCCTGCATTTTGCGAGGGACAGTCCGGAGTGAAGCCGCCCCACCCCACCCTCCCCGCCCCCGAAAAGAACCCTGCCCAAAAACAAGCAGGCCGCCACCCTTCTCACCCACATCTCCCTCTTTTCCCGCCGAAGCGGCCTGCATGCCGCCCGGGATTTCACCCTCCAATCGGAGCATGTCATGACCTCAGCCTCCCCTGCCGCCACCGTCCCGTCACCGCCTGGATCGAATACAAGCCCGGCCCCACCTCCCAGTCCGTGCGGTTTGGGGATCGGGCCTCCAAGCCGGCAGCCGCCCGGAGGCAACCCAAGCCCATCGAAAGTCACTTTGGCCGCATCAACCGTTATGTCGGCAGTTACACCGAAACTTATTTCTGATCCGGCGTAAAAACGCGGCCCAACACCTTATTGAAAGAGCCCATGACCGCCCCCACCCCCGACTTGCGCCTCATCCGTTGGTTCGGGGATCTTGCCATCGGCGACATCCCGCAGGTGGGTGGCAAGAACGCCTCGCTAGGCGAGATGGTGCGCGAGTTGGCGTCCGCCGGGGTCAAAGTGCCAAACGGTTTCGCCGTGACTGCCGAGGGCTACCGCCACTTCATCCGCTCGGCCGGACTCGACGGGCGCATCCGCGAGATATTGGCCGGGCTGGACACCGGCGACATGCAGGCCCTGGACCGCTGCGGCCACTTGATCCGCCACGCCATTTTGGATGCAGAGCTGCCGGAGGATCTGCAAGCGGCCATCCGCGCGGCCTACGCCAAACTGGGTGAAGGCATGGCGCAAGTGCCGGCGGTGGCCGTGCGATCGTCGGCCACCGCCGAAGACCTGCCGGACGCCAGTTTCGCCGGCCAATCAGGAGTCCTACCTCAATGTGCAGGGCGAAATGCCGCTGCTGGTGGCCTGCAAACGCTGCTTCGCTTCGCTGTTCACCGACCGGGCCATCAGTTACCGGGTGGACAAAGGCTTTGATCATTTCCAAATTGCGCTTAGCATCGGCGTGCAGCGCATGGTGCGCTCGGACTTGGCCGCCAGCGGGGTGATGTTCACCCTCGACACCGAGACCGGCTTCCGCAACGCGGTGCTGATCAACGCCGCCTACGGCCTTGGCGAAAATGTGGTGCTGGGCGTGGTCAACCCCGACGAATACTGCATCTTCAAACCGACGCTCAAAGCCGGCAAGCGGCCCATTTTGCAGAAGACCGCCGGCACCAAAGAGATCAAGATGATCTGTGACACCGGCGGCGGCCGCATGGTCAAAAATGTGCCGGTGCCCGCCGCAGAGAGGGCGCGGTTCGCGATCACCGACGACGAGGCGCTGCAACTGGCCCGCTGGGCCTGCGCCATCGAGGACCACTACTCGTCCAAACGCGGCCAGCCCACGCCAATGGATATCGAGTGGGCCAAAGACGGCGTCAGTGGCGAACTGTTCATCGTGCAGGCGCGGCCAGAGACGGTGGAATCCCGGCGCGACGCCGACATGATGGAGCCCACACCCTCCAAACGCGCGGGCAGGTGCTGGCCACCGGCCGCAGCGTGGGCGGCAAAATCGCCACCGGCAAGGTGCGGGTCATTCTCAGCCCCGACCGCATTGCCGAGTTCCAAACGGGTGAAATACTGGTGACCGACAAGACCGATCCGGATTGGGAACCGATCATCAAAAAAGCCGCCGCCATCATCACCAACCGCGGCGGACGCACCTGCCATGCCGCCATCGTCAGCCGCGAAATGGGCGTGCCGGCCATCGTGGGCTGCGGCAATGCCACCGAAGTGCTCAAAGACGGGCTTGAAGTGACCGTCAGTTGCGCCGAAGGTGACAGCGGCTTCGTGTACGCCGGCATCCTGCCGTTCAAGGTCGAACGCACCGATCTCTGTGCGCTGGGCCGCCCGCGCACCAAGGTGATGCTCAACCTGGCCAACCCGGCCGAGGCGTTCTCGCGCAGTTTCCTGCCCAATGAGGGCGTGGGGCTGGCGCGCATGGAGTTCATCATCGCCACCCACATCAAGGCCCACCCGCTGGCGCTGCTGGATTTCGACCACCTGGCCGACCTGAAAGCCAAGGCCGCCATCGAAGCGCTCACCGCCGGCTACACCAACAAAGCGCAATTCTTCGTGGACAAGTTGGCGCAGGGCGTGGCGATGATCGCCGCCGCCTTCCACCCCAAGGATGTGATTTTGCGCCTCTCCGACTTCAAGACCAACGAATACGCCAACCTGCTTGGCGGCGCCGCCTACGAGCCGACCGAAGAAAATCCGATGCTCGGCTTCCGCGGCGCCAGCCGCTATGACCACCCGCGCTACCGGGCTGGCTTCGCCCTGGAATGCCGCGCGGTGAAAAAAGTGCGGGAGGAGATGGGCCTGACCAACCTCAAACTGATGATCCCCTTCTGCCGCACGGTGGAAGAGGGCCTTCGAGTGCAGGCTGAAATGAAGAAGCATGGCTTGGTGCGCGGGCAGGACGGGCTGGAGATTTATGTGATGTGCGAAATCCCGGCCAATGTGATTCTGGCCGAGGAATTCTGCGACATCTTCGACGGCTTTAGCATCGGCTCCAACGACCTCACCCAACTGATCCTGGGCGTGGATCGCGACAGCGAAATCGTGGCGCCGTTGTTCGACGAGCGCAACCCGGCGGTGAAAAAGATGATCGCGCAGGTGATTGCCGTCTGCCGGGCCAAGGGCCGCAAGATCGGCATCTGCGGCCCTTGGCCCCCAGCGACTACCCCGACTTCGCACGCTTTTTGGTGGAGCAAGGCATCGACAGCATCTCGCTCAATCCGGACACCGTGCTGAAAACGACACTGGCGATTTTGGAAGAAGAGAAAGCCCAAGGCTAAAGCGTCAATGGTCCTGCGCCGGACCCGCGATTGAATCCCCATGGAACTCATCCACGCACTTCGTTGGCGCAACTTGCGCCCTCCAGCACTTGGCGCACATTCGCCACGGTGGTGCGGGCGATGGCCTCCAGCGCGTCTTGGGTGAAGAAGGCCTGGTGACCGGTGATCAGCACATTGGGGAAGGTCAGCAGGCGGGCGAATATGTCGTCCTGAAGGATTTTCCCCGAGAGATCCTCGAAGAACAGAGCGGCTTCCTCTTCGTAGACATCCAAGCCCACGCTGCCCACATGGCCGGATTTGAGGGCCTCCACCAGCGCGCCGGCGTTAACCAGCGCGCCGCGCCCGGTGTTGATCAGCATCGCCCCCGGCTTGAGTTGCGCCAATGTTTTTTCGTTGATCAGGTGGCGGGTGCCCGGCAGCAGCGGGCAGTGCAGACTAAGGACATCGGCCTTGGGCAGCACCTCTTCCAGCGGGGCATAACGCACGCCACGCGCGACCAATTCCGGATTGGGGCAAGGGTCAACCGCCCACACCCGGCACCCCAGTCCCAGCATGATGCCGGCAAACACCGTGCCGATCTGGCCGGTGCCCACCACCACCACCGTGCGGCCATTGAGGTCAAAACCCAGCAAGCCATCGAGTGCAAAATTGCCTTCGCGCACCCGGGCGTAGGCGCGGTGGGTCTTGCGATTCAGCGTCAGGAGCAACGCCAGCGCATGCTCGGCCACCGCATGGGGCGAATAACTCGGCACCCGCACCACCCGGATGCCGTGTGCCTTGGCCGCGGCCATGTCCACATGGTTGAACCCGGCGCAGCGCAACGCCAAACAGCGCACCCCGCATGCCGCCAGCGTCGCCAGCACATCCGCCCCCAGATCATCATTGACAAAGGCGCAAACGGCATCGCTGCCTTGGGCCAACGGCGCGGTGTCCGGCCCGAGCCGCGCTTCCAGAAAACGCATGGGCAGGCCGTCGGCAGCCGCCTCAAAAAAGCGGCGGTCGTAGGGTTTGGTGGAGAAAAGGGTGAGTAGCATGGGACGATGATAAGGCAATCGGATCGCCGGCTTCAAGCCGAATCGGCCCCGTCAGGTTGAACCCGCCCCCCACAGGCGAACCACCAGCCACACCAACCCCGCCACCACCACACCGGCAATCACAACGCCGCCTGGGTGACATGCTTCATGCACGAAGCGCAATCCATGTTGACGACATCAAGGCTGACTTCGGAAGGTTGGGGGCCATGCGATAAGGATAGTCAAAGAGCGTCAGCACCCCGGGCAAGCCCCGATTGGAGCGCGGATGTCCTCATCCGCAGTTGCTGGCAACTATTCGGCTGACAGCATTGGATGAGCCCTTCGCGCCAAGGCCGAGGCTGAAGGCTACGCGCGATGAATTCGGGTGCCGACGCCGGTGATCGGGACAGCCTCTAAGGCTTGGTGTGGTAGTCACCCTTGCGCGCCGCCCGGTTGCATTGGGCGCGCTTGACCAACGCCTGCTGCGCCTTCGCCACATTTTTTGGATCGCCGCCCCAAAGCGCCAAGGCCGGCTCTTGAATGGCGCGGGCAAAGGAAAAGGACAGCGCCCAAGGCGCCTTGGTTTTGAAGCGCACATTCATGGCGTTCAAGCGGGCCGAAGCCAGTTCCGCGGATTGCCCACCCGAGAGGAACATCATCCCCGGCACCGCCGCCGGGACGGTTCTTAGCAGGCAGTGCACCGTGGCATCGGCCACTTCCTCCACCGTCTCTTGCTGCTTGCAATCCAGACCGGGCAGCACCATGTTGGGCTTGAGCAACATGCCTTCCAACACCACCCGCTGGAGGCGCAACTGCGCAAAGACGATGCCCAGCGTCTCTTCCGTCGCTTTGGCGCAACTGGCCAGCGAATGATCGCCATCCATCAGCACCTCCGGCTCAACGATGGGCACCAGCCCCACCTCCTGACACAAGGCGGCATAGCGCGCCAGCGCATGGGCATTGGCGGTGATGCAACCCCGGCTGGGCAGATGGTCGCCCAGCGTGATCACCGCCCGCCACTTGGCAAAACGCGCGCCCAATGCGGCATATTCAACCAAGCACTCGCGCAAGCCGTCCAAGCCCTCGGTGATTTTTTCCCCTGGATGGGCAGCCAAGGCGCAAGTGCCTTTGTCCACCTTGATGCCGGGAATGATGCCCGCCTGAGCCAAGATTTGCACCAAGGGCGTGCCATCGGCCGTGTGCTGGCGAATGGTCTCGTCATGCAAAATGACCCCGCTGATGGCCTCGCTTAGAAGCGGCGCGGTTGCCAGCAATTCCCGGTAAGCGCGGCGGTTGGCATCGGTTTGAGGAATCCCCACCTTGGCAAACCGCTTGGCGCAAGTCGGCGGGCTTTCGTCCATGGCCAAAATGCCTTTGTCATCGGCGACCAAGGCTTG
>CAZKVP010000082.1:0-7228 GCA_964556215.1 uncultured Phycisphaeraceae bacterium
GTCAACAACATGGAGCAGATCCAGTCCATCATGATGGCGGCGGAAAAGACCGAATCCCCGGTCATCATCCAGGCCTCCCGCGGCGCGCGCGCCTACGCGCAGAACAACTACTTGCGCCACCTGATCATCGCCGCTTCGGAACTCTACCCCAACATCCCGGTCTGCATGCACTTGGATCACGGCGACAAGCCGGCCTCGTGCCTGGATGCCATCGAAGCCGGCTTCACCTCCGTCATGATGGACGGCTCCTTGACCACCGACGGCCAGGCCGCCGACTATGACTACAACGTCAAGGTCACCCGCGAAGTCGTGATCGCCGCCCACGCCCGCGGCGTGTCTGTCGAAGGCGAAATCGGCGTTTTGGGCTCGCTCGAGCACTGCGGCGGCGAGAAGGAAGACGGCCACGGCCTGGAAGGCACCGTCGACCACTCCAAGCTGCTGACCGACCCCGACGAAGCCGCCCGCTTCGTCGCCGACACCGGCGTGGACGCGCTGGCGGTGGCCATCGGCACCAGCCACGGCGCCTACAAATTCTCCACCAAGCCCACCGGCGCGGTGCTCTCGATGGACACCATCAAGAACATCCATGCCAAACTGCCCAACACCCACCTGGTGATGCACGGCTCCTCCTCGGTGCCGCAGGACTTGCAGGACCTCATCAACAAGTACGGCGGCAAGATCAAGCCGACCTTCGGCGTGCCGGTGGAAGAAATCCAACTGGGCATCAAGCACGGCGTGCGCAAGGTGAACGTCGACACCGACAACCGCCTGGCCATCACCGCCGCCATCCGCAAGGTGCTGGCCGAAACCCCCGAGAAGTTCGATCCGCGCGATTACCTCAAGCCGGCCCGCGAAGCCATGATGAAGTTGTGCATGGAGCGCATGACCCAGTTCGGCCAGGCCGGCTACGCCGGCAAGATCAAGCAGATCACCCTGGCCGACCAGGCCGCCCGTTACGCTTCGGCCAAGAAGGGCAGTTGCGGCACCGGTTGCGGCTGCAAGTAAAAAGACGCGGCGGCCCGCCGCGTGACCCTCCGGCAAAAAGCCGGGACGCCCATGGCGCCCCGGCTTTTTGCTTGAATCTCTGTAATACTTCCCCCTCGGCCACGTCCTGCCCATTCCTTAATCCGCGCCTTGGACCCCACCCCATGACACACACGCCACCCCGCTTCCACACCGGCCTTTTGCTTACCGGCCTGACCGCCATGCTCGGCCTTGTCGCCTGCGCGTCCGCGCCGGCAACAGCCCTCATCACCCCGGTCCCGCGCACCGGGCAGGTCTTGGCCGACACCACCTTGCCCTTGGGCAACGACAGCCTGTCCGCCTCCTGGTCCGTCACCCATGGCAGCCTGCTGCCGGCCACCCTGGTGGACCACTTGTCCGGCAAACAACTCGCCGCGCCGCGTGAACTCTTCACCTTGGTATTCCGCAACGGCACCCGCCTGCCGGCCTCGCGCCTGAAAACCCTCTCGTTCACTTCCGGCACGGTGGCCGGCATCCCCAACGCCTCCTGCCTGGCCGAACGGCTCAATGGCCGCCGCGTTTCCGCCGTGCTGGAAACCGCCGACGGCGCGCTGCGTGTGCAGTGGCAGGCGCTTTTGCGCGAGGGCACCACCTACATCCGCCAGAAAGTCGCCATCACACCGCTCAAGGGCGACGCCGACCTGGCCCGGGTGACGCTGGTGGACCAAGACCTGCCCGGCGCCGATGTCATCGGCCAGGTGCCCGGTTCGCCGGTGGTGGCCGGCACCTTTTTCACCGGCTTCGAGCACCCGATGTCCACATCAAGGGTGGAGATGCCGCTGGCCAAAACCATCCCGCTGCCCGTTTCCAAAGGTTCCGCCGAATGCGAGGACGACCCGTTGCCGGTGGATGCCATCCCGCTGACAGCCGAGCCGGCCAAAACCCATGCCACCTGCTGGCTGGAACTGGCGCTGCCCTTGAAAGAAGGCAAGACCTTCGCCTGCTCGTCGGTGGCCGGCGTGACGGCGGAAGGCCAGTTGCGCCGCGGCTTCCTCGCCTACACCGAGCATGAGCGGGCCCACCCTTACCGCACCTTCCTGCATTACAACTCGTGGTACGACATCGGCTATTTCACGCCGTACAACGAAGCGGATTGCCTGGGCGTCATCAACGCCTTTGCCGACGAACTCGGCGCCAAGCGCGGCGTCAAGATGGATTCCTTCCTGTTCGACGACGGCTGGGACGATGTGAACAAGGGCGGCGAGTGGGCCTTCCACAAGGGCTTCCCCAACGGCTTCACCAAGGTGAAGGAAGCCGCCGCCAAAGTCGGCGCGCAGCCGGGCATGTGGCTCTCGCCCTGGGGTGGCTACGGCCCGCCGCGGGTGGCAAGGCGCAAGAGCGGCGAAGCGGCCGGTTATGAAATCGCCAAGGGCGACGACTATGCCGCGGCCAAAACCGACAAAGAGCGCGAGTACAACCAACTCTTCGCGCTCTCGGGACCGAAGTATTATGAAAGTTTCCACAAAGCCTGCCTGAACATGGTGACCCAATACGGCGTCAACCAATTCAAGTTGGACGGCACCGGCAATGTGAACTCGGTGGTGCCCGGCAGCAAGTTTGGCAGCGACTTCGAGGCGGCCATCGCGCTGATCCGCGACCTGCGCCAGGTCAAGCCCGACATCTACATCAACCTGACCACCGGCACCTGGCCCTCGCCCTTTTGGCTGCCGATCTGCGACTCGATCTGGCGCGGCGGCGAAGACCACTTTTTCCGCGGCGTCGGCTCGGCCCGCCAGCGCTGGATGACCTACCGCGACGGCGACACCTTCGACCGCATCGTGCGCGGCGGCCCGCTGTACCCGCTCAATTCGCTGATGCTGCACGGCATTTTGTACGCCAAGGGCGCGCACAACCTCTCGACCGATCCGGAAAACGACTTCACCAGCGAGGTGCGCAGTTATTTCGGCAACGGCACCCAACTGCAGGAAATGTACATCTCGCACCAACTGCTCACGAAGAAGAACTGGGACGACCTGGCCGAGTGCGCCAAGTGGTCGCGCGCCAACGCGAGCACGCTCGTGGACACCCACTGGGTCGGCGGCAACCCCGGCAAGCTGGAAGTCTACGGCTGGGCCTCCTGGTCGCCGGCCAAGGGCATCCTGACCCTGCGCAATCCGAATGAAAAAGAGCAGACTTTCACGGTGGATCTGAACAAAGCATTTGAATTGCCCGCCGGTGCGGCCACCCGCTACATCCTCAAAAGCCCGTTCAAGCAGCGTGCAGTGAATGAATTGGAAGGCACCCTGGACGCCGGCAAGCCGGTCAAGATCACCCTGCGTCCGTTCGAGGTGCTGGTGTTTGAGGCCATGCCGGAGTGAGCCACGCCCCCAGCACCGCTTGGCGGTATGCCAGCGCCCAGGCCATCTGCAAGTGCAGACACTTGACCGCCGGCGTGAGCCCGTCGCCTTTTCCCATGCCGCCGATGCCGCTGTCGCGCAGCACTTTTTCCTGCGGCATTCCCGCCAATTGCGCTTGCTCCCGGGCGGACAAGAGCGACCAACGATAGGCGGCGTACATTTTGTTTTCCTCCGCATAACGCGCGGCGCGCGCCGGGTCAGCCGCCAGCCACGTTTCCGCCGCTTTCACTCCGCCATGGAATTCCAGCGTCGCCAGTCGCGCCGTCAGCGTCTTGTCCACCAGCCAAAAGGTGGTCGGCATGGGCGCGCCGCCCTGCCAAGGGTGCGGCACGATCACCTGCGGCAAACCATACTTATCCCTGGACGCCACAAACCGCACCCCCACCGGCTCACGATTCAGCGCCACGCGCAAAAAAGCCAGGTCATCGGGTGTGGGCGGTTCAAAGGCGGCGTCAAAAGGCGTCATCTGGCGCTATCCTACCGGCCCCCCATTTATCCGGAGAAAAACATGTCAGGCGGCTTTGCAGACCTCAAAAACGACGCGGGCATTCCCTTGGTGGAAGGCTTCGTGGTCAAAACCCAAGGCGACACCTTCACCCTGCGCCTGCCCGGCACCAACTACCAGCCGGCCTTCGCGGCCACCGGCGCGGCGCCCGCCGTGGGCGCCAAAGTGGCGGGCATCGTGCGCGTCCATGCCCGCCGCATGGATTTGCCCACGGCCGGCGGCCGGTTTGTCGAACCGGTGGCGGGCCGGCCCCGGCGCATCCAAGGCCGGGTGATCGGCGTGGACGCCGCAAAAAACGAGATCCAGGTACGCGCCGGATTTGCCGTCTTGGCCACCCCGCTGGCGCCGCAGAAGGCCGGCGACTTTGCCGTGGGCCAGACCGTGTCGTTTGACGCCGAGCCGGGCGCAAGTTTTGAAGTGTCCGCGCCGGCCCACCACCACTAACCCAAAGAACCCCGACCGTAAGGGAGGGGGGCGTTGAATCAAATGCCACACCCGCTCCCTGACGGTCGCGGTTCCTTTGTAAAGAATCCCATGAACATCCTAATCACCGGCGGCGCAGGCTTCCTTGGCGCCAACCTGTGCGAACGTTTTTTGAACGAAGGCCACCGGGTCACCTGCCTGGACAACTTCTTCACTTGCGCCCGCTTCAATGTGGATCACCTCAAGGGCAACCCCAACTTCACGCTGGTCGAGCACGATGTGATCATGCCGTTGCCGGCCCTCGACACGCCGGATCGCATCTACCATCTGGCCTGTCCGGCCAGCCCGCCGCATTACCAGGATGATCCGGTCTACACCATGCGCATCGCCTTTGAAGGCACTTTGCGCATGCTGAATTTCGCCCGCAAATCCGGCGCACGGTTTTTGCAAGCCTCCACCAGCGAGGTTTACGGCGACCCGACCAAGGAATTCCATCCGCAAAAGGAAACCTACCGCGGCAATGTGAACCCGCACGGCATCCGCGCCTGCTACGACGAAGGCAAGCGCATCGGCGAAACACTCTGTTTCGACTTCATCCGCCGCGAAAACACCGATGTGCGCGTGGTGCGCATTTTCAACACCTACGGCCCGCGCATGCACCCTTTTGACGGCCGCGTGGTGTCGAACTTCATTCTGCAAGCGCTGCAAGGGCAGGACATCACCCTGTATGGCGACGGCTCGCAAACCCGCTCCTTCTGCTTTGTCGATGATTTGCTCGAAGCCTTCGTGCGCATGATGGAGCGGCCGACCCCGGCGGGCGGGCAGCCCTTTTACGGCCCGGTCAACACCGGCAACCCGGTGGAATTCACCATCGCGCAACTGGCCGACCTGGTGATTGAACTGACCGGCAGCAAAAGCAAAAAAATATTCCTGCCCTTGCCCAAAGACGACCCGCTTCAGCGCAAGCCGGACATCTCCCTGGCCAAGGAAAAACTCGGCTGGGAACCGAAAATTGCGCTGCGCGAGGGGTTGCAAAAAACCATCCCGTATTTCGCCGGCCTTGATTTGAGGCAGTTCATCGCGCCAACCAGCCACACTGCGCATGCCAGCAGCCAATTGGCGGTGTGAAAAACCCTAGAATCACCCCGTCACCTTCCTCCTCCTTCCGGGATCCGACCATGCTTGGCAACTACACGTACCTTCTTTGGTTCATCATTCCGGCGATTCTGTTCATTGTCCTCTACAAACTGATTTTGCGCCTGTTTGGCGTGGTCATGATTCCCGAGGATTGCATCGGCATCCTCAACAAAAAATTCGTGCTGGTCGGCACCAACCGATCCCTGCCCGACGGCAAGATCATCGCCTTGAACGGCGAAGCCGGCTACCAGGCCGACACCCTGGCCCCGGGCCTGTACTTCGGCTACTGGCCGTGGCAGTACGAAGTGATCATGCAGAGGTTCATCACCATCGGCCAGGACTCGGTGGGCGTGGTGGAAACCCGCGACGGCAACCCGCTCTCCGACGGCCGCGTCTTGGGCAAACAAATCGCTTGTGACGCTTTTCAGGATGCCCGTGCCTTTTTGACCAAAGGCGGCGAACGCGGCACACAATTGACCATCATCCCGCCCGGCACCTACCGCATCAACACGGCACTGTTCACTGTCACCGAAGAACCCCTCACCGATATCCGCGACAACATGGTGGGCATCGTCACCACCAAGGAAGGCAAGCAGTTGGCCACCGGTGAAATCGCCGGCAAAGAAATCGCCGGCCACAACATGTTCCAAGACGCGCAGACCTTCATCAATCATGGCGGCTACAAGGGCCGCCAGGAACAGGTGATGCTGGCCGGCCGCTACTTCATCAACCCGCGCTTCGCCACCGTGCAGATGGAGGAGATGACCTCCGTCCCCATCGCCCACGCCGGCGTGGTCATCGCCTATGTGGGCGAAGACGGCTCGGATGTGACCGGCGAAACCTTCAAGCACGGCAACATGGTCAAGAAGGGCCAGAAGGGCGTGTGGGTGGAACCCTTGGATCCGGGCAAATACCCGATCAATGCCTACACCCACAAGGTGGAGAACGTGCCGACCGCCAACATCGTGCTCAACTGGGCCACCGGCAAGAACGAGGCCCACAACCTGGACAAAAACCTGTCCACCATCACCGTGCGCTCGGCCGACGGCTTCACCTTCAACCTGGATGTGAGCCAGATCATCCACATTCCGCGCTCGGATGCGCCCAAGGTCATCGCCCGCTTCGGCTCGGTGGCCAACCTGGTCACCCAGGTGCTGGAGCCGACCATCGGCAACTACTTCCGCAACGCGGCGCAAAGCGCCGACGCCATCGACTTCCTGCGCGGCCGCAGCCAGCGCCAGAACGACGCAAAACTGAAGATCTCCGAAGCATTGCAGGAATACAACGTGGTGGCGGTGGACACCCTGATCGGCGACATCGATCCGCCGGCCGCGCTGATGAAGACGCTGACCGACCGCAAGATCGCCGAGCAGGAACAGGTCACCTACAACACCCAGCGCATGGCGCAGGACGCCCGCAAGCAGCTGGAGCAGGCCAAGGCGCAGGCCGACACCCAGCCCAGCGTGGTGAAGGCCGAGCGCGATGTGGAAATCGCCCGCTTCAACGCGCAATCCTTCGTTGAGAATTCCAACGGCAACGCCAAAGCCACCATCATCAGCGCCGAAGGCGCCGCCAAATCGATGGTGCTCAAGGCCGAAGGCGACGCCAAGGCCAAGACCCTCAACGCCGAAGCCGATGCCGGCGTGCTCTTGATGGTCGGCGAGGCCGAAGGCAAAAAGATCACCGCCGTCGGCACCGCCGAAGCGGAAGTCATCCGCCTGAAAACCGAGGCCGTGGGCCAGGGCAACTACGCGGTCATCGAAATCGGCCGCGCGCTGGCGGC
>CAZKVP010000082.1:7328-12819 GCA_964556215.1 uncultured Phycisphaeraceae bacterium
GGGTTTCATCTTCAACCACGGATCCGTTCGCGTGTAGTAGTCGTGGTTTCTGGCGTAAAACCAACGGCGGATAGCGCTATGGTCAAGGTAGAAAAGGGTGATCAAAAGTTGCGCCAGAGCAATCCATGTTGTCGGCTGGTGAAAATGCATCAAATCTTTCAACTCCAATGGGCGTTCCAATTTCACATGGAGCGCATTGCAACAAAGACAGGCAACAACTGCATAAACCCAAAAAGCACTGACCAAATAAAACACACCCACAATTTGTCCCCTGCCATTACCCCTGCCGCCGGGAAGCATGGAAAACCAAAGGGCGAGAAGAAGCGCAATGGTGGGGAATTCGGGTGCGCCATGATCATGCCATTTATCCCAAGCATAGACCGGCAGCGCGGAGCCAAAGCAGATGACATTGCCATAGGCGACCCACTTCAGCCATTTCGGATTCTTTTTGGCGAGCCATTGCGCTCGCCGCTCATCGCACTTCTCACCACTCAGCCGCACACGCCGCCAAATCCAAAATCCCCCGCCAATCATGGCGGTAAAAAACGTAATAAATGAAAAGCCATCAAGCCACCAAACACGGTGCATGAATGTCTCCGCAAAGGCGCATCCCACCGCAAGAAGCATCAACCCGCCCGATGTGACCAAGGGGCGTTTAAGGCGCAAGCATTCACGGTGAAATTTTGAACGGAGCATGTCGCCATGATAGCGATGGGGGCCATCTCCTTGGCCCTTTATCCCCCGCCCCCTCGGGGCGGGTTTTTCTTTTCCTCCCTATTCCACGGGTTCCAGCACCTTCGGCGCCTCCACCCGTGGCAACAATCATCGGCTCCGTCGGAGCCGCCAAACAAGGCGGTTTTTGCGGGGCGGACCGCGAGTTTTCAACTCGCAATGCTTGCGCCGCACCAACACCATTCAAAGCCTTGCGAGCTGAAAACTCGCGGTCCGCCCCGCAAAAACCGCCTCCCGCTAAAATCCCTCCCCCATGTCCACCCCCCCCTTCATCGTCTCCAAGTTCGGCGGCTCCTCCCTCGCCGATGCCAGCCAATTCCGCAAGGTGCAGGGCATCCTGCTGGCAGACCCCAAGCGCAAGTTCGTGGTGCCTTCGGCCCCGGGCAAGCGGCATGACAAGGACCAGAAGATCACCGACCTGCTGCTGCTCTGCCACGAGCACGCCTCGCGCGGACTGCCGTTTGAGGAGGTGTTCGCCATCATCCGCGAACGCTTCCTCTGCATTGCCAGGGAGTTGGGACTCTCCCCCGCCTTCATCGAAAGCTTGACTGCCGAATTGGCCAAAACCAAAATCGAAATCGCCCGCCAAGGCGAAATCGGCCGGCCCAAGGATTACGCCGCCAGCCGCGGCGAGGCCATCAACGGCCGCATCCTGGCCGCGCTGTTGGGCTGGGAATTCGTGGACGCGCAGGAAGTGGTGTTCTTCGACGGGAAGGGGCGCTTCGACGGCGCCAAGACCTATCCCATCATGGCCGCCCGCCTCAAGGATGGCCCGGCGGTCGTCCCCGGGTTCTACGGCTGCGCCGCCGACGGCAACGTCAAGACCTTCAGCCGCGGCGGTTCCGACATCTCCGGCTCCATCGTCGCCCGCGGCGTCAATGCCAGCGTGTACGAGAATTGGACCGATGTGCCGGGCATGCTGATCACCAACCCCAAGATCGTGCCCGGGGCCTACACCATCGAGGTGGTCACTTACCAGGAGTTGCGTGAACTTTCCTATTCCGGCGCCACCGTGCTGCATGAAGACGCCGTGTTTCCCGTGCGCGAGGCCAACATCCCGGTCAATATCCGTTCGACCAACGACCCCAAACACCCCGGCACCCTGATCGTGCCGCGTGAGCACCCGCAGGCCAAGATCGGCTACAACATCACCGGCATCGCCGGCCGCAAGGATTTCACCGTCATCCAGATCGAAAAGGCCATGATGAACGCCGAGGTCGGCTTCTGCCGCCGCGTGCTGTCGGTGCTGGAGGAAAACAACGTGTCCTTCGAGCACATGCCAAGCGGCATCGACACGCTGTCGCTGGTCATCCAGGACAGCCATCTCTGCGGCGGCAAGCTGGAGGCCATCGTGGACCAACTCAAACACACCGTCCACCCCGACATCATCGAAGTCCGCAAAAACTTGGCCCTGATCGCCACCGTCGGCCGCGGCATGGCGCACATCCCGGGCCTGGCGGCGCGCCTGTTCGGTTCGCTGGCCGATGTGGGCATCCACACCCGCATGATCGACCAGGGTTCCAGCCAGCTCAACATCATCGTGGGGGTGGACGCCGACCGCTTCGAAGACGCCGTGCGCATCATCTACAACGCCTTCGTCAGCGATGTGGCCCAGCCGGAACGGATCGGGTGATGCGCCGGGCTTTCGCGCTGTTGGCGGCGGCTGGCTTGCTCGCGGCCTGCGCCTCCACCCCCGAGCAACCCGAAGCGCGCCGCCTGCGCGCGGCGCGCTTGGCGCTGGCCCTTGAACGCCTCAACCCCGCCGCTCCGGCGGAAAGCGCGCACGTGCTGGCCCGGGTGGCGGTGGAAAAATCGGCGGATTTCCGCCAAACCTACCACATCCAACTCAACCACAACCTGCACAACCTGCTGGTCTATTGGGGCCTCAAAGACCGGGGTTTCTGCTGGCATTGGCAGGTGGACCTGCAGTCGGTCCTGGCCGGGTGCCCCCACCCCGGTCTGGAGGTGCGGCGCATTTGCGCCTATCCCGGCTCACTGTTCCACGAACACCATGCGCTGGCGGTCGTCCCGGAGGGGGCCGCCTGGGAAGACGGCTTGGTGCTGGATGCCTGGCGCGACGAGGGGCGGTTGTGGTTTGGCCCGGTCAAGACGGATGACTACCCGTGGCAGGCGGAGTGACGCCTACAATCCCGGCATGGCCGCCCATTCCAAAAAATCCCTTTGGCACAACACCCCGTTTCAGCTGATGTGGACCAGTGCCGCAGCCAGCGGTTTTGGCGACCGGGTGATGATGTCGGCGGCGCTGGCTTTGATGGGGGCCTGGGGCGCCGGCGCCGACACCACCGCCGCCATGGCGGCCAACAGTTTTTTCTTTTTCCTGCCATATGTGGTCTTTTCCATTCCCGGCGGCTGGCTGGCCGACAAACTGCCGCGCAAAGTCATTTTGATGGGCTGTGATTTTTCCCGGGCGGCGGTCCTGCTCAAGGGCGCCCTGATGATCACGGCCGTCGCCGCCATCGTGTCGCCCCCCATTGTGGCGCCCGGGGAACAATGGAAGGTCTGCGTCTCATTGCTGGCCGTGGGCTCGCTGGCTGCCATTTTCTATCCGGCCCGCTACGCCCTGATTCCGGCGCTGGTGGGGCAGGAACGGGTGCAAATGGGCAATGCGGTGATCGGCAGCATCACCTTGGTGGCCTCCATGCTGGGGTTGGTCATTTGCGGCGAATGGATGGACCCCAAAGGACCGAACTCCATCCGCATCGCGCTCTTTGCGGCAGTCGGCCTGTATGCCGCCGCCGGCATCGCTTTTGCTTTTATGCGGGTGCCCCGCCACGGGCATGGTGCGCCTGCCGCCGTCAGCAAGTCCAAGGCTTCGGGCGCGGGCTACATCCTGTCCCACCGGCGCACTTTGAACCTCAATCTGCTTTACCTCTTGGTCTGGGCGGTGGCCATGATGGCCTTTGCCGCCGTGCCGGCGGTTGGCAAAATGAACTTTGGCTTGCTCGATCATACCTTGCAAAAAAACGCCTCCAATCTGGGGGCGGCAATGGGCGTGGGCCTGTTGTTTGGCGCGGTATTCATGGCCGTGCTGCCCACCCGGCGCCAAGGCGGGGTCTTGATGATGCTGGCGCTGATTCCCACCGGCCTTGGCATGGCGGGGCTGACCGTCTGCCCCTGGATGCCGCTGTGCTTTGTCTGCGCCTTTGTCGCCGGCTTCTTCGGCCACATCACCATGATCGGCTGCGTGACGCTGATCCAATCCACCACCCCGGACTACGTGCTGGGCCGGGTGATGGGCCTGAATTCCATGCTCTCCACCGTGGGATTGGTCGGCGTCAACCTGATCGTCGGCCTGCCCGAACTGGCCAAGCAGGCCAAATATCTGGGAGTGGATGCGGACCTGCCCGCCGAGTATTCCGCCGACCATTGGATTTTGCGGGCCACCTGCATCGCCGGCCTGGCCCTGGCTTTTCTTGGCGCGTGGTACGGTCTGAAGCACCTGACCCGCGGCCCAATGCCAAGCCGCACCACCAACCTGTTCCACCGCATCGTGAATTTCCTCTGTTTGGGCTGGCACCAAACGGTGTGGATCGGCCGCCAGCACGTGCCGGCTCACGGCTCGGTCATCCTCTCGATGAACCACACCGCGGCCATCGACCCCTTTTTGGTGCAGGCCGGCCTCAACCGCATGGTGCGCTGGCTGATGGCTGACAAATACATGTTCAAAGTCATGCAGCCGCTGTGGACCGCCATCAACCCCATCGTGCTTCACCGGGGCCAGCGCGGCGGGGCGCAGATCCGCACCATGATGACGGAGTTGAAAAAAGACTGCGTGCTTGGCATCTTTCCCGAAGGCGGCCTGCAACGGGTGCAGCGCACCGTGCACCCCTTCAAAATCGGCGTGGCGGTGTTGGCCAAAAAAACCGGCGTGCCGGTGGTGCCGGTGTGGATCCATGGCACCGCCGTCTCCGACAACATCGCCGTCCATGTCTTCAAGCCTTCGCGCTGCACCGTGGTCTTCGGGCCGCCGATCCGCTGCGGGGAGGATGAGATGGAGGACGCCTTCCTCAGGCGCCTGCGCACGGCCATGCTGGCCCTGCGGGCCAAGGTGCCGGCTGATCGCCGTTGCTATGAGGAACCCGATCCCGACGACACCCACCCCTTGGCTGTCCACTCCTTGGATGACTAACCCCCGTTCAAAATGGGTCTTAACCGACCATTTTCCCCAGATTATGCGCCATGGGCCGGCTTGGTGTCCCACCCGGTTGCACAAAAGCCAACTCTCTGGCATAATCCCCGACCCTATCCCGGGGAACCCCTCACTCTTTTCGCCTCCGGGCGCAGCCTTTCAACTTTTCAAACGATCATGGCCCATTCCACCAGCGCAACGAAACGCATCCGTCAGAACGCCAAGCGCAAAGCGCGCAACTCGTGGGCCAAGGTGGCCTACCGCACCGCGATCAAGGATTTCCGCGAACTTCTGCTGCACGGTTCCAACGAGCAGTGCGACACCGCCTTGGTGGGCATCTACAAGCTGCTCGACCAGGTCGCCGCGACCCCTGCCCTGCACAAAAACACCGCCAGCCGCTACAAGAGCCGCCTGACCTCGGCCCTGAACGCCAAGAAGTCCGGCAAGCTCGCAGCCTAAGGCCAAAGCCCAAAACTGCCCGAACGCCAACCAAAACAAAACCCCGCCCAAGTATTTGGGCGGGGTTTTTGCGTTCACGAGCCCCGAGCGCAAGCTCATACGGACTCCTAAATATCCGTTCGTAGATAATCACAAGCGCAAATGGAGCGG
>CAZKVP010000083.1:0-12676 GCA_964556215.1 uncultured Phycisphaeraceae bacterium
AGGGGAATCTCCAAGAGCACGGCGGTCATTCCGGCGATCGCTCTCCGGAGGCGACCAAGCGCGCAAACAAACCCTGCTGCTCCAATAACTCCTCATAAGTGCCCGATTCAACAATCCGGCCATTTTCAAACACGAGAATGCGGTCGCAATCTTTCAGTGTCGACAGCCGATGGGCGATGATGATGGTCGTGCGGTCGCCGCGACGGATGCCCAGGGCTTCCTGCACATGGCTCTCGCTGATGTTGTCGAGTGCGCTGGTGGCTTCATCCAGGATCAAGATCGGTGAATCTTTGACCAGGATGCGGGCAATGGCCAGCCGCTGGCGCTGACCGCCGGACACATTCTGGCCGCGCTCCAAAATCTGGGTGCCAAAGCCGTGGGGCATCTCAAAAATTTCCCGCTGCAAATGGGCCATTTCCGCCGCGCGGACGATCTGGGAATCAGTCAGCTTGCTGTTGCCGTAGGTGATGTTCTCGCGTACCGAACCGCTGAAGATGAAGGGGGTCTGCCCGACATAGGCCACCAGTTGCGCCAACTGTTCACGGCCAATGCGCTCCAGTGCCGCCCCGCCGATGCAAAATTCGCCGCTGGTCGGATGGATCAGGCGCAACAGCGCCTTGATCAGTGTTGATTTGCCGGAGCCGGAGGGCCCCGCCACGCCGATGGTCTGGCCGTGGTGGATTGTGAGCGAAATGCCATCGAGGCCACGCTTGGGCGGGCCATCCGGTGTGTGGTAATCAAGGCGCAAGCCGTCGATCTCGATGAGCGGTTGGCCCAGTTTAAATGTCACGGCGGCCGGTGCGGGCCCGAACGAAGGATCCGCCGGCAACTTCATCAGTTCAAGAAATTCCGCGACGCGAAGGCTGGATTCCTGCGCTTCATCCACCACGCGGTGGATTTCATTGAGCGGCGCCATCACGCCCAAAAAAAGGACTGAAAAAGCCAGCACATCGCCAAAACTGATTTGACCATGAATGGCCAGGTAGGTCGCCAAAGCCAGCACCAAAATGTGGAACAACCCCTCGTTCAGCGCCTTGGCGCAGCCGTAGAGGGACATTTGGAAATGGTGCCGGACCTCTTTTTTGCGTCTTTTTTCGGTGGCCCGCGACAGGCGGCCCATTTCCAAAGGCAGCGTGTTGGCCACGCGGATGTACTCCATGCCACCCAACTGTTCGACGACAATGCCGTCAATTTCCTCGCAGGCGCGCATGAGTTCGAGCCGCACGCCTTTCTGCGACGCCAATTGACGCAGGGTCAGCCAAACCGACAGTGGAATGACCCCCAGCATGACCAGGCCGATCAGCGGCTGCTTGCAGACGGCGGCGCCCAGCGCGAAGATGCCGGTGAAAAGCGCCGGCAGGCAATCGAGGCATGCCAGCCGGATGAAGTGAACCAGTCCGTCAACGCTGCGGAATATCTTGCCGTGCAGCGTGCCGATTTTTTCACGCGCCATGGCATTGAGGTTGGTTTTGAGGATTTGCGCCACAACTTTGTTCTGCATGTGGCAATTGATGGCGGTGCAACTGGTGTCAACCAAGGACCGGCGCAGCACATTGAGCCCTTCGCGCACGACATAGACGGCGCAGATGACGCCCAATATTTTCGCCACCGACATGAAAAGTTCCTCTTGCGGCGCTTGCTTCACAAGTCCGGATTGGATGTGGTCGATGAGTTTGCCGAGCATCAGCGCCACGACCGTGCCGGCCGCGCTGGTTGCCGCGATGATCAGCGCCGCGAGGCACAGGCGCAATTCGTAGCGGGAGGGAACCAGCCGGAGGGCCTCGCGCAGGCGGCCAATAAACAGCCGGCAATCGGCGCATAACCGGCCGGATTTGGCGGGCTTGTCGCAGGGAGTTTTCGTTGGCGATGTCATGGCGGTCCCCACTTTTGGAAGGTTGGTGTTGCGCCGTCATGCTTCACGAAAACCCCCCGCCCTTGTTTTGGGCGGGGGATCATTCCTGTGCGCCTGGGGAAATGGGGTTGGTCGGGGAATGGTCAGCGTGGACATGTTGCGGGAGCCTCAGAAAGTCCAGCGCAGGCCCAATTCCACCGCACCGGTCACGGGCACCTCATGGCGCACGGAATAGGGCGTTGCGCCGACCAGCGTGGGCGTCCCGTCGATGCGCACATCGTGCATCCAAATGGCACGCACGCCAAGGCACAGGTCCAGGTTGGGGGCCAGGGCATAGTTCACCGAGGCCAGGCCGGAGAGGTAGTAGGTGGTTTGGTGGTCGTCGCGCGAATCGTTGACCAGCGCGCCGTTGGAAACATTGGACTTCAAATTGACGACCGCCAAGCCGCCGCCGGCACCCACGCTGAAAGAAAGCGGACTGTGGGCAATGCGGAAATCCAGCGCCACCGCCGGTCCGACCCGCAGCAGGTTGAAGTCGCCCGAAACGGTGTCGCCGCTCACGCCGTCGCGGTAAGTGTCCAGGTCGTATTTGCCGTAACCCGCTTCGCCGCCCAGGCGCATGCGCAGCCAGTCCGGGCCCAGCGGAATGACGGCGCCGCTTTCCAGCGTGCCCTGCCAGCCGGTGTCCACCGAGGCTTCGTCGGTGTAACGGTTGCGGTGGTTGTTGAAATCGCCGTTGCGATCCGTTTCATCGGAGTCGTACCGGCCGTGGGCGAAGCCACCCGAGAGGCCGAAGTAGCCGCCTTGGGTGCTCCAATCACCCGGAGTGGGCGCATCGTCGGCCAAGGCCGAAAAAGAGGTGAGGGTGAGGAGGATGGCGATTGGTAAAAAAAGAGGTCGCATGGGGCCCTTTCGATGGGAGGATGGGAGGGCAAAAATGGGGAAAACACACGATTTTCACGCTTTGGGCGTCCGGCCAAAAAGAAGGGAAACCACCAATAGAATCAGAAAAATGCCGACGCAGACCTTGGCGATGTCCGCGGCGAGGTTTTCCACGCGCCAGAAGCCCAAGACGCCGGCAACGATGGCGACGACCAGAAAAAGAATGGCGTAACGAAGCATGACAGGCCTTTCGCAAGAGGATGGATGGCAGGGAAATCAGTCCGCGGCTTTCTGCGTGTCTTCCTTCGCCGCATCGGCGGCCTTTTGGGCGGCTTCCTTCGCTTCTTGAGCCGCGTTCTTAACCGCTTCGCCGGTTTTCTTGGCCGCATCTTTGGCGTCGTCGCGGATATCCTCGGCGGCGTCCTTGATTTTCTCATGCGGGCGGCGGTCAAGGGCGTCCTCAACTTTGTCCTGCGTTTTTTGGGCCGGGGTTTTCTCCTCGCAGGCGATGAGCGGGACGACCAAAATGGAGGAGAAAGCAACGGGGAGGAATGAGTTTTTCATGGTTTTTCTGGGAAAAAGGAAAAGGAAATGGATGAGAAGGGGCGATCCAGGGTTCATTTGATGGCGTCTTCAAGCACGACAGCCACTTTGTGGATGGCGTTGCGGGCGGCGCCCTTCACTGCGTCCTTGACGGAATCCGCGCCTTCGTACGCCGCTTCCTTGAGGGCCTCGCCGGCTTGGTGGGCCACTTTTGCCAAGCCGTTTTTGGTGTCTTTGGCGGTTTTTTTGAGGGTCTTCATCGGACTTGCGCCCGCACGCGAGATTGCGCCGGCACGGGTCGAGGTTTTCGGCGCGGCACGGCGGGTGGTTTTGGCGGCGCTTTTGGCAGCAGTTTTGCGAGGGGATTTTTTGGAAGCGATGGTGGTCGTTTTCATGAGAGAGCTTTCAAAAGAAGGAGTGGTAAAAAGAACCATCATGGAAAAAGGCGGCGAAAACAATCCGCTGCCACCCTTGATGGGCCTTAGCGAAACCAATGCAGGTTGCCTTTGATTTTGTCGAGAATCCGCGAACTCAACGCCGAATCTCCGGCGGCCCCGACGCGGACGGATACCTTGCTGACATTGCTTCCAGCCTGCTCAATGTTGACGATGACATCGTCATTTTGCGCCGTCTTGGCCGTCACATGGCCATCAATAGAGGTGTGCGAAGAGGAAACTTGCAATAAACTGAGTTGTTTAAGGGCTTTTTCCGAAGCCTCGGTGGCTCTCTCCGGCGAGACATCCACATTGATGGCATAGGTGCCCAGGGTGTTGGTCACGCCGACCTCATTGGTTTTGCAGCCGCCCATGGCGGCCAGCGACAGGGAGATGGCGGCAAGTGAAGTGGCGACGGAGATGCGGATGGGACTTTTCATGGGGAGCCTTTCAAAAATGAAAATGGTGGGCCTCAAAACGGAACGAAAAAGTGCGCAACATGCGCGGAGCATGGTGAAACTGAGGTGATTTTTCACCACGGAGGAGGGCGGAGATCAAGGTGAGGCGTGATTCTTTGGGCGTCTTCGGGCGTCTTCCCAACCGGCCGGTTGGAGATGGCGATGTTGCCATCCTCCGGGAAAACACGCGATTTGAAGGCATTTTCCCAATGCCTTCGATATGCCCTCTGCCGTGAGTTTAAAAAACAGAAAAATATTCTCCAAAAATATTTTCCAAAAGTCTCCCCATAAAAAATTTTGCCGCGCAGGACCGGTTGTCTAGGATTTGGGTAGTTGGTGGAACCATGGATCAATACCCCGCCCGTGGCGGCGGCGGTTCAGAGGCGCAGGACGCGCCCCATAACATCTGAAAAACATTCGAAATGCTGAAGGACCAAGACCGCCACGCGGCCGCCTTCGACCGTCAAATGCGGGGCCGCCTTTTTGAAAGACCTTGTTTTTTCTTACCACGGAGACTCGCATGGAAATCGGCAAAAAAACCCGCAGCCTTCTCAACCGCCAGATCAACGAAGAATTCTCGGCTTTCTACAACTACCTGGCCATGGCCTCGTGGTTCGAGAGCCAATCGCTGCCCGGCTTCGCCAAGTGGATGCACGCGCAAAGCCAGGAGGAGCAGGTCCATGGCATGAAGTTCCTGACCTACCTGCTCGACCGCGACGGGGCGCCCCAGTTGGAGGCGATCGCCAAGCCGAGACTTGTTTTCAAGTCCGCCCTGCAGGTTTTTGAAACTTCGCTGACGCAGGAACGCAAGGTGACAGTGGACATCTACGAGATCTACGATGCGGCGCAGAAAGAACGCGACTACGCCACGCTTTCACTTTTGCAATGGTTCACCAATGAACAGGTGGAAGAGGAGAAAAACGCCTCGCAGATGGTGGATCGGTTGCGATTGGCCGGCGACAACGCCGATGCGCTGCTGCGGCTGGATGCCGAGGCCGGCCGCAGCCGGGCCGCAGCCGGGAACTGAATTTTTTGATGAAAATGAGAACCAGAAAAAAGGATCGTCCGCCGGCTTTTTCTTCCTTTGTTCCCAAAAAGAAATTCCCATTGCCACTTGACCTCCATAGCCTTGAACCCAAGCGCAACTTCCTTCAACGGTGGCTTCTCCCGCTGCGTGCCAAGCAAAAGTTGGCCACCCAATCCGACGAGCCGTCGCTGCGCGCCGAATTGTTCAGCGACGACCAATTGGGCGATCATGCCAAGACGCTCGCCAGATGGCACACGATAGCCAAGAGGGGCGGCCAACGGTGCGTCGACACGCTTCTGCCGCGCTTGAAAGACAATGAGGCGCTGCTGCGCGAGGCTTATGGATTGGTGGCCCAGGCTGTGCAGAGCCATCGGCGCATCACACCGGCGGCGGAGTGGTTTCTTGACAATTACCACCTGATTGAAGGGCATATCCGCACTGCGCGCCGCCATCTGCCCAAGGGGTTCAACTGCGAATTGCCGCGTCTTGGCGGCGGCCCGCACGCGGGCTGCCCGCGCGTTTACGCCATCGCGCTCGAACTGATCGCGCATGTGGACGGTCGCGTGGACGGCGAGCGCATCCACGGGTTCGTGGCGTCCTATCAAACGGTGGCTCCGCTCAAAATCGGCGAGTTGTGGGCCATCCCGATCATGTTGCGGCTGGCCTTGATTGAAAATTTGCGCCGGGTGGCGGTGAGCATCGCCGCCGGGCGGCGCGACCGCGAACTGGCCGCAAAGTGGGCCGGGCGCATGGCGGAGGTCGCCGCCAAATCCCCGACCGAAGCGGTGTCGGTGCTGGCCGAGATGGCGGCGCAGGGTCCGCGTCTTTCACCGGCATTCATCACCGAATTTTCCAGCCGCATGCACGGCCGCGGGGCAAACATGGCCTTTCCGGTTGCCTGGCTTGAGCAACGCGTGGCCGAGCAGGGGCAGACGCTCGAGGGCCTGCGCCTGCAGGCGAGCCAAAGCCAGGCCGCCGACCAGGTTTCGATCGGCAACAGCATCGGCAGTCTGCGTTTTTTGGATGCGATGGAGTGGCGAAATTTCGTGGAATCCCTCAGCGCCACGGAGCGCGTGCTGCACACCGATCCGTCGGGCGTTTATCCGTGCATGGATTTTGCCACCCGCGACCAATACCGCCACGCGATCGAGGCGATCGCCAAGGGCAGTCTGTTGGCAGAGGAAAAAGTGGCGCAACTGGCGGTGGATTTGGCCGGGCCAGGCGCGGCTTCCAAAGCCGGCGGGGCGGGCGATCAGCGCCTGGGGCATGTGGGTTATTTTTTGATCGGCAAGGGCCGGCGCGCCTTGGAGACGGCGGCCGGCATCAGACCCCGGACAAGCCGCGGTTTGTGCCGGTTGTGCCGGTGTTTTCCGATGACCTGCTACGGCGGCACAGTCGTGCTGCTGACGGCATGCTTGACGGCCATTGCGCTGTGGTGGGCGGCCGGCCACGGCTTTGGGCTGGGTCGCCTGATCGCGCTGGGTCTGCTTTTGGCCCTGTCATTGAGCCAATTGGCGGTGAGCCTGACCAATTGGGCCATGACCATGCTGATCAGGCCTCGGGCCTTGCCGCGCATGGATTTTTCACAGGGGATCCCAGCCGATTGCCTGACGGTGGTGGCGGTGCCGACCATGATCACCGACATTCCTGAGATCGACGATTTGACCGAAGCCTTGGAAGTTCGATTTTTGGCCAATCGCGACGCGAACCTTTTTTTCGTCCTGCTGACCGATTTCGCCGATGCGAAGGAACAGGTCACCCCCGAAGACGCGGGGCTGCTCAAGCATGCGATGGACGGCATCAACGGCCTCAATGCCAAGTATCCCGGCGGCCATTTCTTCCTGTTTCACCGCGCCAGGCGCTGGAACAAGGGTGAAAACGCCTGGATGGGATGGGAGCGAAAGCGCGGGAAACTGGAGGATTTCAACCATGCCCTGCGCGGCGAAACCGCGCGCTTCCACACCATCGTCGGCGATGCGCAACGTTTGCAGGGTGCGCGCTATGTCATCACCCTGGACAGCGACACGCGGTTGCCGCGCGACAGCGCCAAGAAGTTGGTGGGCACCATGGCCCATCCCCTCAACCGCCCGATCCACGATGCCAAGCGCGGCCGCGTGACCGAAGGCTACGGCATTTTGCAGCCGCGCGTGGGCATCAGCATGTCCAGCGCCAACCGCTCGCCGTTCGCCCGCCTGTTTGCCGGCGATCCAGGCATCGATCCGTACACCAATGCGGTGTCCGATGTGTACCAGGACCTGCTTGGCGAAGGCTCCTTCGTCGGCAAAGGCATCTACGATCTGGACACCTTCCAGTCGGCCCTGGGCCGGCGTCTGCCGGAAAATCACGTGCTCAGCCACGATTTGCTGGAGAGCGCCTACGCCCGCTCCGGCCTGGTGAGCGATGTGCTGTTGTTTGAGGATTACCCGTCATCCTATCCCGCCGATGTGAGCCGTTGCTGCCGCTGGATGCGCGGTGACTGGCAAATTGCGCCCTGGCTGTTCTCGCTGGTGCCGGGCGCACAGGGTTGGATGAGAAATCCGCTGTCATGCGCGTCGCAGTGGAAGATCATGGACAACCTGCGCCGCAGCTTGGTGCCGGTGGCCCTGCTGGCGCTTTTGGCAACCGCCTGGTTCTCGTCGCAGGCGGCGTTGCCCGGCACCTTGCTGGTGTTGTTGATTCTGCTGCTGCCGGCCCTGATCGGCACCCTTGCGCAATGGGCGCGCAAGCCTGCGGAGTCGCAGGCGCTTTCCCACGCCCGCACGCTGGGGAGTGCGCTCCTGCGCCAAACCTGGCAGCAGGGTTTTGTCTTGGCCTGCCTGCCTTACGAGGCGGTCACCGCATTGGGGTCTATCGGCCGCGCGGCCGTTCGCCTGCTCATCACCAAACGCCATTTGCTGGAATGGCGCACCGCCCGCGACGCGCAGCGTTCGGCGCTCGCCGACCTGGCCCATTTTTACACCACCATGTGGCCCGCACCGGTGGCCGCCGGCTGCGTTTGGATGATGCTCGGCTGCCTGCGCCCCGAGGCGATGGTGGTGGCGGCCCCCATCCTTGGCTTGTGGTTGTGCGCGCCGGCCATCGCCTTCCGCCTGAGCCAAACGACCAAGCCGGTCGCGCCGCGTTTGTCGGCATCGGATGTGGCATTCCTCGGCATGGCCGCGCGCCGGACCTGGCAATTCTTCGAGGCCTTTGTCGGTCCTGAAGACCATTTTCTGCCGCCGGACAATTTCCAGGAAAAGCCCTCGCGCGGGCTGGCGCACCGGACCTCGCCGACCAACATCGGCATCTCGCTGCTGGCCAATTTGGCGGCTTATGACTTCGGGTTCATTCCGGCCGAAGAAGTCGCCCTGCGGACTTCCCAAACACTCGACACCCTGGACAAGTTGGAGCGCCACCGCGGCCACTTCTACAATTGGTACGACACGCGGACGCTGGCGCCGCTGCATCCGCTGTATGTCTCCACGGTGGACAGCGGCAATTTGGCCGGCCATCTGCTGGTGCTGGCGGTGGGGCTGGAAGAACTGGCCTCATCCACCGCTTCGCGGTTGCCGCTGACCTTTTCAGGCTTGGGTTCGGCACTTGATCTGCTGCTTGATGCCGCCCGCGCGCCGATGGTTTCGCATTGGCAGGATTTGGTCAGCCCCATGAAAGCATTGCGTGAAAGCCTGCGCTTGCCGCCTTCCGGACAGGCCCAAGCGCAAACGATCATGCGTCAGGTGGCGGAAGCCGCCACCGGGCTGTCCACCGCCATGCACACCAGCCCGGACTGCGATTTGAAGTGGTGGGCGGCGGCGCTGGAGCGCCAATGCCGCCTGTGCGCCCAGGAGTTGAACATCCCCGCCCAGGCGGCGTTGGCGCAGCGGTCGGAAACCCTGCGCCTGCTTGCCGCCCGTTGCCGCGCGTTTGCCGACGCCATGGAATACGCCTTCTTGTACGATGAAGACCGCCATCTGTTGCACATAGGCTACAACGCGACCGACCATCGTTTGGATGCCGGCTTCTACGACCTGCTCGCCTCCGAAGCCAGACTGGTCAGCTTTGTCGCCATCGCGCAGGGCAAATTGCCGCAGGAGAACTGGTTCAGCCTCGACCGCACCATGACCAACACCGGCGGCGACGCGGTGCTGCTGTCCTGGAGCGGTTCCATGTTTGAGTACCTGATGCCGCTGCTCGTCATGCCCACCTGCAAGCACACGCTGCTTGACGACACCTATGAAGCCGTGGTGCGTCGACAAATCGCCTACGGTCGCGAACGCGGCATTCCGTGGGGCATTTCCGAATGCGGCTATACCAAAACCGATGCGCAACTCAATTACCAATACCGCGCATTCGGCGTGCCGGGATTGGGTTTCAAGCGCGGGTTGGCCGATGAATTGGTGATGGCGCCCTACGCCAGCGCGATGGCGTTGATGGTCGCACCGGAGGCGGCCTGCGCCAATTTGCGCCGCCTGGCACGCGAAGGCCGCCTGGGCTTGCACGGTTTTTACGAAGCGGTGGATTATGCGGCGGGGCGCCTGCCGCGCGGCCAGGAGAGCGCGGTGGTGCGCTCCTACATGGCCCACCATCAGGGCATGGTTTTTCTCTCGCTGCTTTACCTGCTGCGCGACCGGCCGATGCAACGCCGCTTTGAAGCGGATCGGTCGTTCGCGGCCAACAGCCTGTTGCTTCAGGAGCGCATCCCCAAGACGCCGGCCGTGTTCCCGCATCCGGCCGAGGCATCGCAGGATGCCCTCATCGCCGCGCCGCCGGAGGTGAATTACCGCGTCTTTGCAACGCCCAACACGCCCGCGCCGGAAGCGCACCTGCTCTCGAACGGCCGTTACCACGTGTGCGTCACCGCTTCCGGAGGCGGCTACAGCCGCTGGCACGAATTGGCCGTCACGCGCTGGCGCGAGGACCCCACGCGCGACGGCTGGGGTACTTTTTGCTATGTGCGCGACACCCAGAGCGGGGAATTTTGGTCGGCCGCATCGCAGCCGACCCCCAAGGTTCCCGCTTTGTTCGAGGCCGTGTTTTCCCAAGGCCGCGCGGAATTCCGCCGCAGGGACGGTGACCTGGAAACCCACACCGAAATCAGCGTGTCGCCCGAGGACGACATCGAACTGCGCCGCATCAGCCTCACCAACCGGGGCCGCTTTGCCCGGACCATCGAACTGACCAGTTACGCCGAAGTGGTGATGGCCGCCCCGGCGGCCGACGCGGCGCATCCGGCTTTTGGCAACCTGTTCGTGCAGACCGAACTGGCGCGCCAGCGGCAGGCGGTGCTGTGCACGCGAAGGCCGCGCTGCGAAGCGGAAAAGCCGCCGTGGATGCTGCATTTGATGACCGTGCACGGCGACACTTGCGCCCCGACCTCGTATGAAACATCGCGCCGCGCCTTCATCGGACGGGGCCGCACGCTGGCCGATCCGGCCGCCATGCACGGTGGCGCCCTCTCCGGCGCCGAAGGCCCGGTTCTGGATCCGATCGTTTCCATCCGCAACACCGTCACCATCGAACCGGATCAAACGGTGCGGATACACCTGGTGACCGGCATGGCCGACACGCGCGAAGGCGCGCTTGCGCTGGCCGAAAAATACCACGGGCGACCGATGGCCGAGCGCGTGTTCGAACTGGCCTGGACCCACAGCCAAGCGATGCTGCACCATCTGGAAGCCACCGTCACCGATGCGCAACTTTACGGACGCCTGGCCGGGGCCATCCTCTACGCCAATCCGCTGCTGCGCGCGCGGGAGTCCGTTCTTCTGGGCAACCGGCGGGGGCAGTCCGGGCTTTGGGCCTACGGCATTTCCGGGGACTTCCCGATCGTGCTGCTGCGCATCGGCGATGGCGCGCACCTGTCGCTCGCGCGTCAATTGGTGCAGGCCCACGCCTATTGGCGCATGCACGGATTGGTGTCCGATCTGATCATCTGGAACGAAGACCAATCCGGCTACCGGCAGCAGTTGCAGGACGAATTGTTGGGTGTGATCGCGTCAAGCGGCGAATCCGGCCGGATCGACAAACCCGGCGGCATCTTCATTCGCCGCATTGAGAATATTTCGGAAGAGGACAAGGTGCTGATGCAGTCGGTCGCCCGCGTGGTGGTCAGCGACTCGGCCGGCACCCTGGCCCAGCAGATGGACCGCATGGGCGGGAATGAAATTCCCATTCCCAAGTTGCGGGCGATCCGCCCGCGCCGCCTGGAACCCGCGCCGCGCCTTGATCCGGCGATGGGCCAAAAACTGGCCGCCTTCAACGGATGCGGCGGCTTCAGCGCCGACGGCACCGAATATGTGATCACCACCACGGCGGACAAACCGACGCCCGCGCCGTGGGTGAATGTGATCGCCAACCCATGGCTTGGCACCGTCGTCAGCGAAAGCGGCAGTTCCTACACATGGTGCGAAAACGCCCATGCTTTCCGCCTGACGCCCTGGAGCAATGATGCGGTCTGCGACACCTGCGGTGAAGCCTTCTACATTCGCGATGATGAGACCGGTCGGTTTTGGTCGCCCACGCCGGCCCCTGCGCGCGGTCCGGCGCCATACACCACGCGCCACGGCTTTGGATACAGTGTTTTTGAGACCTCCCAAGATGGCATCACGAGCAGCCTGCAGGTGCATGTCGCCGCCGATGCACCGGTAAAAATCATCACCCTGAAAGTGCGCAACAACTCGGGCCGCGCGCGGCAATTGTCCGCCACCGGCTTTTTTGAACTGGTCATGGGCGACCGCCGTGAAACGCACGCCACCCATGTGGTCACCGAAGTGGACCCGAAGACCAGTGCCCTTTTTGCACGCAACTTTTACAACGGCGAATTTTCACAGCGCGTCGCGTTCCTGGACACCAGCGAAGCGGTGCGCAGCCTGACCGGCGACCGCCGCGAATTCATCGGCCGCAACGGGCGCCTGGCCGACCCGGCCTGCCTGTCGCGCGCGCGCCTGTCCGGGCGGGTGGGGGCGGGTCTGGACCCGTGCGCCGCGATGCAGGTTGCGCTCAATCTGGCCGACGGACAGGAACGCGAAATTGCCTTTGCCTTCGGGGCCGGCCGGGATTTGGCCGATGCGCGGCAGGTGGTGGCCCGTTTCCGCGGCATGGGACCGGCCCGCGCCTCGTTTGAGGGCGTGCGCAAGTTCTGGGCCAAAACGCTCGGCACTGTGCGCGTGGAAACGCCGGACGAAAGCGTCAATTTCCTGGCCAACGGCTGGCTGCTTTACCAGACGATTTCCTCCCGGTTGTGGGGCCGCAGCGGCTTCTACCAATCCGGCGGCGCATTCGGCTTTCGCGACCAGTTGCAGGACGCGATGGCCCTGGTCCATGCGCGGCCGGCCTTGCTGCGCGCGCAATTGCTGCTATGCGCCTCGCGCCAATTCCACGAAGGCGACGCGCAGCACTGGTGGCATCCGCCGGCCGGACGCGGCGTGCGCACGCACATCTCGGACGATTATTTGTGGCTGCCCTACGCCGCCTGCCGCTATGTCGCCGCCATTGGCGACAC
>CAZKVP010000084.1:0-7821 GCA_964556215.1 uncultured Phycisphaeraceae bacterium
ACCAAAATGCCGATCGGCTTGGGCTCCGTCGGCGCATCGCAGGAATTGGAAACGAACATCGGCAGGCGGATGGCTTTCTCCACTGCGAATTCATGCACGCCGGGCAGGAACCGGATGACGACCGGCTCGGCCGCCGAACCTTGCGCCAGGGGCATCAGCGTTTCGCCGTGAAGCCCCGGCCCTATGACGATCTTGTCGCCCGGCGCGAATTTCAGCGCGTTCACCTTGGCGAAGGATTTCCACGCTTGGCCTTCCACGGTGCCGGTGTGGGCGTCGTCGCCCTTGGCCGGATCCACGAAATAGGTGGTGTGGCCCGGCGAGAGC
The DNA here is from genome assembly GCA_964556215.1 of uncultured Phycisphaeraceae bacterium. Taxonomy (GTDB): domain Bacteria; phylum Planctomycetota; class Phycisphaerae; order Phycisphaerales; family Phycisphaeraceae; genus CANIYR01. The sequence continues at coordinate 325 of CAZKVP010000084.1, forward strand.
ACGCGCTTGGCGGCGTCGGGGTAGGCGGTCTTGGCGACTTCGGCCAGTTGCGCCTGCCCTGCGGAGGAAAGTCCGGAAGCACAAGCGGAGAGGGAGGAAGCGATCAGCAGGATGGCGGGGGCAAAGGCGGTTTTTGTCATGGGGAAAATTCCGGGCGGGGAGATTTTGATGGTCATGACGACGCGTTTTTACGGTCGGCCGCCGCGTCGGCTTACTTGCCGGCCTCGATCTTTTCACCTTTGTCCAGCGCCCACACGGTCAGATCAAAGCGGGGCTTGGACTTGCCGGGATATTGCACGCCCACCTTGGCTTCGCCCTTGGGCAAGGTGACCGGCTTGGCCAGTTTGAGGTCGGCGATTTTCTTGCGGAATTTGTCGGCCACATAGGCTTGATCGCCCTTGCAGATGATGAACTGGCCCGCTTCGATTTTTTGATCGGCCGCGATTTGCGCGCCGTCGGGCAGGGTGATGGAGCAACCGTCCACGGGGCCGGACAGGCGTAGGTCGAACTGCAGGGGTTGCGCCTCGAACGGATTGGTGAGGCTCACTTCGCCGGCCGCATTGGGCTTGGGGGTGCCGGTGGCTTTGAGTTCCTTGACGGGTTGCAGCAGGAAATGGGTGGCATCCGTCTGGGTCAGATGGAACTTCAGGTCGGGATCGCGCAACTTCTCCTTGTGCGCCTTGGTGAAGACTTGCGCTTCGCGGGCTTTTTGCCAAGCGTTGAAGGCGGCGAAAATGGCATCGCGCTCGCCGCAGCGGTCTGCTTCTTCTTGGCCGAACTGGAAGGCGTAGGTGGCCTCCCAGCCGATGGCTTTGGCCTGCAGATTTTCCGCGTCATACACCGACCAGCTGCTGTCCCAGCCCTGGATGCCGAAGGTGGCGGGGTAATAACTGGCACTGAACGCATTGCCGATGTCCTTGCCTTCGATGGCGCGACGGCCGGTGCTGGCGTTGAACATGTTGCCGCCGCCGCCCAGGTCGCAGACATTGAGGTACTCCCATGAGCCGCCAAAGACGCACGAGGCGGTCACGCGCGGGTATCTGCCGGTGAGTTTGTGATAGGTTTCGAACAGGCGGCGGCAAAATTTCCGCACGCCGTAATAGCCCTGCTGCTGGTACATCGCGCTTTCAAAACCGTCGAAGTTGATGGTGTCCATCCCGTTGCGGACCATCATTTCCGCATAGAAATCGGCGTATTCGGGCATCAGGGTCATGTCGGGCACGAAGCCGTTGTAGCAATTTTGCATGAGCTTCACCAATTCGTCGCCGGCCTTGTGCGCTTGTGCCTTGGAGGCGTGGCCGCGCTTGATGCCTTTGAGGATCCAAGGCGGGGAGTCGCTTAGCCCATCGTAGCGCAGCATTTCGCCGCCGATGCGCAGGTAGTTTGAGTCGGCACCCCTGGTCCAAGTGCCCTGTTCCGCCAAGAGGGAAGGATCCGTGACTTCAATTTCGGTGTCGGTGGGGGAAATATCCTTGGCCAGTTTGGTCCGGCAGACGGTCTGGAGGTGCTCGCTGGGCACCGGGGTCACGCTGTTGTTGATGCCGCCTTGCAGAAACATGCACAAGGTGTGCAGGCCGCCGTGGGTCAGGCCATGCTTGTGGGCTTCTTCGGTGAATTCCTTGAACGACATGGTTTTGCCATCCGAGAAGCCCACGTTGCCCATGGTTTGGTCCTTTTTATGCGCCAGGTTGGGATAAAACTCGCCGGTGTCGCGCGAGAGATCCTTGAAACCCAAGGCTTTGGTGTACGCGATGGCTTTGTCCATCGGGCCGCGCCAATACACGGTGGGGCTGAAGGAAGCCGGGTCGCGCACCCACTTGCCGTGGATGGTGATGTGGGGGCAGCCTTCGGCCAAAATGATCTTTTCAATCGTCTTGAGGCCCTGGTCGTCGGGGCACGCGTAAAGCGCCACCCCCGAGCCGATGAAATCAACGCCCGGCAGCGGGTCGCTGATCATGTGGTGGTTGCCCAGGTGCGTGAAGCCGGGGGTCAGCGAGGTGAAATAGGTGTAGGCGCGTTGGCGGTCGCGCGCGTGATAGGCAATGGTGGAGCCGAACTCGGGCTTGAGGTCGGCGCCGGTGCCCATGATCCAGCGGAAGTATTCCTCGGGTTTCGAGAAAAACGCGGTGTCACTGATGCCGTTGCCGCCGATGCGGAATTTCTGGCCTTCTTTGAGGTCGGCGGGCAGGGGAAACTTCTTGGGATCCGGCGAATGGACTTCATAACCCATGCCCCGGCCCGCGCCATCGACCACCGCGCCGGTGAGGGTGTTGTCGTCCAGCCCGTAGAGGCCGATGGCGAAATCGTCGTCGCGCACCACCCCGATGATGTCGCCGATGGTCTTGCTGATGGTGGTGTTGACCGGCCCCCAGACGATCACGTCCACCTTGCCGCGCGGGGTGAGTGAGACGAGTTGGAAGCGGAAGTAGGTGTCTTTGGCTTCGGCCTTGACCACGGCCACGGCGCCATTGGGGTAGGTCAGTGTGATCTCTTTTTTTACCGCATCGAAAGCCGCGGCCACCGGTGCCAGCAGCGTTTCGTCGGGCTGGCCGTTTTCGTGCAGGCTCATCAGCGCCGAGGGGTGGCCTGCCGGGCTGTATTCCTTGTTGGATGCGTGGCCTTTGATGGAGGTGACAAAGCCCTTGGCATCCACGCACAAGGTGACGTATCGGTTGGAAAAAAGCCAAGCATTGTTCTCACTGACCACGGACGCGGCTTGGGTGTCGGCGGGCGCGGCCAAAGCGGCAACCGGGGGCAAAAACAAAGTGGCCAGCAGACCAAAGGTGGTGGCAAGATGGGGGCGGGTGCGCATGGAAGCCTTGAGGTGGAGGAGGGGACAATTAAACCGTTGGACAGTTGTAATGCAAAGATGTGTGGAAGTCGATTTTTATTACAGGATCGAAGCACTTGTTTTGTTGAATTTTGTCGTATTTTGCGGCGGTTGCCCCGGCCCAGCAGTCGCGGTGGGGTAGCGAGGGGATGAAGCCGCAGCATGCGACAAGCCCCGAGTTTTCGCTCGGGGCTTGTGGGTGAAAGTTTGTGCCGATTTCAAGCCTGCACCACTTGGCGGGCGCGCCGCCGGGTGGGCCGGCGCAGCAGCAGCAGGCTGCCCAGCGCCAAGAGGGCGAAGGAGGCGGGTTCGGGGACCAGGTAGTAGGCGTTGCCCCAGCGCACGATGGATTGGCCGGCTTGCAGGCCAAGGCCGTCGACCGTGCCGGAGAAGTCGGCGGTGGCGCCGGTGGCGGTGCCGGTCCATTCCAGCAATTTGATCGCGTAATGGCTGCCAGCCGCCGGCGGGGCGTTGGTGCCGCGCAAGGTGATCACGGTGTTGGTCAAATCCACGTCGCCGACGATGGAAATCAGATCTCCGGCCGTGCCGTCGGCCGCATAGCCGGTGGCGTTGGTCAGGTTGATGTCGGCCAGATAAGTACCGTCCAATTTCACCGTGGTGGCGGTGAACCGCAGGATGCCCTTGGTGCCGCTCAATTCGTCGGTACCGGCGGTGATGCGGCTGCCGTCGTTGTGGATGGTGACAACAGTGCTGGTGATGGGCCCGATGCCGGCCAGGGTGCCGCCGTTGATCACGTCGGTGGGGCCGTTGTAGTTGCTGGCCGCATTGACCACCAGGGTGGTGCCGTCCACAACCAAGTCAGAAGCAGCCGCCGCCCCGCTGATACCGGTGCCGCTGATGATGGTTTTGCCGCCGGCCCCGGTGAAGGTGGCGGTGGTGCCGTTCTTGACCACGCCGCCGGTCAGGGTCAGGGTGCCGCCGCCGTTGTTGATGGTGGCGCCCACACCCGCCCCGAGCACGTTGATCTGGCCGCCGTAGGTGTTGGTGCCGATGTTGTGCAGGGCGCCGATGCCGCCGGTCCCGGTGCCGGTGAGGTTCAGGGTTTCGGCGCCGATGGTGAGGCCGCCGTTCAATTCCAAAGTGCCGCCGGAAGTGACGGTGGTGCTGCCGGCGGTGGAGCCAAGGGCGGTGTTGTTTTGGATGTTGAGGATGCCGTTGCTGACGGTGGTCAGGCCGGTGTAGGTGTTGGCGCCGGAGAGGGTCTGGGTGCCGGCGCCGGTTTTGGTAATGGCAATGGTTCCGCCGGCAGTGGTGCCAGCCGCCAAAGCGGCCAAACTGTTCTGAATCACACCGTCGAATGTGGAACTGCCACCTTGCGCCCCGATGGTGAGGGTATGGGCTTGACTGAAGGAATTGCCGATGACGCCTGAGCCTGTCAGTTTGTTAATGACGGCATTGTCAGTGCGCAGATCAAAGAACGCACCAGAGGCGATATTCATATCCATATTGCCGGCACTCGCACTCCAAGGGCTGGTGGTTGTTTGGTTACTTAGGCCGCCTGCCTGGATGTCAATTAAGCCCGCAAAACCACTGATGTTTGTATTGTTCCAAAAATCGGCCACCCCGGTGCCCGTTTTGGTGATCGTACCGGTGCCAGTGAAGGTTGAGCCTGCGCTAAATAAAGCTGTTGCAGCATACGACGGGGCATTGTTCACGAACAGTTCAAGGGTGCCCGCCGGATTAACGGTGAGGGTACCCATGTTTAATGGACTGTTTGTGGCCCGCGCGGTCAAATCCAAACGCAAGGTGCCCGCGGTGACCGTGGTGCCGCCGGTATAGGTATTGGTTCCGGTGAGCGTCACCGTTCCCGTTCCATCTTTGGTAAGTGATCCGGTGCCGGTGCCGATGGCGCCGGCAATGACCATGTTGCCCGCGCCGCCCACCGTCAGATTTTGGCCCGCCCCGCCGACGTTGCCGCTCAAGGTCAGGGTACCGGCGTCGGAATTGATGCGGACGGCCGAGCCCAAGGTGATGGCGCCGGACATGGCGTTGGCGCCCGAAATGTTGCGCAAGGCGCCGTCGTTGCTGATGCCGGTGCCATTGAGGGTCAGGGCTTCCGTTCCGACGGTGATGCCGCCCTGGATTTGCAGCGCCGCGCCGGCGGTGACGGAAGTGCCGCCGGCGGTGGAGCCAAGGGCGTTGTTGTTTTGGATGTTGAGCACGCCGGCGCTGACGGTGGTGGCGCCGGTATAGGCGCCGGCCGTGGCAAGGATCACCGTTCCCGTGCCGTTCTTGGTGATCGCGGTGGCGCCGGCGATGGAACCGGTGCCGCCAAGGGTGTAGGTGCTGGTGGTGTTGTTGAAAACGATGTCCCCGGGCGTGATCACCTGGTTGAGGGTGACGGTACGCGCGCCGCCGCCGCCGGTGCCGGTGTCATCAAAGGTCACGGCATCGCCGGCGGCGAATTGAAAATCGCCTTCCTGCCACGCCGCGGTGCTCAGGTTGTCCCAGGTGCCGGCGGCGGAATTCCAGGTGCGCGCCGCATTGGTGTAAGAGAAAGTGATCTTTTTGTTGACCAGGTCATCCGTCACCGCGCCGGGCGTGCGGTAGTTTGCCGTGCTGAAGTTGGCTGTGCCAGGGGTGATGCCATAGCCCACCACATCCAGGTTGTGGACGCCCACCGTCCCGCTGCCGTCGGAACCCAAAATGGCCACCGAGGCGCCGGCGGTCACCGCACTGGCGGCCCCGGACCGGAAGGCGTTGCCGGCGCCCGCGACCTGGGCCACGCCGACGATCGAGGAACCGGCGCTCAAGGTGAGGGTGGAATTGGTGGTGCCGCCTCGGCCCGAAAGCGTGGCGCCGGAGGCGACCGTCACGGCGGAGGTCAAACTGCCGGCGACATTCAGAAGCCCACCGTTTACCGTGGTGGTCCCCCCGTAAGTGTTGGCTCCCGACAAAATCTGTACTCCGGTTCCCGTTTTGACCAGATTGAATTGAGAAGTGATGGCGCCGCTGAACGTCCCGCTGCCATTGCCGGCGCCGATCGTGAGGGTCACATTGCCTTGGCCGTCGCCGACGTTGCGGTTAAGAGTGCCCGCGCCGTTCAAGGCGTCGAAGGTTTCCGCACCGGTCCAGACAAAAGTCAAGACGGCCCCCGCATCTACCGTGACGCTCGCGGCATCGGGGATGGCCAGATTCTGATTGGGCGCAGTATTGCCGTTGTAGGTCGAACTGCCGATTTGCAGGGTGCCGGATTGAACACGGAGATTCCCCGTGTAGGTGTTTGTGGTGGCCGCCTTCGCGTACATCGTCAACGCGTTCCCAGCGCCAGAGTTGACAATGACGGTGTCATTGCCGGCCCCCGCACCGGAGCCGCTGATGTTTCCCACAAGGACTTGATTGTTGGGGGTTCCGCCGGTGCCAGTGAACACCGTGGCGCGGCTCAAAATTAAATTGGAGCTGGTCACATTGGCATTGGTGTTGACGGCGATCGTGGCCGTGCCGGAACTGCCCGTGTTGGCCACCGTGATGGAGCCAATCTGCCCGGCTGTGATATTGGCATTGAATTGCAACTTGACATTGTTGTTGCCGGTCGCGCCATCGCCCAGGGTGATGGCTCCGGTGCCCAAGGTGGTCGTCGCGACGCCGCTGATGAGGGTGCCCTGGCTGATGACGGTGCCGCCGGAATAGTTGTTGGCCCCGGAGAGGGTCAGCGTGCTGGTCCCGTTTTTGGTGATCACACCCGCTCCGGAGAGCACGCCCGAGAAGGTGTAATTCGCGGTGCCGTTGACGGTCACTCCGCTGGTGGTGGCATTGCCGGTGATGGTGCCACCCGCGGTGCCGTTGAAGGTGGCGGAATCAGGTGTTCCGCTGTTCCAAGTGCCCCCCCCCCAAGCACCCGCTGTATTCCAATCGCCGGAACCGTCAGGCGACCAAGTCAGCGCCGCCGCCTGCGCCTTGGGCGCCTGCAAACCGGAGCACAAAGCAACACCGAGCAAAACACTGGTGGAGAGAACGAAGCGGCGGTGGGGAGATTTGGACATGGCGCGAAAAACAGAGGATCACAAAACGGTAAACACGCATCAAATCAACAGAAAACCACTTGATGGCGCGCACTATCATAAGGCGCATGCCAAATCGCTTCACGCCTTGACGCGTGCGTTTTTGTTGAAAAATGTCTTATTTTGTCTCACCTGTAGGTGTCTAGCCCCAAGTTATCCAAAAGAACACCGGCGTTTCCAGCCCCACCGCTTGCGGGGTGTTGAGGCGCAATTGGTTGTCCGCCACCTGCCAATGGGCGGTGGGCAAGGGCTGCCACGCGCCGTTGGCCTGCAACACTTCCACCGATTGCACCGGTTTGTCCGTGTGCAGTTCAAGTTGCGCCGTGGCCCAAGCATCCAGCGACAGATTGATCAGGCCGGTCAGCGTGCCATCGGCATCGTCTTTGCGCAGGGCCAAGGGCCAAGCACCGTCGCCGGTCACCATGACGGGGGCCTGGTTTTTGAACAGCCAACGCACGGCGGCTTGCAGTTGTTTTTGCCGCAACGGATGGTGGTAGGAAACGCCCAAGGGACCGATGGCCGAGGCGTAATCCCAGGCGTGGACAATCACGCGCCCGCCCAAACTGTTTTCAAAGGCGGTCATGGCCGGATGCACCGGTTGCACATCGGGATCCACCAAATGGCCGATCACTTGCGCCCCGGCGG
>CAZKVP010000084.1:7921-12245 GCA_964556215.1 uncultured Phycisphaeraceae bacterium
TAATGCGGTTCGGATTCCATCAGCGAGCCGAGGTGGTCGAAGATGTGCAGAGTCACCCCGCGGGCGCCAAAGGCGAAGGTGACGGCCAAGGTGGCGTTCATAAAGGCCACGCTCTTGGCATAGCGGCTGAAGGGCACACTCTCCAACTCGGTCATGTCGACGGTGCCCGGTGGCAGGCAATGGCGGGTGATTTTGATCGAATCCTGGCTGAAGTACAGGCCGCGCGGCGGGCTCCATTCCCAGTAATTGCCAAGGCAGGGCCGGCTGTGGATGGGGCGCGTTTCACTTGCGCCCATCGCCTTGGCCACCTGCTTCCAATCGCGGCCTTCGCGCACATGGTTGCGCGGGCCGCTGGACATCAGGCCCAGCACGGTGTCGGGCGAAACGGCGTGCACGGTGGTTTCGGCCAGCCGCAAGACTTCCAAGGCCGCTTCGGCCTGCATCCCCAGCCACAGCGCGCGCCACGGGTGCGGTTCACCGGCTTGGTGCAGGGCCGCCACCACTTCTTCGCGCGTCACGCTTTGGCCAATGATTTTTTCAAAGCGGGCCAAGTGCGGCGGACAGAAGCAGGCATGATTGCCAAAGTCGCGGAAGTCGTCTTCCACCCACAGCACGCGCGGCTTGGTCTTGGCGTAATGTGTCCATACGGCGGCGAAATTTTCACGCCAGACCGGCGAGAGCAGGCAGGCGATGCAGGAAGCCTGTTTGCCGTCGGCTTCCACCACGGTCTGGATGCCCGGCACGGTGGCGGTCGCCACCCGGCAACGGTCTTCATGGCCGCGGGTGATCCACGGATTGATGGAATAGGCCACGCCGATTTGTTCAAGCGCGGCTTTGACTTTCATCAGATTGGCGGCGTGCTGCGCCGCGATTTCCGGCGAAGGATGGCCGTGGAAGCATTCTTCCGGGTCCACCACCACCATCACTTCGTCCACGCCGTAGCCGGGCAATTGCGCCACCATTTCGGCCAGCAGTTCGTCAAAACGCCAGGGTGGCAAAGTGCGGCGCAGGGCGTACCAAGCGGGGGTGAGGCGGGGGGTGTTCATGGAAAGGCTGAAAGTTGGAGCGGGATCGGGACCTAGGCCGGAGTTTATCGGTTGTTTTTGTCGGCGGCGCTTGCTCATAGAATCTGCGCCATGCTTCACGCCTATGTGCAACCGACTTTCACGCAGGATTCCTATTTCGTCGCGCTGCCCAAATGGGACGACGGGCCGGAGCCGGAATTGGCCTGCATGGGCTACGGGGAGTTTTCCGGGCGCGGGAATTTTCAATGGGACAATGCCTACGAGGGGTTTTGGATTTTTTTGATCATCGAGTCGGGCCATGGGCTGGTGTCGGTCAACCGGGGGCCCAATCAGAAGTTGGGACCCGGCGACGTGCTGGTGATGCGCCCGGATGCGTTTTACCACCGGGTGGAATCGGCCGACCATCCATGGCGTTATCGCTGGGTGGTGCTCTCGGGCAGCCGTGCGGGGCGGATTTTGACATCTTTGGGCTGGCCGGCAGATCAGGTGCTGCCGCGTTTCGGACTTGGGTCCAAACTGGAAGGGGTGTTTGCCCACATGCGCCTGGTACTGGCCAAAGAGCAGCCGTCTTTTTTGGAGTTGTGCGGCTTGGGCTGGGACTTTGTCCGGGCTTTGGGCGGCGCCACCGAGAATCCGTCCGCCGTGCAGGCCGACGGGGGCAAGGCCGGCGTGGCGGTGGAATGGTTGCGCCAGAATTACCAAACCGGTTGCACAGTGGAAGACGCGGCGGCGGCCATGAAATTGTCGCGTTCCGGCTTTTTCAGGTTGTTCCGTTCGCAGACTGGGCAAAGCCCCAAAGCCTATCTGGATCATTTGCGCTTGGAACACGCCATGCATTTGCTGCGCCAGGGGGGTTACACCGTCAAGGAAATCGCCCAGCGCAGCGGTTACCGCGACTTCCGCCATTTCACCCAAGCATTCACCCGCAAAAAAGGCGTCCCGCCCCAAACATGGGCGCGGACGGAGGCGCAACAGGAGGGGTGCGGGCCGGTGACACGCTTGATGCGACAAAAGATGACATTTTGACCCATTCCCGCAGTTGAGCATTCGGGGGAGGAAGCCTATTCTTAGCGTCCCTACCGCCCTTTGGGCGCCGTTCTTTTGGCATCACCTTCACAAGGTTTCCCTATGAAACTCGGATTCGGCCTCTACCGTCATATGCTCACCCCGGCGTATTACCACTTTGCCAAGCAATGCGGCGCCACCGATTTGATTGTGCATTTGGTGGACTATTTCAAAAAGGGTTCGCTCGATGCGGCGTCCGCCAGCGATCAGCCGGTGGGGGGCTTGAACGGGTGGGGGGTGGCCGGCGACCCCGACAAATTGTGGGAAGTCGCGGACCTGAAAAAATTGCGCCAGGACATCGAGGCCGCGGGCCTGCGCTGGTACGGCATTGAAAACTTCGACCCCGCCCACTGGCATGACATTCTGCTTGACGGCCCCAAGCGCAAGCATCAAATCGAACAAATCAAACAGATCATCCGCAACATGGGCGAGGCCGGCATTCCGGTGATGGGTTACAACTTTTCGCTTGCCGGGGTGGCCGGCCGCATCACCGGCCCGTGCGCGCGCGGCGGGGCCGAGGGCGTGATGATGGACGGCATGCATGAAGGTTCCACCGCGCCCATCCAGCAGGGCATGGTGTGGAACATGTGGCATGACAAGCCAGGCGAAGGTCATCTGCCCTTTATTGATCACGACACCCTGTGGAAGCGGGTGGAATATTTTTTGGGTGAAATCACCCCGGTGGCGGAAAAAGCCGGCGTGCGGATGGCCGCCCATCCCGATGATCCGCCATGCGAGCGCATCCGCCAGGCGCCGCGTTTGGTTTATCGCCAGGACGATTACGACCGTTTGCTGGCCGCCGCGCCCAGCCGCCACAACGGCATGGAAATGTGCCTGGGCACCATCCAGGAAATGGCCGGCAGCAATGTGTATGAAGCCGTGGACAAATACACCAAGGCCGACAATGTGGCCTACATCCACTTGCGCAATGTCAAGGGCAAAGCGCCTTTCTACCGCGAGACCTTCATCGACGAAGGCGACATGGATGTGCTGCGCATTTTGCGCATTTTGAAAAAGAACAAATACGACGGCATCATCATTCCCGACCATGCCCCGCAGATGACCTGCGATGCCTCTTGGCATGCGGGCATGGCCTATGCCATGGGTTATTTGAAGGCTGCCCTCAATGCTGCCTGCCATGCTGAAAGCCTGACCCTCAAGCACGGCGCACACGGCGGTAAAATCTGTGCGACGACCCCGTCCACTTGCGCCTCGGGCGCAAGTGCAAGCGCCGCCGACACCCGTCTGTTTGTGGGCACCTATAGTCAACCTGGTCCTTATTTCCACGCTTACGGCGAAGGGTTGACCGCTTGCGGTCTGAATGAAAACACCGGCGAAATCAGCCTGCAACGGGTATATCCGGAAATTGAAAACACCGGCTTTTTGGCCAAGACGCCAAACGGTTTGCTCACCGCTTTGGATCGCTACATGTTGAACGGCGAGGTGGCCTCCTTCACCCTCTCCAAGTGCGGCACCCTGACCCGCCGTGCCTCGCAAGAAGGGCAAAAAGGTGCGGTTTGCCAAGTCACCCATTCGCCGGCCAACCAACTGGTGTTGCTTACCGCCTACATGACGGGTTTGACCATCCACAAGATGGGCGCGGACGACATCGTGCTGCCCGCCCACCAGCGCATCAACTACCAAGGATCGGGTCCCAACAAAGCGCGTCAGGAAGCCTCGCACCCGCATCAAACGGCCTTGAGTCCCGATGAAAAATGGGTCTATGTGCCTGACCTTGGCAGCGACCGGATTTGGGTGCACGCCATTGAAAACGGCCAACTGGGCGAAGCGGTCGGCGTGGAGGTGGAGGCCGGCTCCGGCCCACGCCATGCGATTTGCCATCCTTCGTTGCCGCGCTTGTATCTCATCTGTGAACTCGATGCCAAGGTTCGCGTCTATGAACGCAATGGCGTTCACTTGCGCTTGCTGTCCACCCATGCCACCTTGCCCGATGGCTTCTCTGGCACGCCCTCCGGTTGCGCCATCCGCCTGCATCCGTCCAACCAAGCGCTTTACATTTCCAACCGCGAAAGCGATTCGCTGGCCACTTTTGTGATTGACGCCAAGGGTGATTTGCAAGCCCCCGGCCAAATCATGCTCAAAGCCAAGAATCCGCGCGATTTCGATTTCTCGCCCAGCGGCCGTTGGCTGGTGTGCGTGAACATGGATTCGCATTCGGTCACCGCGCTGGAGGTGGATGCAAAAACCGGCCTGCCCACCGGCAAGGTCGGCCC
>CAZKVP010000085.1:0-11963 GCA_964556215.1 uncultured Phycisphaeraceae bacterium
TCCCATGTCCAAGTTCATCTCCGGTTCCGACGTCCGCAAGCAGTTCATCCAGTTCTTCGTCGAGAAGTGCGGCCACACCTATGTGCCCTCCTCGCCGGTGATCCCGGTGGGCGACAACACCCTGATGTTCGCCAACGCCGGCATGAACCAGTTCAAGCCGATTTTCTTGGGCCAAGAGAAGCGCGAATACACCCGCGCCGCCAACACCCAGAAGTGCATCCGCGCAGGCGGCAAGCACAACGACTTGGACGATGTGGGCAAAGACACTTATCACCACACCTTCTTCGAAATGTTGGGCAACTGGTCCTTCGGCGACTACTTCAAGCAGGATGCCGTGAACTGGTCGTGGGAACTTTTGACCAAGGTCTGGGGCCTGGACCCGGAGCGTCTGCACGCCACCTACTTTGAAGGCGACGCCGCGCAAGGGTTGGAAGAGGATTTGGAAACCCGCGCCCTGTGGCTCAAGCACCTGCCGGCTGAGCGCATCCACAAGGGCAACAAGAAGGACAATTTCTGGGAAATGGGCGACACCGGCCCGTGCGGCCCGTGCACCGAGATCCATTACAACGGCCTGACAAATGAAGATGGATCGGTGAATAAGGAAGGCGCAAAATTCGTCAACGCCTCGAACCCGGATGTGATTGAAATTTGGAACAACGTGTTCATTCAGTTCAACCGCAACCAAGATGGTTCGCTGCAATCGCTGCCGGCCAAGCATGTCGACACCGGCATGGGACTGGAGCGCATCACCCGCATTCTGCAGGGCAAAAACAGCAACTACGACTCCGATCTGTTCACGCCGATTTTCGCCGAAATTCAGCGCATCACGGGCGCGCCCGCGTACACCGGCATTTTGGTCGATGGCAAAGACATCGCCTACCGCGTGATCGCCGACCATATCCGCACGCTTTCATTTGCGCTGGCCGACGGCGCGCATTGCGGCAACTCCGGCCGCGAATATGTGCTGCGTTCCATCCTGCGCCGTGCGGTGCGCTATGGCCACCAGAACCTTGGGGCGACCGAGCCGTTCTTCTACAAACTCGTGGCGGCCGTGGTCGCCAACTTTGGCGAATTCTTTCCCGAACTCAAAGCCAAACAGGCGCAAGTGGAGGCGGAGTTGAAGGAAGAGGAAGTTGGATTCCGCAAGACACTCGAGAATGGGATTGAACGATTTGAATTCGAGGCCATGCAAAGTCTTGGCGCGGCACTTGGGAGAAAAATGGGGTCTCAGCGGCAATCGGCAAGATCCGTGGGGAGGGGCGCGCGTAGTGTTGTTCTCGACCCCGGTACTCCTAATGAGATTGTGATCCCGGAAAATGTCGAGGAGCAAAAACAAATGATCGCGGATAATGGATTGGTTCCCGTCATTCCAAGCAATATTGCGTTTTTCCTCCACGATACCTATGGATTTCCTATCGGTCTCACTCAACTCATGGCTCAAGAGCGTGGGATGAGTGTTGACATGCAGGGTTTCGAAGTCGCCATGGAAGTGGCCCGCGAACTCTCGCGCGGCGAAAAGGGCGGCGCGGATGCGGTGAAATCCCTCAACGACTTGACCCAGCAACTTGCGCTCAAGGCCACGAACTTCGTCGGCTACGCGGAAGTGGAGTTCGGCCCCGCGCAACAGGAAGCGCAAGTGTTCGTGCTCTCGGCCGAAGGCGTTTACCGCCAAGCCGCCGAAGCCAAAGCCGGCGACAGCGTGGCCGTGGTGCTCGACACCACGCCGTTCTACGGCGAGTCCGGCGGCCAGGTTGGCGATACCGGCGTCCTCATGATCGCCGGTTCGCGCATCCGCGTGACCGACACCCAGCGCGTGGGCGATGTTTATTTCCACCTCGGCCAAGTGCAGGGCGGGGTGGTCAAGAGCGGCGCGGCGCAAATTGCGGCCGTGGTGGACAAAGAACGCCGCAGCAAAATTTGCGCCAACCACACCCTGACCCATGTGATGAACCGCGCCTTGCGCGACCAAGTCAACGCCGAGACAGCGCAAAAAGGCTCGCTGGTCAACGAAGATCGTTTGCGTTTTGACTTCTCCAATCCCGGCGCGCTCACGGCCGAGCAGGTCGTCGCCGTCGAGGCGCAAGTCAACGCCGACATTGCCCAAAACCTGAAAGTCGATTGGCAGGTGGTGCCGCAGGAAGAAGCCCTTCAAATCGCCGGCCTGCGCGCGGTGTTCGGCGAGAAATACCCGGCGCAAGTGCGGGTGGTGTCCATCGGCGCCTCGGTTGAAGATCTGCTCAATGATCCGACCAACCCCAAGTGGATCGCCAACAGCACCGAGTTCTGCGGTGGCGTGCACTTGAAGTCACTGGGCGAGGCGCAACTGTTCACCCTCATCAGCGAAGAAGCGGTGGCCAAGGGCGTGCGCCGCGTCACCGCTTTGACTGGCGAGGCCGCCAAGGCCGCGCAAGCCGAAGGCGCAAGTTTGGTGGCGCAGGTGCAGGCCGCGCAGAAATTGACCGAAGCCGGCGCCATCAAGGCGGCGGCCATCAAAGCCTTGGATGCCATCGGCGCGGCCACCATCCAGATGACCGCCAAAGCGCAGTTGCGCGAAGGCGCTGCCGCGCTGCAGGAGAAGGTGAAAGAACTGGAAAAAGCCGCCGCCAAAGAAGCGGCCGGCAAGGCCGTCGAACAGGCGCGTGAAATCGCCGAAGCCGCAACCGGCGCCTTCATTGTCGCCCACCTGGCCGGCGCCGGCGGCGAAGGCCTGCGCGCGGCGATGGACGTCTTGCGCAAGACCAAGCCGGAGTGCGCCGTGCTGCTCATCGGCGACGGCGAAGGCCGCGTCGGCCTGAGCGCCGCCGTGCCGGCCGAACTGATCGCCAAGGGCTTGAAGGCCGGCGAATGGGTCAATGCCGCCGCCGCCCCGGTGGGCGGCAAAGGCGGCGGCAAGCCGGATGCGGCACAGGCCGGCGGCAAAGACACGGCGCAAATTCCCGCCGCCGTGGCCGCGGCCAATGCTTTTGCCAGCAGTAAGGTCTAAGCCTGACTCTTCATTCATAAAAAAACCGAGGCCACTGGCCTCGGTTTCTCTTTACCGCAATTCCACCCCGATGCCCACGTAATAGTGCAGGTCATGGCCGTCCTGATTGGCCGGGTGCTGTGATTCATATTCATCACGCACCCCGATTTTGAGCATGGTCTTTTGCTCGGGCGAGAGTTGGATCTGCCACTCCGCCTTGCCGGAAAAACGCCAGACATCGGCGTTGTCGAGGCTTTGGTAAGCCAGGCACTCGCCCGCCAGTTTTTGGTTCTTGGCGATTTTCCAACCGATGGCTGAGCCGCCCACCACCACCTCCGGCGTGAATTCATTGACGGAGCCGAAATCGTAGCGGCCGCCCAAGCCGCCGCGGCCGATGACTTCCCAGCGGTCGTCATCCATCAGCGTGTAGCCCATGCCGCCGTAGGAGGCCAGCCGCCATTGCCACTGGCGCACACTGTCGTGCTGGGATTCCACGCGGGCGAACGCCAGCCAACGGGAATCGGACAGGCGCCAGTCCTGCATCGCCCGCAGTTGGGCGCTGCTGCGCGCATCATGGTCGCTGGCCAAGGCATAGAACCATGCCCCGTCGGCGCGAAAGGTGTCGCGGTCGGTGGAGCGCAGGGTGTCGGCCTGCACATTCCATTCCTGGCTGCTGGCTCCGGCCGGACTGGAGCCGCCGGCAAAGCCCGCGGACAGGTGCGAGATGAATTGTCCGCCGGTGGCGCTGCCTTTGAGGGGTTTGAGCCATTTGTCCGGCGGGGTTGATTCGTCGGCCCGGGCGCAAGGGGCGCCCGCCAGCAGCAACAAAACCAACGCAGGCAGGATGGACAACGGGCGCGGCATGGGAAAGCGCATGGGCGGCTCCTGGTTGGGAAAAGGCCGTGAAGGGACGCCGGCCGGGGCAGGACCGTTACAGCCGGGTGAAAAAAAGACGCGGCAAGGCAACGCCCATTCCGGGCGCCCGCGCCGGAGAAGGTCCCTGCATCACCGGGCGTTTATTCCGCCGTTTTTTTCGCCATTTTTTTCTCCGCACCCGCGCGCAGTTCGGCCACGGTTTTTTCGACCAGATCGGCCGGCAGGGCGAAGGTGCACACCCGGTCGTAACGGGCGATGTTGATGCCCACCACCCGCCCCTGCAGGTTGATCAGGGGGCCGCCGCACTGGTCGGCCCACACCACCGCGTCGTGCTGGATGGCGCTGGGAAAGCGGGTGCGGCGCCGGCTGAGCTTGCCGCCGGCCAGCAGGTCGGTTTCGCCGATGCTGTCGTGGGTGGCGGCGGCGGTTTTGGCTTCATGCAAGAGGACTTTGAGTTCCAGTTCCCGGCCGGTGCGGCGCACCTTGAGGGCCAGGGTGTCGCCGGCCTTGGCCGCCTTGATCCGGGTGACGAAGGCGAGCCAATCCGTCACCGGCGCGCCGTCGAGGGCCACAATTTCATCGCCGACTTTGACCCCGGCCGCTTCCGCCGGCATGTGGGGCATCACTTCGCCCACCACGCAGCCGCGCCCGCCGTTGGCGGCCAGACCCAGCATGATTTTCTGCTCGCCGAAAAAATGGGTGAATTTTTTGGCGATCGGGCGGGCGGCCACGCCCACCACTCCCACCGCCGGGCGGTTGGGGTCGCGCACCGGGGAGACCAGCCAGGAACCCAACGGGGCATCCTTGGCGAATTTCGCCGCGCTCAGGCCGGAGGCTTCGACCTTGAGCAGCGCCAGGTCGGTGGCATTGTCGCGGCCGATCCAATCGGCGGGCAATGCCTGCCCGTTGGGCAGCACCACCGTCAGGGCCCCGCCAAGGTCGCTGGCTTTGGTGACGATCCAGCCGTCGGCGGACACGATGGTGCCCATCAGCACGGGGTTGCCGTTGGAGCAGACATCCACCATGCAGTCGCCGGCCGCCGCCAGGGCGGGGGTGAACAAAGACAGCGCCTGCAGGGATGTCTCACCCACCCGCTGCGCCATGCGCTTGGGCAGCGCCCGCGCGCCGGCGTCGGGGGTGAAGGTCAGCCGGGTGTGCCATCCGGGGAATGAGCCGGCGGCGGCGGACATCATGCCGCCGTTGGAATGGATGTTTTTGCCGGCGAGCAGGTCTTGCCACTGCGCGTGGTACATGCCGATGGGCACATGGCGGTTTTCCTCCACATCCAGGCTGATGTTGCTGTGGATGCCCACCACCTCGCCGGCCAGGTTGAACAGGGGGCCGCCCGAATCGCCGGAGACCACCGTGCAATCGGATTGGATCGTGTTTTTGTCGTGGATGGCCACCCGGCCAAGGCGCAGCGGCGGTGTGCGCCCCACCACGATGCCGCCGGGGTTGCCGGTGGCCAGCACCCATTCGCCCACGCGCGCGGAAATGGCCGGGGCCACCGGGGCGAACGCCCAGCCGCCTTTGGGGGCGGCGTCGGTGATGCGGGCCATGCCGGTGTCGGTGCCGCGGTCCACGCCAAGGGCCACGCCCTTGACCAGGCGGCCGTCGGCGAAACGGATGGAGAGGGCGGTGCCGGGCTTTTGCACCACGTGGCCGGCGGTCAAAATCAGGCCGTCGGCCGACACCACCACGCCGCTGCCGCTGCCCATGCCCTGGGTGTTGATCACGCCCACGGTGGCGGCCACGCAACGGGGCGCTGCGGCGATGGTTTGCTTTTCAAGCGCGCTGGCGGCGGGGCAGACCACGGCATAGGTGCGGGTGATGCCCGCGGGTTTGGCCGCGCTGGCCGCCGGGGCGCCGGCACAGCCTGCGCCGGCCAAAAAAATCGCAAGCAACAACGCGGCGGGAAAGGGGGCGTGGGTGGGCATGGGGACCTTGGGGGCGGGTTGTTTGGAGAACAGACAAATGGTAGACCGGCGGCGGGCCGTTTTTTTCTTTTTTGCACATTTTCACCCCTGCCCGCCGGCTTTCCTTGTGCAATTCCTGCAGTTTCCCATGCGGCCCCGTTCCCGCTTACCCTACCAAAACATGCGCGACTCTTTTTCCCAATCCGTGGCCAGCGCCCAAGTCCACCGCGTGCATTTCACGCGCGGGTCTTTGGCGTTGGACAACCCCTTGCTGGCAGAGGCGCTTGCGCCGGAAAACCGGCAGGCGCGCGGCAAGTTGTGGGTGGTGGTGGACCAGGGTTTTGCGCAGGTCCGCCCCGGCCTGCAGGCGCAAGTGGCGGGCTATGCGGCGGCCCACCGCGAGACCATGCCGGAATTCGCCGGCATCCGGGCCCTGCCTGGCGGCGAAGGGGTGAAAAACGACCTGTCCAACATGGAATGGGTGCTGGCCGAAATGAACAGGCTGGGCCTGTGCCGCAAAAGCACGGTGCTGGTGATCGGCGGCGGGGCGGTGTTGGATGCGGTGGGCTTTGCCGCCGCCGTGTGCCACCGGGGCATTCCCTTGGTGCGCATGCCCACCACCACGCTGTCCCAATGCGATTCGGGCGTGGGGGTGAAAAACGCCGTCAACATGTTCGGCAAAAAGAATTTCATCGGCGCCTTTGCCGTGCCCAAGGCGGTGGTCAACGACCTGGATTTTCCGGACAGCCAGCCTGCGCGCGACTTCCATGCCGGGTTGGCCGAGGCGGTGAAAGTTTCTTTGCTCAAGGATGCGGCCTTTTTCGGGCGCCTGGAGCGCCATGTGCCGGCGTTGGCGGCGCGCGAAAGGGCCGCTTGCGACGAGGCCGTCATCACCTCGGCCAAATTGCACCTGGAGCACATCGCCCTGGGGGGCGATCCCTTTGAATCCCGGGCCGCCCGCCCGCTTGATTTCGGCCATTGGTCGGCCCACAAGCTCGAGCAGCTGACCCGTTACCAAGTGTCCCACGGCGAGGCGGTGGCCATGGGCCTGGCCCTCGACATGACTTACGGCGCCCTGACCGGCCTTTGCGCCCCCGAACTGGCCGTTCGCGTGTGCGCGCTCTTGGCGGGTTTGGGCCTGCCCTTGTGGCATGACGCGATGGGCGACGGCGCACTGCTCGACGGCCTTGAGGAATTCCGCGAGCACTTGGGCGGCGAATTGACGATCACCATCCCGTCGGCGCCCGGGGTGCCGGTCAACCTGCACCGGGTGGACAAAGCCAAAATGGTGCAGGCATTGGATGTTTTGTGTCAGGGCGCAAAAGAGGGACAATGGCAGGCGTACCGGCCAGCCCCATCGGAGTCCACGCCCCATGCCGATTAAATCCGCCGCTCCATCCGCGTCCGCGCTGCCTTGCCCCCTGACCGTGGCAGAGGCGGTGGACCGCTACTTCGTGCCCTGCCGCTACCAAGCCCTTGACATTGCCGCCTTTCTCGACCGTTTGGGCCGCTGCGCGAACGCCGGCCAAGCCGCGGAAGATTTCCGTGTGGCGGCGCTGCAACAGGCGGCCCTGATCTTGGCCGACGACCGGCCGGAAAAGGCGCGCCGCATCCAGGAATTGTTCAGTGACCAAACCACGGCACCGATTGAAAAAGCCCACGGCAAAGGCGCCTGCGGCGCGGTGGATTTGAGTATGGGGGGGGGGGCTTCCCAATGAAATACATCGATCCCCACATCCACCTGGTCAGCCGCACCACCGACGATTACCAGCGCATCGCGCTGGCCGGCTGCCGCGCGGTGAGCGAGCCGGCGTTCTGGGCCGGCTACGACCGCTCCAGCGCGCAGGGGTTTTACGATTATTTCCGCCATTTGACCCAGTACGAGCCCAAGCGCGCCGCGCAGTACGGCATCAGGCACCATTGCTGGGTGTGCATCAACTCCAAAGAGGCGGAAGACGCCGTGCTGGCCCGCGAGGTGATCAAACTCCTGCCGGAATTTCTGGACCAGCCCACCTGTTTGGGGATCGGCGAAATCGGGTTGAACAAAAATTCCAAAACCGAGTTGGAAATTTTCGAGGCGCAGGCGCAACTGGCCATCGAACGCAAGCAACTGATCCTGTGCCACACCCCGCATCTGGAAGACAAATTGAAAGGCACCCGCCTGATGATCGGCGCACTCAAGAATCTGGGCGCCGACCCCGACCGGGTGCTGATTGACCATGTCGAGGAGCACACCGTGCGCATGGTGATTGACGGCGGCTTCCACGCCGCCATGACCCTGTACCCGCACAGCAAATGCAGCCCGGCCCGCGCCGCCGACATTTTGGAGATTTACGGCGGCGAGCGTCTGGGCATCAACTCCGCCTGCGACTGGGGCGTGTCCGACGCCCTGGCCGTGCCGCTGTGCGCCCACGAGTTGCGCATGCGCGGCCACCAGGAGTCCTTCATCGAAAAAGTGGTGTGGGACAACCCCAAGGCGTTTTTCAGCAAAAGCGGGAAGTTCAAAACGCAATGAGCATGACCTTCAAGCAAGCCTTCAAACAACGGCGCCGCCAATTCCAAAAGTGGCTCCTGCCCGCCCTGGGTTATCCACCCCTGTGGCTTTTGTGTGCCACCTTGCGCTTGCGGGTGACGGATCCGGCCGGGGTGCTCAAGGGTTGGCAACAGCCGGCCGGTGCGCCGCAAATTCTGGTGTTTTGGCACGACGAACTGTTCGCCATGCCTTGGCTGTACCGCAAGGCGGGGTTCAAGCGCCCGGCCTCGGTCATGATCAGCCGCAACCTCAGCGGCGAAGTGATCGCGGTGATCGCCAAAAAATTCGGCATCGACGCCGCCCGCGGCAGTCCGAGCAAGGGCGGGCGGGAGGCCTGCCGCGAATTGGTGGAGGTGCTTGGCAAAGGCGAACTGGCCGGCATCACCCCCGACGGCTCGCGCGGCCCGCGCCACCGGCTCAAGTCCGGCGTCTTTCTGCTGGCCAAAACCGCCAAGGCCGACGTGGTGCCCATGCGCATGTCGCACCAATGGCGCATCTGCCTGCCGACTTGGGACCGCTTCCAGGTGCCGCTGCCCTTTTCACGGGTCAGCGTGTCGATTCTGCCGCCGATCGCCTGGGATGATCCGCAGTTGGAGGCGAAGTTGAAGGCGGTGATGGAGGGGGTGTGAAGAAGCGAACCGCCAGGGGCGCCGGACGCCACCTGCCAATGCCGGCCTCAAACATCCGGCGGGGGCGCCCTTGGCCATCCCCATTGCGTTCCCCGGCTTTGCGGGGTTGGCCATTCCCCGGCGGATTCCCCCGTTTTCTGGGATTCTTCCCCCATGCATCCCCCGCTGTCCCCGCGCGCCGAGCGTTTTCTGCTGATCGCATTGGCCGCCGTCCAACTGACGGTGGTGCTTGACTTCCTCGTCATCATGCCGCTGGGGCCGCAGTACCGGCGCGTGTTCCACATCACGCCGGCGCAATTCAACGTGATCGTGTCCGCGTATGCGCTGGCCGCCGGAGTCTCCGGGCTTTTCCTGGGCATGTTTCTTGACCGTTTCGACCGGCGCAAAGCGATTTTCACGCTCTTTGCCGGGTTCTTGGTCGGCACCCTGGCCTGCGGGCTGGCGCCTTCCTACGGCATGCTGGTGGCGGCGCGCGCGGGCACGGGCCTTTGCGGCGGCGTGCTGGGCGCCCTGATCTATGCGATCGTCGGCGATGCCATTCCCGAGGCCCGGCGCGGCGGGGCGATGGGGCTGGTCATGTCCGCCTTCTCGGTGGCCTCGATCGCCGGGGTTCCCATCGGGTTGTTCGTGGCGGAGAATTTTTCCTGGCATGTGCCGTTCTTTGGCATCGTGGGCATCGGCTGCCTGGTGTTCCCCTTCCTTGGATGGGCCATGCCCTCCATGCGCGGGCACATGGCGCATGCGCAGGAGCACCACCCGCTGCGGCGCTGGTGGGTGCTGCTCTCGCACCCGACCCATGTGCGGGCCTTCCTCTTCCTGGCAGCCGTGATTTTCGCGGGTTTTGCGGTTTATCCCAACATCAGCAACCACATGGTGTCGAATGTCGGCCTGAATTCCCGGACGCAGCTGCCCTTGGTCTACGTGTGCGGGGGCCTGTGCTCCTTTTTCTCCATGAACCTGATCGGCCGCTGGTCGGACCGGATCGGCAAGGCCAAGGCCTTCGCCATCGTGTCCTTTTGCGCCATGGTGCCGGTGCTGCTCCTGACCCACTTGCCGTCCCTTGGCGTCATTTCCGCCCATCTGCCGCAGGCGGTGCGCGCCGCGGCCCCGGTTGCGGCGCCGCTGGCCGTGGTGCTGGGCGTGTCCACGTTGCTCATGGTCTGCATGTCCGGCCGCATGGGGCCGACGATGGCGATGATGACCGCCAGCGTCGAGCCGCGCTACCGCGGCGGTTTCATGAGCATGAGCGCGTCGGTCCAACAGTTCGCCTCGGGCGTGGCGGCCTGGGTCGGCGGACAACTCATCGTGCCCCAGGATCCGCTCAAGCCGGACGGGCCGTTGGCGGGCTTCGACAAGGTGGGGTGGCTGTCGGTCGGGTGTTTGCTGGTGGCGGTGGGGTTGTCGATGCGGCTGCGCAAGGCGAAGGCGGGGTGAGGCAAATTGCGGAAGTCGCCTTGTCCTATCTTCTATCTTCTCTCTTCTCTCCCATGGCGGATCACTCTGCCTTGAGCGAGGCCATGTCGATCGAGAACCGGTACTTCACATCCCCCTTGAGGAGCCGGTCGTAGGCCTCGTTGATCTTCTGCATCGGGATGACTTCGACATCCGAGACGATGTTGTGTTTGCCGCAGAAATCGAGCATCTCCTGCGTTTCCGCGATGCCGCCGATGAGCGATCCGGACAGGGTCTTGCGGCCCATGATCAGGGAGAAGGCGGAGATCGACAACGGTTTTTCCGGCGCGCCGACCAGCGTCAGGTTGCCGTCGTGCACGAGCAGGGCGAGGTAGGCGTTCAGGTCGTGATCGGCCGCCACGCAATCGAGGATGAAGTGGAAGCTGCCGGCGTGCTTTTGCATTTCGTCGGCGTTCTTCGAGATCACCACCTCATCGGCACCGAGGCGCTTGGCGTCCGCCACCTTGCCCGGCGAAGTGGTGAATGCGACGACCTGTGCGCCCATCGCCTTGGCGAGTTTGACGCCCATGTGGCCAAGCCCGCCGATGCCGACGATGCCGACTTTTTTCCCCGGCCCGACTTTGGCCCGCTTGAGCGGCGAGTAGGTCGTGATGCCCGCGCACAAGAGCGGGGCGACGCCGGAAAGTTCCAGGTTCGCGGGGATGCGCAGCACCATCCGCTCGTCCACGACGATGCCCTCGGAGTAGCCGCCGTAGGTCACCGGCGCGGTGCCGTGCCTGTCCGGCGAGCCGTAGGTCATCGTCTGGTTCGGGCACAGTTGCTCAAGGTCGGCCTTGCAATTCGGGCAGGAGTGGTCGGCATCCACAAGGCAGCCCACGCCGACGATGTCGCCGGCCTTGTGCTTGGTGACACTTGCGCCGACCTTGGTCACACGGCCGACGATCTCGTGGCCGGGGACGCAGGGATAGACGGTGGGCATGGCATCATGCCACTCATCGCGGGAGTAATGCAGGTCCGAATGGCAAACGCCGCAGAAGAGGATCTCGATCTGCACATCGGACGGCGTCGGATCGCGGCGGGGGATCGGATGGGAAGCGAAGGGCGAGGTCTTGCTTTGGACGGCGTAGGCTTTGGCTTTGAACATGGGGGATTCCTTGCAGGGAGGTATTTGGGGAATTACTTGCGGTACTGTTCTTCGCTGACCTTCTCCAGCCAGTCCACGGCTTTGCCATCAAGCTTTTCGGCGATGGCGATGTGGGTCATGGCGGTGGTTGAAGTTGCGCCATGCCAATGTTTCTCGCCGGGCGCAAACCAAACGATGTCGCCGGGGCGGATTTCCTCGATCGGCCCGCCTTCGCGGCGCGCCCAACCGCAGCCGCCGGTGATGATCAGGGTTTGGCCCAGCGGATGGGTGTGCCATGCCGTGCGGGCGCCCGGTTCGAAGGTGACGATCGCCCCGCTGACGCGGGCCGCATCGGTGCCCTGGAATGGCGAGTCGATCCGCACGCTGCCGGTGAAGTAATCCTCGGGCCCTTTGGCGGAAGGTTGGGAGGCATTGCGTTTGATTTCCATGGGATACTCCGTGGGGTTGGGATCGGTGCGGAGTCCAAGCCGCGCCGGTGATGATAGGTCAA
>CAZKVP010000086.1:0-11735 GCA_964556215.1 uncultured Phycisphaeraceae bacterium
CCGCCTGCAGTTGCAGGTTAGCTTCTGATTCCGACACCGACCGACACACGCAGAAAAAAGCCCGCACGCAGGTGCGGGCTTTTTCTATTGACAATCTTCCGCCGCGCGCTGCCGATCATGCCAACCGCAATGGGATGATGACCTGTTTCTTTCCGATTCAAAGGCTGCGCCAAACCGCAAGTGGAGGATGCCTGGCACCCTGAAAATCCAACGGCAAATCCGGTTCATTTTCAAATTCATTCCTCCGGCAAACATCCTCATCATTCCCTCACAAATGATCCTTATCTTCCCCCCACTGGGCTCTTTTCCCGCCTTGATCAGGCCTGATCAAATGCCTCGAAAATCTCACAAACCGATCTCAATCCCCTCACATCTGTTTTCTATCTTTCCCTCCGTCCAGATCACTCTTCCCTTCCCCTCACGGAGACTCCTCATGGTTCGTTCCTCGCTCAAGCTCATGTCGGCCGCCCTCTTCCTGGCCTCTTCGGCCTCCGCCTTCGCCGGGGATGTCAACCTCAACGGCGCCGGCAGTTCCTTCGTTGCACCCCTGGTCAAGCGCTGGGTGGCGGAATACGAAAAGATCAACCCGACCGTCAAGATCGACTACGCCAGCATCGGCTCGGGCGGCGGCCTCAAGGGCATCGATGAAAAGACCATTGATTTCGCCGGCTCCGACGCCCCGATGAACCGCAAGGCCCTCAAGGCCATCGGCGGCGCCGGGAAAATGGTGGAGTTCCCCTCTTGCGCCGGCGGCGTGGTTCCCGCTTACAACCTGCCGGGCATCGACAAGGAGATCAAGTTCACCGGCGAGATCCTTGCCGACATCTATGCCGGCAAAATCACCAATTGGAATGATTCCCGCATCGCCAAGGTCAACGAAGGCGTGACCTTCCCCAACCTGGCCATCACCCCGGCTTGGCGTTCCGATGGTTCCGGCACCACCTTCATCTTCACCAACTACCTGAGCACCCAGAGCGAATCCTTCAAGGAAACCGTGGGCGCCGGCACCGCGGTCAAATGGCCCTTGGGCCAGGGCGGCAAGGGCAACGAAGGCGTGACCCAGGTCATCCAGCAGACCAAGGGCGCCATCGGCTACATCGAACAGGGTTATGCCGACGCCAACAAGATTCCTTTCGGTGCGGTCCAGAACAAAGCCGGCAAATTCGTGAAGTCCAGCACCAAGACCGTGTCGCTCGCCGGCGCTTCCGCCAAACTCGAAGGCAACCTGCTGGCCGACAGCATCTGGAACAAGGCCGGTGAAGAAGCCTACCCCATCTCGTCCTTCACTTATATCATCATTTACAAAGACATGGCCAACATCCACGACCAGGCTAAGGCGCAGGCCATGGTGGACTTCCTGTCGTGGGCCATCCATGACGGCCAGAAATACGCGGAAGAATTGGATTATGCTCCCTTGGCTCCGGAAGTCGTCGCCAAGTGCGATGCCGCGCTCAAGATGACCACCTTCCACGGCGACGCGCTCAAACACTAAACTGCCTCCCGAATCGCCCGTCCTGAACCAATTTCTTGGAATCCGATGACTCGCGACATGCACTCTCCGTCCCGCACGGAAACCCAAACGACAGCCGCCATCAGCAAACCCTTGCCGATGGCGGCTGTTCGTTTGTTCTCCGGTGACACCCTGCTCAAGGGCGCCTCCACCACGGCCGCCGTCGGCATCCTGGTGATGCTGGTCGCCTTGGTCATCGTGCTGTTCATCAGCGCATGGCCCGCCATCCACAAATTCGGCCTGCACTTCCTCACCAGCACCGACTGGCGGCCCAACGAATTGGAGGTACCGGCGCGGGACGCCGCCGGGCACATCCAGTTGGACTCCGACGGCGAAACCGTCACCAAAACCATTGCGCCTTCCTTCGGCGCCCTGGCGGTCATTTGGGGCACCGTGATCAGTTCGCTGATCGCCCTGGTCATCGCCATCCCGGTCAGTTTCGGCGCCGCGCTGGTGCTGGTGCGCATGTCTTGGCGCAAATTGTCGGCCCCGCTTTCGTTTTTGATCGAGTTTCTGGCGGCGATCCCGTCCCTGGCTTATGGCCTGTGGGGGTTGTTTGTGCTGGCGCCGTTTCTGCAGAATGTGGTGGAACCAGCGATGGCGAGGTTTATCAACTTCGTCAACTTCCATATTCCACTCAACATTGAAAGAATCCATCTTCATGTGGTTTTCAGCCTCGATTTCATGCTAACCGAAGCCGGCATCAACGGCCCGCGCGAAATCCCGAAAACCGGCCGCGACATGCTGTGCGGCGGCTTGGTACTGGCGATCATGATCCTGCCGATCATCACCGCCATCAGCCGCGATGTGCTCAAAGCCATCCCGCGGGCGCAAATTGAGGGCACCCAGGCCCTGGGGGCCAACTGGTGGCAAAGTTCGTTCGAGATGCTGCGCTACGGCAAAGCCGCCCTGTTTGGCGCGGTGATGTTGGGCTTGGCCCGCGCCACCGGCGAAACCATGGCCATCACCATGGTCATCGGCAACAACAACCAGATCAGCGGCTCACTGTTCTCCCCTGCGCAAACCATGTCCAGTCTGCTGGCCAACGAGTTTGCCGAAGCCAACACCGACATGCACCGGGCGGCCTTGACCGAAGTGGCACTGGTGCTTTTGGTCATGTCTCTTCTGTTCAACATGGTGGCCCGCAAACTGGTGGTCGGGAGGAACAAATAAATGTCGTCCATTCTCAAACAATCCTTGACGGCTTATCAAAAATGGCTCCGGGCAAAGAGTTGGGCCATGCGCGCCATGTGCCTGGTTTTCACCGCCGGAATCGTCGGCATCCTGCTCCTGATCACCGGCTACTTGGCCTCCATCGGCTTCAAGAGCCTGTCGCTGGATTTCTTCACCCGGCTGCCGATTCCCATCGGCATGCCCAACGCCCCCGGCGGCATGGCCAACGCCGTCATCGGCACCCTCATTCTGGTCGCGTTGGCCAGCATCATCGGCGTGCCGATGGGCATATTGACCGGCATTTACCTGTCGGAATACAGCGCCTTCTCCAAACTGGCCGCGCCGGTCCGCTTCATCGCCGATGTGCTGGCCGGGGTGCCGAGCATCGTGGTCGGCATCCTGGGCTACGAGTTGCTGGTGGCGCCCTGGTCCTACTGGAACGGCCATCTCAATCTGTTCGGCCACGACTGGCGCTTGCTCCCCAACGGCAACTACAACGGCTACGCCGGTGCCTTCGGCCTGGCCTTCATCATGGTGCCCATCATCAGTCGCACCACCGAAGAAATGCTGCGCCTGGTGCCGCAAAGTTACCGCGAAGCCTCCATCGCCCTGGGCGCCACCAAAGCCCGCACCATTTTGACGGTGGTGGTCCCCTCGGCCACCGGCAGTCTGGTCACCGGCGTGATGCTGGCCATCGCCCGCGTGGCCGGTGAAACCGCGCCCCTGCTGTTCACCGCCCTGGGCACCCGTTTGATGACCTTGGATCCTTCGCGCCCCTTCCCCTCGCTGACGGCGCAAATCTTCGAGTACGCCTCCGGTCCGGTCAAGGAGCAGCGAGAATTGGCATGGGCCGGCATCCTGGTCCTGATTTTCCTCATCTTCATCCTCAACCTGGCCGTGCGCCTGTCCACCCGCTCCAAGCATGCCACCGGGCACTGAGTTCCGATTTTATCCCATTCAATATTTGCGCCACCAACGCCCTTCATCATGAGCATTTCCAATCAAACCCAAAATTCCACCCTGTTGTCGCTGCGTGATTTCAACAGTTATTACGGCGCCCACCATGCCATCAAAGGCGTGAGCATGGACATCCAGGAAAAGAAAATCACGGCCTTCATCGGCCCCTCCGGCTGCGGCAAATCCACGCTGCTGCGTTGGTTCAACCGCATGAACGACCTGATCCCCAGCGCCCGCGCCACTGGGGAAATCTCCCTCCACGGGCAGAACATGCTCGACCCGCGCCTGGATGTGGTGGCCATGCGCAAGCGCATCGGCATGGTGTTCCAAAAGCCCAACCCCTTCCCCAAAAGCATCTACGACAACGTGGCCTTCGGCCCGCGCCTGCACGCCCGCCTGTCCCGCTCCGCCACCGATGAACTGGTGGAAAAATCGCTGACCCGCGCCGCCCTGTGGAACGAGGTGAAGGACCGCCTGCACGCCTCGGCCATGGGCCTGTCCGGCGGCCAGCAGCAGCGCCTGTGCATCGCGCGCACCATCGCCTCCGAACCCGAAGTGGTGCTGATGGACGAACCCTGCTCGGCCCTGGATCCGCGCTCGACTTTGGCGGTGGAGGAACTGATGGAACAATTGCGCCAGGATTACACCATCGTCATCGTCACCCACAACATGCAGCAGGCGGCCCGCGCCAGCGACTACACCGCGTTCCTTTACCAGGGCGAATTGGTGGAATTCGGCGAAACCAGCAAGATATTCACGACACCCCGCGAGAAGAAAACCGAAGACTACATCCGTGGCAAATTCGGCTAAACGGGGCGGGCAGCGTAAAGAACCGCGACCGTCAGGGGGCGGGTGTGGAATAAACATCCACACCCGCCCCCTGACGGTCGTGTTTTTTTCATCCACACGGCACCCGGCGGCCGGGGGCTACAATCCGCCCCCATGTCCATCCTCCAAGCCAAGAATCTGGTCAAACGCTACGGCGGCCGCACAGTGGCGGACCATGTGTCCTTCCACGTCAATCCCGGTGAAATCGTCGGCTTGCTGGGGCGCAACGGCGCGGGCAAGACCACCTCGTTCCGCATGACCATGGGCATGGTCGCCCCGGACGACGGCGAGGTGCTCTTCAACGACCGGTCGGTGGGTCATTTGCCGATGTTCAAGCGGGCGCAACTGGGCATGGGTTATCTGGCGCAGGAGCCGAGCATTTTTCAGCGCCTGTCGGTGGAGGACAACCTGCTGGCCATCCTGGAAACCCGCCCGCTGAACAAAGCCCGGCGCAAGGCCCGGGCCGAGGCGCTGATGGCGCAATTCGACCTGACCAAAACCCGCGCGCAACTGGCCCGCACCCTGTCCGGCGGCGAGCGGCGCAAACTGGAGATCGCCCGCGCGCTGGTGTGCGAACCCAAACTCATCCTGCTCGACGAGCCCTTCGCCGGGGTGGACCCGGTGGCGGTGGAGGAACTGCAGGCGGAAATCCGCAAATTGCGCTCGGAGCAGAACATCGCCATGCTCGTCACCGACCACAATGTCCACCACATCCTTGGCGTGTGCGACCGGGTGTATGTGATCTCCTCCGGCAAGGTGTTCGCCGAAGGCACGCCCAAGGAAATCATCAACGATGAAAAAGTGCGCGAGACTTACCTTGGCTCGACTTTCCGCGGCGATGAATTCGATTGAGAAAAAAACGGGTTTCGTGCAGTGTCCACAGAACCCCGGACCCATGACCTTGGGCCCTTTTATTCCCGCTTTTCCCAACAACATGCGCCTCCCCCCCACCCTGCTTCTGGCCGCAACCCTGTCCGGCGTGCTGGCGAACATGCCGGCATGCGCTGGCGCCGCCGCCGCGCCGCAATCAACCGCCAAAACGGCCGGTATCCCCGATGCCGCTTTGGCCGCCATACCGGCGCCCTATGACCAGTGGTATGTGGATTCCGCCGACGGCAAAAAAACCGGCTGGAGCCGGCGCACCCTCAAACGCGATGATGCCGGGCGCTGGGTGTCCACCGACAGTTCCCATTCGCTGGAGATGCACGGCGGCGAACAGGCCGAATCCTCCGGCAGCCAGGTGACGGTGGAAACGGCGGATTTCAAGCCCGTTTCCATCACCTCCACCCGCACCCAAAAGAGCGCCTCCGGCGAGCAGACCGTGGCGCAGGAATGGCATTTCACCGACGCCGGCATCGAGCTCACCAGCCGGCAGGGCGAAACCGTCATGAAGCGCATTCTGCCCAAAGTGCAGGGTGAGTGGTTCACCCCGGCCAAGGCCGCCGCCATCCTGCGGGCACACCACCTGGCCGGCGACAGTCATTTTGAAATTCCCATGTTCGATCCCGGCATGGGGCAAAAGCCCTTTTTGGCCGTTTATGCCCGCCAGGGCGAGGAAATGCTGCCATTGCCCGGCGGGGCTGTGAAAGTCACCAAGTACAAGATGACTTATTCCAGCATGCCCGGGGTGAATACCTACGAGTGCTACGACGCCAAGGGCGACATGGTGCACAACACCTTCTCGATGTCCGGCATCGCCATCACCAACCAGGCGGCGACGCCCGCCTTGGCGCAGGCGCCCTTCACCCCCAGCGAAACCACCGGCATCTCAGTGGTGCAGGTGGACAAACCCATCCCCACGCCCGCACTGCTGCGCCGCGCGGTGTACGAACTCAACTACGCCCCCGAATGCCCCACCCTGCCGCCGGCCACACAGTTCCAAAGCGTTGAAAAAATCGCCCCCGGCCGCGTCAAGGTGACGGTGGACCTAAGCGGCCAAGGCAAGCCGGGCAACGGCCCAAAGGCCGAGGATTTGGGCACCTCGATCATGATTGATTACAAAGACGCCTCGGTGCAGGCCCTGCTGCCGGTGATCTTCGACCGCTTCGCCGGCGCACAGATTGAGGATGATTTGCGCGGGCGGGTCACCACCAGCTTCGTCTCCCGCTACCTGTCCGACGGCGCCACCCTCAATGTCGCCAGCGGCACCGCCAGCGCCACCGCCAAATCAAAGGCCGGCGATTGCACCGAGCATGCCGTGCTGCTGGCGGCCTTGCTGCGCGCCCAGGGCATCCCCGCCCGCTGCGCCACCGGCCTGTCGTATGCCGGGGACGACGGCTTTGTGGCGCATAAGAACGTCTTCGTCTACCACATGTGGACCCAAGCCTGGCTCAAGGACGAACACGGCAAGGCCCGCTGGGTGGATTTGGACGCCGCCATGCGCCGCTACGACGCCGTGCACATCCTGCTTGGCACCTCCGCCATGGATGATGCCGCCAGCGCCGACGAGGAAACCAAAATCATGCCGATGATGGAGGGGATGAAAGTGAAGGTGCTGGAGACGGCGCGGTAAGGCTCCCGGCCGTTCACCGCCCCTTTCCGGGGCGGTTTTTTCATGGCCGGCCATAAACCTTGCAAGGCACCCCAAAAAAACCGTGACTTGCGCCCCCGCCTGCGTACAATTCCCCCCATGCCCCCCCCCGACGAAACCATCACTTGGGAAACCGACGACGCCGGCATGCCGCCGGTGGCCGAAGCCGAACCCGAGACCGACGCCAAAGCCGGCCCGGAACCGGACATTGCTCCCGCCGCCGCTGAAACCGGAACCGCAGCCGACATTGAAGCGTCCACCGACGCGCCGGCCGAACCTGCCGCCCCCGTTGACCCCGACGAAGTCGAACTCTCCGACGCCGAACTGGCCGCCATCGCCTTGCCGGAGGATTTCGGCGCCCGCATCGAGGCCGTGCTGCTGACCGCCGGCCAACCCATGACAGCCGGGCGCATCGCCCGCAGTTTGGATTTGCGCGGGGTGGGCCGCCTGGTGCGCCAGGAAATCCGCGCGCTCAACGACCTTTACGCCGGCACCAAGCGTTCCTTCCGCATCGAAGAAATCGCCGGCACCTACCAGGTGATGACGCTGCCCGTCTACGCCCAAGTGCTGGGCGCACTGCGCAAAACCCGCATCACCAACAAGGTGTCCAAGGGCGCGCTGGAGGCGCTGGCCATCGTGGCCTACCGCCAGCCCATCGTGCGCGCCGACATCGACGCCATCCGCGGCGTGTCGTCGGGCGAAGTGCTCAAAACCCTGATGGATCACCATCTGATCAAGCAGGTGGGCCGCGCCCAAACCCTGGGCCGGCCGGTGCTCTATGGCACCACCCGCCGCTTTTTGGAAGTCTTCGGCCTGGGCGACCTCAAGGATCTGCCCAAAGACGGCTCGCTGCGCCCGAGCGCCCTGTGAACACGCAAGACCCGTTCGCCCGCATCCTTTTTTGGGCTCCCATGCGCCACCTCCTGTCCGCCACCGTCTGTCTCGCCCTGCTCACCGGCTGCTCGGTGGACCGCTACACCCTCAAGGGGCAGGTGATGTCCGGCCCGGTGGCCGGCGCCCAAAGCATGCGCCCAAGCGCCGCCGAACAACTCAGGGGCACCCCGGTGCCCGGCGCCATGGTGCGGCTGGTCGTGGATCCCGACAGCGGCCTGCACCGCCAGGAACTGGGACTGTTCCCCTGCGACAGCCAAGGGCGCTTTGAAGTGCGCGACATCCAGGCCGTGGGCGTGGAGATGGTGCCCTATGCCCTGCGCATCGAGGCTTATGCGCGGCAGTATCAGCCCCTGCGCTGCGACACCAGCCTGCCGGGCCCCGGCCACACGCTGGTGTTGCGCATGACGCCGGCCGATGGGAACGACGGGACGGCACCCACGCCCCGCCCCTCCGACGGGGTGCGCCCCTCGGATGATTACCTGCAAAAAACCCTCAAGGAAGGCGAGCCGTACCTAAACGGCGGGAAGTAAGCGCACATGGCAGGCTCCACGCCCCCTTCCGACCGCCTGACGCTCTCCTCGCGCCCCTTCATCAACCCCGATGCCGCGCGCGAGCAGGTGGCCCCCGCACCCACCCAAAAATCGGCGGAAAGAAAGGTCGAGGCCCCGCGCCTGATCCGTCCCAAAGAATTGCCCGACGCCGAAGAATCCGGCATCCCGCTGGAGAGTTCGCCCGACTTTGAACCCACCGCGCGCATGGACATCTGGTGGCGCCTGATCGGCGTGGTGCTGTTGGCGGCCATCCCCCTGTTTTACAGCCTGAAAAACGCACCCAACCTGTCGGAGGTGGAAGCCAAAACCGTGGCCGCCAGCCAACGTGCGGCCGACCACCTGCACGGGCGCACCACGCTCCAGGCCGACCATCTGGCGCCCTTGGTGGACAACAAGCCGGATTACCAAGCCCCGCCGGGCACCACCTGGTTGCACCTGTCGGCCGGCTCGCTTTTGGACCCGGCCCAAGCCTCCACCATGGATTTGCGCTTCCACGCCAGGCTGGTGTCGGCCGGCATGGGCTTGCTGGCGGTGGTCGCCGTCTTTTGGTGCGGCTTTAGCATCGGCGGCCTGTCCACCGCCACCCTGGCCGGCCTGATTTTCGCCGCCATGCCGGTGGCGGGGTTTTACTTCCGCCAAGCCCGGCCTGAGGGCCTGCAAACCAGCATGGCCTGCCTGGCCATGGCCTTTGCCCTGTGGGCCATGCGCCCCCTGCGTGATCCGCCGGGCATTCCCCGCCAGATGCTTGGGTGGATGATGACCGGTCTTGCCCTTGGTGCGGCCATGCTCATCGGCGGGCCGCTGGCTTTGCCGCCGACCCTGATCCCCCTGCTGGTGATCGTCTTTGTCTGTCCGCACCGGGTGGGCCACACACTGGGCTTGCTTGCCGCCATGCTGATTTCGGCCCTGGCCATCACGCCTTGGGCCATCGTGGTCCACCAGCACGACCCCATGGCCGCCGGCCATTGGCTGGCCCAATTGGCCCCCAAATGGCCGGCGGACGGGTGGGTGGATTTCCTCAAGGAATCCGGTTGGCGCCTCGCGTTGCTGGCGGCCACCCTGGCCATCTGGGCCACTTGGCTTCCGGCGGCACTGCTGCAACCCTTCAGCACCTCCTCGCGCGGGGTGCGCCAGCGTATGATGATCGGCTGGTCCTGGTTCATCACCACCTGCGCCCTGTTGGTGGCCGCGCCCACGCCCAGTTCCGACCTTGGCACGCTGCTGGCAGCCATGCCCCCGGCGGCCGTTTTGATGGCGCAATTGCTGCGTCGTTTTTCCGACCTGGCCCAGGTGGCGCATCATGCAAAATTCTGGATCGGCACCCGCTGGATCATGATCCTTTTGACGCTGGCCCTGTCGGTCCTCCTGCCGGCGGCCCTGCTGCTGCTGCACCGCCACCCTTCCCTGGCACCCCATCCGGCCCTGGCCGAAGCGATGCAGGGGGTCTCCCTCTTGGCCACCGTGGGCATCGGCTCGGTGCTGCTGATCATCGCCAGCCTGGGGGCGTTCTTCGCCGCCCGCCACGCGCCGACCTTGGCGGTGGCCTGCTGGGCCGCCTGGTGCGTGGCCGCCATGACCCTTGGCGCCACGATATTGGCCGAACCGCCAACCTCCCACGGAGCCGCCGGTGCCGCCGTGGCCACCCCCTGATTCCCCCTTTTCACCCTCCCGATGCCCACCGTTTTGCGCCTGATGGATGCCAACGCCAACCGCGCCCGCGAAGCCCTGCGGACGCTGGAAGACGCCGCCCGTTTTTTGCTTGACGACGCGCCGCTGTCCGAGGCCCTGAAAAACCTGCGCCACGACCTGGCTGGGACATTGAAGCCGCTGGCCGCGTTGGAATTCCACCGCGACACCCCGGGCGATGTGGGCACCGCCATCACCACCCCAAGCGAAGGTGCGCGCGCCGGCGCCGCCGATGTGGCTTTGGCCGCCGGCAAACGCCTGTCCGAAGCGCTGCGCGCGATGGAGGAATATGCCAAGGTTCTGCCGCAGGGCGCCACAATCGCCACCACCTTGGAGCAATTGCGCTACCGGGGCTACACTTTGGAACAGCAACTGCAAACCCGCCTTGGCAGCGGCTGTGCCAAGCAATGGCGACTGTGTCTGCTGCTGACCCAATCCCTGTGCCGCCTGCCGTGGGAACAGGTCTTGGATCAAGCTTTGGCCGCCGGGGCCGACTGCATTCAAGTGCGTGAAAAAACCCTGGACTCCGGCCCCTTGCTGGCCCATGCCCGCGCCGTGGTGGCCCGCGTGCGCGCCGCGCAAACCGGGGCCAGCGTCATCCTCAACGACCGCCCCGACATCGCCCTGTTGGCCGAAGCCGATGGCGTGCATATCGGCCCGCAGGATGTCTCGGTGGCGGATGTGCGCCGCTTGGCCGGCCGCCAATTGCTGGTGGGCGTCTCGACCTCGACCTTGGATGACGCCCTGCATGCCAAAGCCGCCGGCGCCGATTACTGCGGCGTGGGGCCGATGTTCCCCACCGCCACCAAAGACAAGCCGGTCGTCGGGCTTGATTATTTGCGCCAATATCTCGCCGCCCCCGGATTGCCACCGCATTTGGCCATCGGCGGCATCACGCCGGCCAACGCGCCGCAGGTCCGCGCCGCCGGCGCCTTGGGCCTGGCCGTAAGTTCCAGCGTGTGCGCCAGCGAAGCGCCGGGGGCGGTAGCGGCGGACTTGTTAAAGTAGCCCCATGCCCCTCATTCCCGACTTCGTCCGCACCGATCTTGCCGCCCTCAATCTGACGCTTTCCGAGGCGCAAGTGGAGTTGCTGGCCCGCTATCTTGACCTGCTGCTGGCCAAAAACGAAGTCATGAACCTCACCGCCATCAAAGACCGCGACCTGGCCTGGCGGCGCCTGATCCTGGACAGCCTGACCATTTTCCACAAAGTCATGGAAGTGCTGCCCAACGGCGAAAAGGCCGGCAACCTGATTGACATCGGCTCCGGCGGCGGCATGCCCGGCATCCCGATTGCCATCGCCTGCCCGTTGCTCAAAGTCACGCTGCTCGATGCCACCGGCAAAAAAGTCGCCTTCCACAAGGAGGTCATCGCGGCGCTGGAACTCAAAAACTGCAAATCTATTCAGGGCCGCGCCGAACTGCTCGGCCGCGACAAGGCCAACCACCGTGCCAAATACGACATCGCCGTCAGCCGCGCCGTCGGCCCCATCTCGCAGGTGCTCGAATACTCGGTGCCGCTGACCCGTCTGGGCGGCCGCGTGCTGGCCATGAAAGGCCCCAAGGTCGCCGAAGAACTGGACGACGCCAGCGACGCCCTGCAAATC
>CAZKVP010000087.1:0-11634 GCA_964556215.1 uncultured Phycisphaeraceae bacterium
CCCCAGGAACCGCCACATCACGGGTGTCGCAGGCCCACTGGCTGCCGGTCATTTTCAGCGCGCCGTCGGCGAAGGGGCGGGTGGCCAGCCGGTTCGGGCCGTTGTACCAGCCGACCAAAACCCGCTGGCCGTTGGCCGTCTTCGGCTCGGTGGGCAACCAGGTGCGCGCGGTCGGGTCGTCCTTGGCGAACAGTTCGCCGAAGTGGATGGCCTTGATTTGCTCTGCGGTCATGGGTTTGACGGTCAGGGGGCCGAAGGCGACGCCCTGCGCCCCGCCCAGGAACAGATGCCCGGTTTTGCCGAACGCAAGGTTGTTCCCCACGGCCAGCACGGCGTGCTTGTCGCCCACCTCGAACAAGGCCCGCCGGGTGGCGCCGTCCCAGGTCAGCCTCACTTTGTGCGTGCCGCTGCCGGGGCCGGGGGCCGAGTTGTCGCCCACCGCCAATTGACCGCCGACGAAATCGCTTGGGCATAGGCGCAAGTACAGCGCGGGCTGGGTCGCCGGCTCCTGGTAAAGCTGCGGGCTGGCTTGCCCCAGCCCCAGGCCGAAATAAGCGCAACCCATCGCGGCTTTGCCGTTGGGGATGGTGACGGTGGTTTCCGCCTGGAAGCTTTGGTCGGCGAAATCGCCGCGCGCGGTGCGCCGGTAGGTGCGGTTGGCGCCATCGAAGGCCGCGCCTTGGCCGATCTCCAAATCGGCGTTGGTAGGAACTTTCGCTTGCGCCGCCGCGTCGGCCGCCCAAACGGGCCAGGTGGTGGCAAAGGCAAACGCGGCGGCTAGAAGGGCCAAGGCGATGGGGGTCTTCACGGGCAGTGCGG
Source organism: uncultured Phycisphaeraceae bacterium (assembly GCA_964556215.1). Classification (GTDB taxonomy): domain Bacteria; phylum Planctomycetota; class Phycisphaerae; order Phycisphaerales; family Phycisphaeraceae; genus CANIYR01. The sequence continues at coordinate 820 of CAZKVP010000087.1, forward strand.
TGGAGTTGGGATTCATCAGAGGCTTCCGGAAAGAATGGGGGGTTACTTGCCGATCAATTTGCGCACGGCACCGCCGAATTCCTTGGGCGTCTTTTGGCCTTTGGCCGGCTTGTCCGATGCGGGATGCAATTCAATGTCCACCGTTGAACTGTGGAGGATTTTTCCATTGGCATCAAACAGCCCGACATCCACCGTCAGTGGTTGGGTTTTGTCCACTGCGGGAGAGGTAAATTTCAGCGAGCCTTGAAACTTGGAACTGTTGACGGGCACCTGACCGGGGGTTGATCCGGTGGCCAAGATCTTGCCGCCGAGTTTCACCTGATAGCGCAGGGTGGCGCCCTTCGGGGCCTCCGGGGTGTCGTTGCAAATCCAAGTCTGCACGATCAAGGACTCACCGGAGAAAAGGAAGGATCTTCCGGGGCGCAGGCTGACGGCCAGCGGGGTCAGTGCGTCGCGGTAGGCAAAATAGGCGGGCTTGGCCCGGCGGTCGTAATCCATGATCGATTTCAGCCAACCGTTGGGCCAGGCGTCGATCAGCAGGTGGACGGCGAAGGAATTCATTTTCGGGTTGCGCCGCATGGATTCCGTCATCAGCCGGACGACCCAGTATTGGTGGTTTTGGCTGATGCGCACATACTCTTCCATGGTGACGTGCGGGGTGCCAATCCACTGCCTTCCGGTTTCCGCGGTAGTGGCGGTTTGGCAGCGGAAAATCTTATCGGGGGTCCAAGTGCCGTCGGGTTTGGTTTCCAGCCATTCCTTGGGATAGTATTTTTTCATCAGGGCCACGCTGTCAAGCCCCTCGGCGCCGAATTCGCCGCAACCGCTCATCCAGCCGGCGTTGACCCCGGGGTTCCCCCAATAAGTGTCGGCCAACCCGCCGTACCAGCCGCCATAATTGTGGTGGTCCGCATAGCCCCCGCTGCAGAGGCCCACATAGTCGCCGTCGATCCACTTGATGACTTGGGTGGGGTTGAGTGCCAAAGTGGCGGCGTCAAAAGCCTTGAACAGATCCTTGTGGCCTTGGAAAGACAGCATCTGGGGCTTATTGAAGTCCGGTTCGTTGCAATAGGTGATCACACTGTTGCAGGCGTGGGAGCGTACCAGCCGCACCATGGCCTTCAATTCCCGCAGACCTTCTTCGGCCTGGTCCTTGCGGTAACCATTGAACACCGGCATGTCGGTCTGGGCCAGCATGCCCAGCCGGTCGAAGTAGTCGTAGACCTCCTCCTGACAGGGTTGCTGGGTCATGCGCCAATAGGTCATGTGGGTGATCTTGGCCAGCAGGATGTCGTCGCGCAACTGGTCGAAATCTCCCTTCATGACGCAGTTCATGAGGTTGCCCATCATGTTGGCGCCGCGCAGTTTGATCTCCTTGTCGTTGAGATAGAAGCGGCCCTTGAGGGGAGCATCGGCGTCTTGCGTGAAGGTCTTGACCCCGAACTGGCGCTTGCGCACGTCGGTGACGCGGCCGCCTTGGGTCAGGCTGATCTGCATCTGGTACAGCCAAGGCTCCTCATTCGACCACCGGCGCAATTGCGCCTCGGGCATCGGCACGGTGAATCGGTACAGGTTGACGCCGGGGGAAACTTCCTTCGCCTGTACGCCGGCCGGCAGGGCTTGGCCTTCGGCCAGGGTCAATTTGAAATTCTGGCCGTACAGTGCGTAGCGGATGTCGGCGGCAGCCGGGGCCGGGGAGGCCGGATCGGTCCGCGTCACTTCCAGCGAAACCTGTGCTTCGTGCCGGTCGGGGACCGGGGCCACGAAAATGTCGCTGACAAACGCCTTCGGGCGGATTTCCAACCAAGCCTTCTGCCAGATGCCAAAACCCGGAGGGCACATCGTCCAGCCCAAGGTTTGCTTGCCATCCACCTTGATCGGCGGGTTGTTCCAGCCGGGGCCGCCGCAGGCGGCGAATTTCTTGCCGAATTTGCGGTTGTTCAGGAAGAAAGGGTCGCCCATGTGAACGGGCTGGTTGGTCAATTTGACCATCAGCACGTTTTCGCCCGGCTTGAGGCATTGGGCGAGGGGGAACTCAAAGGGGTCGAACAAGCCCTCGTGGCTGCCCAGAAACTTTCCGTTGCAATACACCTCTGCGATGTAGTCCGCCCCTTGGAAATGGATGTAGGGCGTGCCGAATTTCAGAAGATCGGCATCCACATCCACCGTGGTGCGGTAGAACGAGACGGCATCGTTGATGGGGCCGCCGTAGTGGGGAATCTTCACCTTTTCCCATTCGCCCTTGCCTGCCAGGGCGTGTTTGATGTCGGCACGGTCGGCTTGGGTTTCCAATCGCCAATCGAACTGTTCCAGTTTGATTTCGGGCCGCGCGGGAATGGCGGGAGCCAAATCGGCCATGAAGGGGGCATAGCGCGCGCGCATGCGCTTGAGTTCCGCGTCCAATTTCTCCTGGGTGTCGATCTTGTCTTCGGCGGTAAAGCCGGCAACGGGCTGGGGATCCCACGGGAAAACGGCATTGGTGACCACATCCAGAGGCTTGCCTTTGAGGACGCCGCTGGGGTCGGGATTTTTTTGCTTGCCGAACTGCACGAAGACATCCGGGGCATCATCGGAAGGCGCCGGCTGTGGCGCCGGGGCGGGGTCGGTGGCCAACGCCGGTGGACAGGCCGCCAAGGCCAGCATCAGGCAGGATGCGAGTGGAAGATTTTTTTTCATTGGATAGGGATGACAGTTGTTTATTTTCTTTTTTCACTTGGCCTCGTACGCTTCAAACTCGGACAAGCCATTGTTGCCGTTTTTATTGCCCGTGGCCTGGAATTTGACCCATTCCACCTTTTTGGCGGGGAAGGTGACCACCTTGGGCGATCCGTCATTGGCGATGTCGGCGACTTCCACGCTGCTGCCGTCGCTGAAAGTCAACATGCCTTGTTTGAGGTGGTCGCTGGGATTCGGGCGGTCGTACAAAACGATTTTGCCGAGGGTGACTCCGCCTTCCCAGTCCAAACGGATCCAGGGATTGGCTTCGTTTTTGCTGGCCCACTCGCCCCGGCCGTGTTCTCCCACGATGCCGTCAATGGCGTTTTCTCCGGGATAGTTTGCATTTGAAATGGACGAGGTCGTCACTTTGGCCGCGATGGCCAGGTTGTCAAGCAGGCTGCCTTGAACGGCCACCTCCAACAGGTCCACGCTGGTGCCCCTGGAATTCCCCTTGGGGAAGGCCAACCGCAGGTGGCTGGCGGTGGTGGGCTTGAAGTGGAAGGTGTCCGCGAACCCGAAATAGGCGCCGTGCCCTTGGGCCGGAGGGGCGACGGTGGTGAGGGTTGTCCACTTTGTGCCGTCCTGGCTGGTTTGGATTTCCATGAGGTCGGGCGTGTTGATGTAATGCTGGTCGAGCGTGTTGAAATGGATGTTCACCAGCGAGATTTTGCGCGGGGACTTGAAGTCGAACGCGATCCAGGAAGGGGTCTTGCCGTCGACGGACCACATGCCGCTGCCGTAGCCATCGGGGGTGTCGGCGCCGTCAAGCACCTTGGCCGGCACGGCATCGCCAAGCTGGCCGCTGGCGGTGACAAGGGTCTCGGGGCCGGTGGCGGGGACCGCCGGATCCATGTCGAGGAACACTTTGTTGGTGGTGAACTTCGCGCCGTCGAGATCCACCTCCGCCCACACGGCCGCGCGGGTGGTCTCCTTGGTCTGGACGGGTGCAAGTTGGCCGTCCTTGAACGTGAAGACCGGCTTTTCTTCGATGAAAACGGGTTGGAAGGGCGTGCCCTTGGTGTATTCCACCACGCCGCACTTCATCGCGACTTTCGCGGTGGCGAGGGAGACGGGGCCGCCCTTCTTCGAGCGGCCTTCAAGGATGAAGGGCAGTTCGCCCGTGCCGGCGCAAGTGGTGAACGCCTCCTTGCCTTTCACCCGCAGCACGGCGCCGATGAGTTCGCCGCCCACGCGGATGTTGCGGCCTGCGTCCACGATGACCGGCAGGGCATCCGTGGCGCTTGCGCTTTCGTGGGTGGCCTCGGCGGTGATGACGGCGTTGCCCGGCGCCACGGCGGTGACGGTGCCATCGGCGTCCACCTTGGCTACCGAGGTGTCGCTGCTGGTGAAGCGCACTTCGCCCTTGGTGAAGGGCACTTTGAGGGCCGGGTAAGTCATATGGCCTTCCGGCATGACCCGCAATGTGTCGGGCGCAAGTTGCCTGCCCGTGGTGACGAGGTGGGTGAGTTTGTATTTGCGCGCCGGATCGTCGGTGACGATCTTGACGATGGTGTCCACCGGATCGGCGGAAATGCCGTCCAGTGTGATGGTCAGGCTGTCGCCCTGCTGGGTGAATGCCAGCGGTTGGTCTTGGTTCAGCCAGGTGATTTTCTGCACGCGGTGGGGCACCGGGGCAATGGTGACGGTCTTTTCGCCGGCGTAGCCCTTCTTGCCGTCGGGTCCCTGGATGAAGTGCAGGTAGATGTCGTTGTCGCGCGCGGTGGCGTAGCCCCAGCCCGGGCCTTTGCCGCGGGCGAAGTTGTTGATGTTGCCCTTGCCGTCATCGGCATAGCCGCAGCCGGAGAGGAAGTACGGCACAGTGCCGGTGGTGGATTCATGGCGTTCCGGCAGGTCTGTGGGCGCAAACCACCGGGCCAATCCTTCGCGGACATCGATGTCTTCCTGGACGGCCATGGGGTAGCGCCGCGCGATGTCGGCGGGGGAATCCCAGTTGGGGCCGCGGCTCATCAGGGGCATCTGGTCGTTGTTGTCCACGAAGCCGCGGGCGGCGTTCATCACCATTTCTTTGGCCACTTGGCGGAAGTCGTCGCGCTTGCCGTAGTAAGGGTTGTAGTTGTTTTTGGTGATGATGGTCTTCCATGGCTCGACGATGATGCGCTTGGTGGTCCGCACCGGATCCGCGCCGGAATAGATGGGGGAGGCTTCGCTCGTGCCAAGGTCCACATCGCCGAATTCACCGTCGCCGCCCCAGACATTCGCATTGAGGATGATGTCGTCGCCGTAATTGCGCACATTGCTGTACATCACATCGTAATTGGCGCCCGGCATCGCTTGGGGGCCGTCGAAGTAAAGATAGGCCGGGTCGTAGCGCCGGATCAGATCGGAGCAGTTCTGCACGAATACATCGACGGAATAATGCCCCAATCCGCCGCCTTCTGTGGCGTAGTAGAATCCGAATTGCATGCCGTAGCGTTTGACCGCGTCGGCGAAGGGTTTGAGGCCGTCGCGCACTTTGCCATCCTTGTCGCGGGGCTGGTACTGGTTGCGCGGGTGCTTGGGGTCTTCAAACTTGGATGGCCAGTAGTAGTTCTGCTGAAGTGATTCGACGGAGACCAGCGCATGCCCCTCGCGTTTGGCGCGCTGCGCCCACAAATCCACGGAGTAGTTGGCATCCACCCAAAACGGGTAGACGGCCGGACAATGGCTAAGCGCGCCCACGCGGCCTTCCTCGAAGCGGCGGGTCGGGCGGTCTTTGACGGTGATGGACAACTTTTTTTGCGCCTTGGCACCTTGGGCGTCGGTCACCTGCACGGTGAATGTGAATTCGCCCATTTTCGCGCAGAAGCCGTCGATGGCACCGTCTTCCTTGAGGGTCAACCCATCCGGCAATGCGCCGGCAACCACGGCGAACCGGTAGCCTGGCTGGCCGCCGCTGGCCTCGAAGCGGTACGGGTCGGCCCAGATGCGCCGGCTGTCGCGGCCATAGAGTGATTTATTCCAAACATAGGGCCACTCCGCATATCCGATCGGCAGGATGTTGGACGGCAGGCCGCGGCCCTTGAGGGCGGCGTCGGGCACGACATCGGTGGCCGCAAGCGGCCGTGCATCGATGGACAAAGTTGCGCCGTCGCCGACGGTGGAATAGACGACACCGGGCAGGGGAGCCCCGTCTTTGTCCGACAGGCGCCCATAGAGGCCGAGGTAGGAGACGGCCGCATCCTTGGCGATGGGTGCGCCGTTGGCATTGCGGTCTTCGGTGCAGTCATGGCGGATTTCAACCAGGATGAGGTTCCAGCCCTTTTTGAGCGTCACGGCCTGCTTGAACATGTCGCGCTGGACTTCCTTGGGCTTGTCGCTTTGCGCCACTTGCGCCCCGTTGACGAAGAGCCGGTAGGAGCCGCTGGTCCCGAAGCGGAATTCGGCTGTCTGGTCGGCCGGGCTGAACGCGCAGGTTGAGGCGTAGACGAATTTGTTGCGCGTGTCCACGCCTTTGCGGATCCCGTAGTAGCCGGAGAGGTCCTGGTAATTGTCGTAGTTGCGGTTCCACAGGCGGTCGTCGAAGTATTCCCACTTCATGCCGTTCTGTGACACGCCAATCTTGGGGGTAACCTTTTCCGGATCGACGGCTTTTTCAAAGGGGCCGCAGAGAAGCCAACTGTTGATGAACGGCGCATCCTGTGCGGCGGCGGCGGGGACTTGCGCTTGCGGCGCGGGGGCCACCGCCCACATGGGGCGGGTGGAGGCCAAGGCAAGCGCGGCGGTCAGAAGGACCAAGATGGAGGAATCTTTCATTGGTGGTGCGGTGGCGTTGGGGTTGGCCCGTGGGGCTTTTGTGTGAAGAGAAGATGTTTATCCAACAATGTGAATTACATATTTGAAGCGCTTGTTTTGTTGAATGTTGTCTTATTTTTGGTCATTCGTCCGGCCTTTCGTCCCCGGTTTTCCGGCCAATCATCGGTCAACCACCCGCTCCCCGTTCTTGAGTTGCACCAGACCGTTTCGCTTGCGCGAAAGTGCATAACACCGGAATACCTCCGAAGCGACTCACTGTCCCGGTATTTCCGGCATGACTTCCTTCACCTGGCCGTTCACCCGCACCTTGACCTTGCCTGATTTGGCGTTTTCTCCGGCGTGGATGCGGTAGGCGGTCACCTGACCATTGGCCCAGGCGCAATCCACGGTGAAGTCGCCGCGCGCGCGAAGACCTTTGAAGGAACCCTGCGCCGCCCAGGCCTTGGGGAGCGCCGGCAGCAGGTGGATTTCCCCGGCGTGGCTTTGCAGCAGCATCTCGGCCATCGCCGCCGTCACGCCGAAGGAGTTATCAAGCTGGATGAGTTCCTGGTGGTACCTGAAATACGGCGTGTTCAAGCCAAGCATATTCGGCGCGGTGTTGCCGGCCTTGCCCCACACCAGCGCGTGGGCGCGGTCGCCTTCGCCAAGGCGCGCCCACATGGCGGCGCGCCACGGCCACACCCACCCGAAGATGCTTTCGGAGTCCATGTTGGCTGGCGTCCACGGTTTGCCTGTCTTGTCGCTGGCGTCGTTGCTGCGCGCCAGAAGCGACACCTTGGCCGCTTGCGCCAAATCCGGCGTGCCGATCTTGCTGATTTGCCGGCCGGGATACAGCGCGAACAAGTGAGAGGTGTGGCGGTGGTGGTCGCCGGCTCCGTCGCGGTCGGTCTGCCATTCCTGCAACTGGCCCCACTTGCCGATTTTGTTCGGCGCCAAGTGCGCCTGCATATCGGCGACCTTTTTGCGGTAGTCCGCGTCCACGCCCAGGGCCGCCGCGGCCTTGAGGTAATCGTCGAAGAGTTCCCAGATGATCTGCTGGTCGTGCATCACGCCGTCTTCGCGCGGGCCGTGTTCGGGCGACCAGCCGTTGGGGGCGACCAAGGTGCCGTCGGGCAGGCGCTTCAAGCGGTCTTCCCAGTATTCGCAGATTTCCTTGAGGACGGGATAGGCGGTTTTGCGCAGGAAGGTTTCATCCCGGCCGAAATCCCAGTGGTCGTACACATGCAGGGCATACCACGCGCTGGCGGGGATGTTCCATTCCCAGCCGTTGCCGCCGAAGGGGGTTTGGCTGGTGCGGGCCGTCCAGCCGCGTGTCTTTTCGCCGAAAGCCTTGCGCGTGGCGATCCGGCAGGCCGGCGCCTGATCCACGATGAAATCCATCAGCGGCTGGGCGCACGCGCCAAGGTTGGTCACCTCGGCCGGCCAATAATTCATCTCGAGGTTGATGTTGTTGTGGTAGTCGCAGGCCCACGTCGGGTCGTTGCGGTCGTTCCACAACCCCTGCAAATTCGCCGGCAGGCCGCCCGGGCGCGACGAGGAAGCCAGCAGATAGCGCCCCATCTGGAACAATTGCGCTTCAAGTTCCGGGTCGGCGGCGACCTGCTTGAACTTGCCTTCGTCGGTGTAGCGGCGCAGGCGCTCGGCCGTCGTCAGACCCTCCACCTCCGGCGACGAGCGGCCGAAATCCACCTGGCAGGCGTCCATGAGTTTAGTGAAATCGGCCACATGGTTGGCGCGCAGGTCGGCGTAGGATTTGCCGCACGCCTTCCCGATTTCGGCCAACACCAGCGGCATCGGCGCCGCGCCGCGCCAGCCGTCGGCATAAGAAGGCTTGTAGTCGGTTCGGGCGTCGAGCAGGATGGTCAGCGTGTCGCAATCCTTGAAGACGACCGCGTCGCCTTCGACGGCCACCCGCCCGCCGTCATGCAGCACGCGCAGACCTGCGGCATAGTTGAGTTTGTTCGCCATCTCGCCGGTGAAGGAAATGCCGTCAACACCGGCGGCAAGCTTCGCGTCCTTCTGCCCCGGCTTGAGCCGTAGGGTTCCCGAGAGCGCCCCCTTTTTGTCCGCCGCGTATCGGAATACCATCACCTGGTCGGGCCGGCTGGCGAAAGCCTCGCGTGACATTTTCACGCCCTTGGCGTCGGTGAAGAAGACGCGGTGGATGCCGGTCGCGAGGTCCAGGGTCATGCGGTAATCCTTGGGCGTTTGCGCCGCCGCGCCAGCCGCGAAGGACGCGCCGTCCAGCGCGACCTTGCCGACTTGGAAATGACTTACTCCTGCGAACGGGATGAACACCAGCCGGTAGAAGCGGTGGTCGCCGGGCTTGGCCACCTTGAATTCTTTTTCCATGCCGCGTGCCTCGAAAGGCCCTTCCAGGCTGCGCCGGTCGAGTTCCTCCCATGCCCGCCCATCGGCCGATCCCTCAAGCGTCCACACGCGCGGGTCGCGCGCCGGCACATCGCCGGCGCTGGTCAGGCGGTAGGTTTCCACGCGCACCGCTTTGGGCAGTTCGACTTGCCAGATCACGGACTTCCCCGGATGTTCGATGCACCATTTCGCGGCGGGGTCGTTTCCTACGGTGTTTTCGATGCCTTGTCCGTTGCCCGCCTCATTGCCACTCGGCGAGGAAAGTTCCGGACTGGTCAGGCCGCCCCAGTCAATTCTCAGGTCGCCGAAATTTCGGTAGCCGCCGAAGCCTTTGTCGCCCAGTTCATAGCCGCCATCCCAGTTGTTGGCTCCGCCCCACAGGGAGTCTTCGTTGAATTGGATGCGTTCGGCAGCCACGCCACCGAAGAGCATCGCACCCAGGCGTCCGTTGCCGATGGGCAGGCCCTCGGTGTGCCATTTTCTCGGGTTGGCTGGCTGGTCGTAAACCAGGGGCGTGATGGGGGGAAGGGCGTCGATCGGAGGCGTCGGCACGGCTTGGGCCATGGAGGCGCAGGAAGCGGACAAGACGGCCAGCAGAAAAATGGAGGGGATGGTTTTCATGGCAAGGGATGGGAGGAAGATGCGGAGGAAGGGAGGCGGCGCGTTGTCCGGTTCAATCAGTTTTCACCTCGGAACAGGATGGCGAGGCATGGAGCGGCACCTTGCCGCCGGTATGGGTCTTGTTGCCGGTGACGACCAGATTCTTGACGCTGCGGGCCGAAATGCTCCCGCCGTCGAAGAGGTTGTCTTCAATGCGGATGTTCTCATGCACCGGATTCTTGGGGTCCTTGGATACCGTCTGCGGGTTGATTTCAATGCCGCAGCCCTTGAATGTGTTGTTACGGACGACCAGGTCGCGGATGCAGGTGGATTCATACCAGCCGCGGGCGTCGTCCTCGATGAGGATGCCGGGCATGGCGCTTTGGATGGTGTTGCCTTCCACCACCGCCTTGCCGCGCGTGGTGATGAGGAAGCCGCGCACCGGATCCATGTCCACCTTGTTGCGGCGAACGGTCAGGTTGGGGTGCCAGGTGATGTTGTCCACCACATTGCCTTGGGCGAAAGCCGGTGCCGGACCGTCGAGGGTGACGCGCCATTCCCGGCCTTCCTTGTCCGTCCGGGTGCAGTCCATCACCTTGCGCCGCGGGTTGTCGGGCAATTCACGCAGTGTCAGGTGGTCGATGACGGCGATCTCATTGCCGGCGATGTACGGCTGGAAGCCATAGGTCTGCGGCTGCATGTAGCGCAACTGCAGCTGATTTTCCGCCGGTTTTCCGATGATGCGCAGGTGGGTGCCGTGGCAATTGATGGCATCGTCCTGCATGCCCGACTCCACGCAATCTTCGACGACCACTTCGCCGCGGCAATTGGAGAACTGGAAGATGTCGCCCCAGGCCGGGCAGGTGCGCAATGTCCCCTTGGGCGGGGCGACATTCACCCGCCGATAGGCGATGTTTTCGGTGAATTGGCTGACGAAGCCCATGTTGGTCAGGGCGTAGAAGTCGCAATCCTGGAAGACGATGTCCTTGCTGCGGGCGTTGTGGACGCCGACGCTGTCGCGCCGGATGTGGCGGAATTGCCATTGCTGGCCCTTTTCTCCGCAACGGCCTTTGATCGTCAGCCGGATCTTGCCGTCGCCCAGGTCGGTGGCGATCGCAGAGGCAAACGGGTTCCATGGCCCCATTCGGCCGCACTTGCGGGTTGTCTCCGGCCGGGCGACTTGCCCCATGACCGGGCCACTGCCAAGATCGCCCGTCCATGCGAACTTTCCGTCTTTGATTTCATAGGTCGACCCTTCAGCCACCTGCACCGTTGTCTCGTTCAACTTGGCTTCCACAACGCGGCATTCCGAAACGGTCGGCCGTTTGAGGTCGAAGACCAACCCGGAATACGCGATGTCCTGGGCCTGCATGT
>CAZKVP010000088.1:0-11454 GCA_964556215.1 uncultured Phycisphaeraceae bacterium
TCCAGGTTGTCCATCGGCAAGCCCTTGAAGGCCAGCCACGCTTCGTCCGCGGTGTGCGGGCAGATCGGCGCCAGCAAACGGATCATGGATTCGGTCACGCGGTAGATGGCGTCCTGGGTGCGGTGGCGGCGGCTGCCGACTTCGCCGGTTTTGTCGCAGTACAAACGGTCCTTCACGGCGAACAAATACACCGCGCTCAGAGTGTCGTTGCAGAAATTGAAGATGGCGCGTGAAATGTCGCGGAAGCGGTATTCGGCGTAGGCGGCGCGCACTTCGTCGGTCAGTTTGACCGAGTGGGTCAGGATCCAGGCGTCGATCGAGGCGTTGTCTTTCTCGCTCCATTCATAGCGCTTGCTGGTGTCGAAGCCATCCAACACCGACAGCAGGAAACGGATGGTGTTGCGCACCTTGCGGTATTCCTCGCCGGCCAGATTGAAGAACGAGATGTCGGCCTTGATGTCGTTCTCAGGGTTGATGCTGGCCACCCACCAGCGGCACACATCGGCGCCCTGGGTCTTCATCAGGTCTTCCACATTGATGGTGTTGCCGTCGCTCTTGCTCATCTTGTGGCCGTTTTTGTCGACCATGAAGCCGTGGGTGAGCACGGTCTTGAACGGCGACTTGCCGTGCACGGCGACGGCGGGCAGCAGCGAGTGCTGGAACCAGCCGCGGTGCTGGTCGGAGCCTTCCAGATACAGGTCGGCGGGGAAGGCGTCATGCGCTTGCGCCTTGTGCGCCTGCTTGCTGCGCCAGCCTTCGCGCAGGACGGCGTTCCACGACGAGCCGGATTCAAACCACACATCGAAGGTGTCGCTGCCTTTGGTCAGTTGCTCCAAGGCTTGCTGGCTCTTGGCCCAAGCCGGGGCTTGCCCGTCGTTGGCGAAATCCCACTCGGCCAGCAATTGGGCCGGGGTCTGGGTGAACCAGGCATCAGAGCCGTGTTTGCCAAAGGCCTTGGCCACCGCGCGCACGCTGGCGGCGGTGAGCAGGCTTTCGCCGTCTTCATTGAAGAAAGCGGGAATGGGCAAGCCCCAGCTGCGCTGGCGCGAGACGCACCAATCGGGGCGGGATTCAAGCATGCCGCGCAAACGGTTTTTGCCCCAGGCGGGGATGAACTCAATGGCGTCCTCCGCCTCGCGCAAAGCGGCGTAGCGCAGGCCTTGCGACTCATAGCCTTCTTTGCTGCCATAGGCTTTGTCCACGCCGATGAACCACTGCGCGGTGGCGCGGAAGATGACCGGGGTTTTGCCGCGCCAGTCGTGCGGATAAGAGTGCATGAACTTGTTGGCGTGGTACAGGTGGCCGCTTTCTTTCAAGCGATCCACCACCAGCGGGTTGGCCTTCCACACATGCTGATTTTGCAGCCAGTCGGGGGCGGAGCCGTCAAAGGTGCCGTTCTCGCGCACCGGGCAATAAACCGGCAACTTTTCGCGCAGACCGGTTTGGTAATCCTCGGTGCCGTGGCCGGGGGCGGTGTGGACGATGCCGGTGCCGTCTTCCATCGTCACATAGTCGGCGCACACCACGGTGTACACATTGTCGAGGCTGGCGTTGGGGGTCGAGGTGTCGGCCGGGCAGGTGTCGATGAAAGGATGGCTGTAGCGCAGGCCTTTCAAATTGAAGCCTTCGGTGGTGCCAAGCACCGGCGGCACTTCCAGCCCGCGCTGCTTGCAGACGGCGGCCAAACGCTCGGCGGCCAGCACGGTCAGGCGGCCTTCAAGTTCGACCAAGGCGTAGTTGTGGGCCGGGGCCACCGCCACCGCCAGGTTGGCGGGCAAGGTCCACGGGGTGGTGGTCCAGATCATCACCGCCGGTGGCTTGGTCTGGTTGCTGGCGGCCGACTCGGCCACGCCGAATTCTTTAAGCACTGCGGCCACACTCTCAGGCGCAAATTCAAACCACACGAAGACGGAGGTGTCTTCGCGGTCTTGGTATTCCAACTCGGCTTCGGCCAGTGCGGTGCGGTTCTCGATCGACCAATGCACCGGCTTGTTTTGGCGGAACACCAACCCCTTGTCCACCATTTGGGCGAACACTTCCAGCGTGCCCTTTTCGTACTTGGGGTTCATGGTGTAGTAGGGATCGGCGTAATCGGCCAGCGTGAGCAGGCGCTGCATTTGCGCCATCTGGCCGGCCATCTGCTTTTCGGCGTAGGCGTGGCACAGGCGGCGGATGTCGATGGGTTCCATCGCTTGCGCCTTGGAACCCAGATCCTTCACCACTTTGTGTTCGATGGGCAGGCCGTGGCAATCCCAGCCCGGGGTATAGGCGCAATCTTTGCCCAGGGCGTTTTGGCTGCGCACCACCAAATCCTTGAGCACCTTGTTGAGCAGGTGGCCCAGGTGGATGTTGCCGTTGGCATAGGGCGGGCCGTCATGGAACACGAAGGGCTCGGCACCGGCACGGGCTTGGCGCAACTTGCCGTAGATGTCCATCGCCTCCCAGCGCTTGAGGCTGGCCATTTCATTGACCACCAAATTGGCCTTCATGGCGAAGGGGGTGTTGGGCAGCGCCAGGGTGGCTTTGTATTTGTTGGCCGGCTTGGCGGGTTTGGCGGCGGGCGTGGCGGTGGGTTCTGGGGTGGACATGGGGGTCTTTCAACGAGCCCTGAGTGCAAGCTCAGGGGAAAAGTCAGAGGAAGCAACAAAAAACCCCGCCGGAAGGCAGGGCTTGGAGTTTCAGTGGAAACCGGCCCTGCGTTTAGGCGTGGGGAATGATGATGGCAATAATGGACCGGGTTTGCATGGGGCGGGGATGATAACAGGCCTTCATTTCTTCTTGAACAAATCCAGCGCACCCTTGGTCGCATCCTTGATGCCCTTGACATCCACATTGCTCTTGGCGCTTTCCAGCGCGGCTTTGCCGATGGCGGGGATCTGTTCGATCAACTGGGCAACCAAACGCTTGGTGATTTCGGCGGTCAGGGCGGGCATGCCGTCCTTGACATCCAGATTTTCCATTTTGAAGTCGGGCAGCGGCACATCCACTTTGACCGGCAGGCCGGCCACCGACACCTGGGCGTGGATCTTGGCATGGGTGAAATTGATCACCCCCACATGGATGGCCTTGCCGGGGGGGCTTTTTTCCTTGGCCGGCTCCGGCTTGGCGGGATCGCCCTGGGGCAGCAGGCGGTTGATGCTGTCCATGATCACTTCGTAATTGGCCTTGCCTTCGGACGGCTTGATGTAAGAGAGCTCCAAGCCGTCAAGGCTGACCACGTCGACCTCGATCTTGTCGGAAATCAGCGAGGCCGGCTTGACCTGCACTTCGGTGACGGCAAACTTGACGAAGGAGGAGCCTTCCTCAAAGCCCTTGGGATTTTTGATGTCCATGCCGCTCAACTTGAGGTTGCCCGAAAGCAGGCCCAAACTGGCTTTGTCCAGCTTGGTGTCGGTTTGGGTGGCGAACTTGATCCCTTCCTGGGTGCCGGTGCGGATGGCGCTGTCCAGACCCAAAATCACGGCGACGCCGCCGAGCAACACCAGCACCAAGAAGGTCAGCAGGCCATATTTGATCCACTTTTTCATAAAGTTCTCCTAAAGAAGGGGGGCGGAATTGTACTGTACAAGGCTAACCCGCCGCCCTTGTGTACTCTACCCCCATGTCTTTTTCGCTTGACGACTCCCGCCACATGCGCCGCGCCCTGGCCTTGGCCCGCCTGGGGCTGGGCCGGGTGGAACCCAACCCGCAGGTGGGTTGCGTTTTGGTTTCACCGGCCGGACAGGTCATTGGCGAGGGATACCATGGCCGGTTTGGCGGCCCCCACGCCGAGGCTGCCGCCTTGCTCGATGCCCACCGCGCCGGTGTCAGTCTTGAGAATGCAACGGCTTATGTGACACTGGAGCCTTGTTGCGCCCACCCTGGCAAAAAGACCACGCCCTGCGCCAACGCCCTGATCGCCGCCGGCATCAAGCGGGTGGTGGTGGCAACAGGCGACCCCTTTGCCGGGGTCAATGGCGCCGGCTTGGCCCAATTGCGCGCCGCCGGCCTTGCGGTGGAAACCGGACTGCTGGAAACGGAAGCCCAAGCTCTCAACGAAGTCTTTTTCAAGCGCTGCGCCACCGGCCTGCCATGGGTCGCCCTCAAATGGGCGCAGACCTTGGATGGCCGCACCGCCACGCTCTCGGGCGACAGCCAGTGGATCTCCAATGACATTTCGCGGCTGCGCGTGCACGAATTGCGCGCGATTTGTGATGCGGTGATGGTGGGCATCGGCACGGCCTTGGCCGACGATCCGCTGCTGACCGCCCGCGGGGTCGAGGTCAAGCGGGTGGCCCGCCGGGTGGTGGTGGATCCGGCGTTGAAATTGCCTGATGCGGCGGCTTTGCTCCATGATGGCGGTCCGCCGGTGCTGATCGCCTGCGATGCGGCGCACGCAGATTCCCCGCGGGCGCAGGCTTTGCGCGCCCGCGGAGTGGAAATCCTCGGCCTGCCGCAAAACCCGGCCCTGCGGGCCGACGGCGCCAAGCCGGCGCTGCAGTTGCGCCCCCTGTTTGCCCATCTGTCGCAACTCCATGCCGCAAGCCGTGTTCTGGTTGAAGGCGGGGCCGGGTTGGCCGGCCATTTGCTGCGCCAGAACCTGGTGGATCAGTGCTTGGTATTCGTCGCCCCCAAGGTGCTTGGCCAAGGCGCCCCGCCGGCCTACGGGCCAAGCGTGGAGAAAATGGCCCAAGCCTTGCCGCTGCACCTGCACCATGTCGAGCGCATGGGCGACGATGTGATGCTGGATTACCGCTTGGCAAAGTGAGCGGAATGCGGGGGAAAACCGGAAAAAAACTTTGACAAATGCGCGGTATTTCCCCATGATTCCGGGCATGTCCACTCCACTCCCTCTCTCCGGCAAGCGCGTCATCATCCTGGTCGGCAAGGATTATGAAGAACTGGAACTGCATTACCCCAAACTGCGCCTGACCGAAGCCGGCGCCGAGGTGATGATCGCCGGGGCGGAAGGCCAGACGCTCTACGAAGGCAAGTACGGCTACCCGCAGGTGTCGGACCTCTCCATCTCGGACCTGCGCGTGGAGGATGCCGATGCCCTGGTGATTCCCGGCGGCTGGATGCCCGACAAATTGCGCCGCGATGAAAAAGTGCTGAAGTTCGTCAAAGCCATGGCCGACGCCAACAAGCCCATCGCCAGCATTTGCCACGGCCCGTGGATCGACATCAGCGCCCAGATCGTCGCCGGCGTCAAATACACCGGCAGCCCCGGCATCAAGGACGACCTCATCAACGCCGGCGCCCGTTTTGGCGACAAGGAAGTGGTGGTGGACCTGAAGTTCAACCGCATTTCCTCGCGCCGGCCCGACGATCTGCCGGCTTTTTGCCGCGCCCTGATCGCACTGCTCACCGGCAACTATGTGCGCCGCGAAAAAGACGGCACCCCGGGCAACCCCGCCGACGACAGCATGCTGGCGGCACCGTCAGTGAAATGGCCGGCCGCCTAAATCGCGGCCGGGTGTAATGAAATCAAGTCTGCGGCATCCGTTTGACTCCCGTGCGCATGCACTGCGGCGGATTTTTCCCCAACCCCATTTTTTTCCCATGCGCCATTCCTTCGCCACCCTGCTGATCCTGCCCGCCCTCCTGCTGGGTTGCGCCGGCGCACCCGCCATGCCCGACCACGCCTTCCACATCACCACCACCCCCTATCCCCAGTTGCAGGGGCCGCGCGGCACCTACGGCGGCTGGTGGCAACCGCGCTTTGAAACCAAATGCAAGGAGGCGCAGGCCGGCGGCTTCCAAGTGCTGTTTGTGGGCGATTCCATCACCCACGGCATTGACGACGGCAGGGATGCCGGCATTTTCAAACAGATGCTGGCCCCGGCCACCTTCGCCAACTTCGGCTACAGCGGCGACCGCACCGAGCATGTGTTGTGGCGCTTTGATCACGGCGAGCTCTTTGGCAAACTGGACCCCAAGGTGGTGATGGTGATGATCGGCACCAACAACACCGGCCACCGGATGGACCCGCCGGCGGACATTGCCGACGGGGTGGAAGCCATCGTCGGCCGCCTGACCGACCGCTTTCCCAAGGCGCACATCCTGCTGCTGGGCATTTTTCCGCGCGGGGCGACCCCGCTTGACGCCGAGCGCGTCAACAACCAAAAGACCAACGAACTGCTGGTCAAGTGGGCCGGAGCGGACAAGCCCCGCGTGCACTACCTTGACATCGGTTCGCGCTTTTTGGATGAAAAGGGCAACCTGCCGGCCAGCCTGATGCCCGACCACCTGCACCCCAATGCGGCCGGCTACAAGATCTGGGCCGAGGCGGTGGTGCCGGAAATCAAAAAACTGCTTGAAAAATGACGTGCCTGGGGCATCCTACAAAAGGGCGGGGCCGGCTCAAGCCGGCCCCGCCCTTTTGTAGGATGCCCACATGCGCGTCATCCCGTTCCTCTGCGTTTGCGCCCTCCTTCCCCCTGCCTGCGCCCCGGCCGTGGATCCGGCCACCATTCCCCCGGCGATCTTGGGCCCGCAGGTCTACCGCGACCTGTGCCTGAACTGCCACGGCGCCAACGGCCAAGGACTGGCCGGCCTGTATCCGCCGCTGGCCGGCTCCCCGGTGGTGCAGGGCGACCCCGAAACCGTCATGCTGATCCTGCTGCACGGGCTGGAAGGCCCGCTGGAAATCAACGGCCAGGCCTTCGACAACCAGATGCCCACTTGGGGCGCCCTGCATGACGCTGAAATCGCGGCGGTCGCCTCGTTTGTCCGGGGCAAAAAAGACTGGGGCAACCAGGCCGCACCGATCACCATGGACCAGGTGGCAAAAACCCGCGCCAAATACCGGGAGCGGGGCAAGGCTTGGACTTTTGCGCAGTTGAAATCGCGCCCATGATGGCGGCCAATAAAAAACCCGGGTCAAGCCCGGGGTTTTTTATTTTCGCTTTTTTACTCCAAGCCGCCGCGCACCTGGGCCTCGATCTGCTGCACCTGCGCGGCATACTCGGGGTCCTTGGCGCTGCGGTCATCCACCGTGGTCAGCGAGTGCATCACCGTGGTGTGGTCGCGGCCGCCGAAGTAGCCGCCGATTTCTTCCAGGCTGAAGCGGGTGTGCCTTCTGGCCAGCCACATGCACAGTTGGCGCGGTTCGGTCACCGACTTGTGGCGGCGGCGGCTTTGCAGGTCGGCCAGGGGAATGTTGTAGAAGGCGGTGACCGCCTCGGTGATGGTCTGCATGGTCACCTGGTTGGTGCGCGGGGCCGACAGCGCCTCGCCGAGCACTTCGCGCACCAGGGTGGCATCCAGCGTGCGGTGCTGCAAGCGCATGTGGCCGATCAGGGTGTTGAGCGCGCCCTCCAACTCGCGGGCGTTGGTGGCCACGCGCTTGGCGATGAACTCGGCCACCTCGGGCGGCAGGGTGATGCCGCGAAGCAGGGCCTTGCTGCGCAAGATGGCGCAGCGGGTTTCAAAGTCGGGTTTTCCCACCTTGGCCACCACGCCCCATTTGAAGCGGGACATCAGGCGTTCTTCAAGTTCCGGGATTTCCTCCGGCGCGGCGTCGGAGGACAAAATCACCTGCTTTTGGGCCTGAAACAGCGTGTTGAAGGTGTGGAAGAATTCCTCCTGGGTTTCCTTCTTGTTGGCCAAAAAGTGGATGTCGTCCACCACCAACAGGTCCACATGGCGGTACAGGTTGCGGAATTCGCCCATGCGCCCCTGCTGCACGCAGGTGATGAACTCGTTGACGAAGGCGTCGCAGGAGATGTAGAGGATTTTGGAATCCGGCCGCTGCTCGAGCACGCGCTGGCAGACGGCCTGCAACAAATGGGTCTTGCCCAAACCCACGCCGCCGTGGATGAACAGCGGGTTGTAGGCTTTGCCCGGCTGGTCGGCCACGGCCTGGGCGGCGGCGCAGGCCAATTGGTTGTTGGGGCCGGCCACAAACGAATCGAAGGAATAATCGGGCGAGAGCACGAAAGCCTCGCCGCCGACCGAGGGCGACTCGGTCGGGCGGGCCGCCAGCGCGGCGCCGTTGACGGCGGCGGTGCCGGCCGGCACCGGCTCGGCGGCGCGCGGCTGTTCATGCACGAATTTGACCGCCATCAACCGGCCGGTCACCTGCTGCACCGCTTCGGTGAACGGGTCAAGACAGCTTTTCTGTAAAAAATTGCAATGCCCCAAATTGGGCGAACCGATTTGCAACAGGCCGCCGTCAATTGCCACCGGCACCAAGTCCTCAAACCACTTGCGCCACAAAGACGATTGTTCCGTCCGAAGGTAAGTCATTATCTGGCGCCAAGTTGAATCATCTAATCTGGGCATGGTCAAGTTTTCCACAAAAAGGTCTGTTGAGGAGGGAGGGAGAGGCTACCCGCCGCCTGCATAGCCTGTCAACAACTGCCCAAAACCGTACGGGCAGCCTGTGGATGGCTGGGGACAGCGGGGGAAAACCCGGGATGTCCACAGAAATCAGGGGCAATCCCCAAAACGCCACGAAAAAGCACCGGCCTACAATGACGCCATGCTCGACCTTGTGCGCACCGTGCGCTTTTGCCTGACGGGTTCGCCCGATGAGGCCGCCACCGCCTGTCTGAACCCGTATGCCGCCTGGCCGGCCATGCGCGGCTTGTCGCGCTACTACGAGATCACGATTCACGCCAAGGGAGAAGCCGACGCCCGCACCGGCTATTTTCTCGACATCCGCCTGATGGATGCCGCCGTGCGCGAAGGTGCATTGCCCCTCCTGCGCCAAGCCGTGGCCAGAAGCGCGCCAGAAGCCGCCGACATGCCGATGGGCGCGCTTGTGGCGCAACTCTTGGCGGGAGTGCAAGCCCGGCTTGGCCCGTGCGTGCACCGCCTGGAGTTGCGCCTCACCCCCACTTGCACACTGGCCGCGCATACCGTGGAGAATGCCCCCATGCCCATGCTTGAAGTCCGCCAGCACTACGATTTCGCCGCCGCCCACCGGCTGGCTTTGCCTTCCCTTTCGGACGCGCAAAATGCCGAGCTATTTGGCAAATGCAGCAACCCCGCCGGCCATGGCCACAACTACAAAGTCGAAGTGGTGGCGACTGCCGCCATTGACGCCGATGGCCACACCACCCTGACCCGCGACCCGGGCGCAATGGACGCCTGGGTGGACGGCGCGCTGATCGCCCGCCTTGACCACAAGCATTTGAATGTGGATGTGCCGGAGTTCAAAGCCCAAAACCCCAGCGTGGAACACATCGCCAAGCAGGCCTGGGACTGGCTCAAGGCCAGCACCCCGGCCGGCTGCGCCCTGACGGAAGTCAGCGTGTGGGAAACCGAAAAAACCCGCTGCGTGATTCGAGGTGAGGCATGAAAACCCCCAAAAAAGCCGAGACAGCCCCTTCTTTGCGGGTGGGGACACCCGCGCTCCAAAAAGACCACCCCTACGCCTCGCGCGGCGGCCTCAAACTCGAGGGCGCGCTCAAGGCCTTTGGCATTGATCCGACCGGCCAAAGCGCCGCCGATTTGGGCTGCTCCACCGGCGGCTTCGTCTCCTGCTGGCTGCACTTTGGCGCGGCCAAGGTGTTTGCGGTGGACACCGCCTACGGCGAACTGGCCTGGAGCCTGCGCAAGGATCCGCGCGTGGTGGTGATGGAGCGCTCCAACGCCCTGCACACCGCCCCGCATGCCGGGGCGCTGGCCGAAGGCGGCGTGGATTTCGTCTCGCTCGATCTGGGCTGGACCAGGCAGGAAAAAGCCCTGCCCGCCGCCCTGACCTGGCTCAAGCCCGGCGGCTCCATCATCACCCTGGTCAAACCGCATTACGAAAAGCCGGTGGAAGTCAGCACCAAGCGCCGGGGCAAAAAAGAAGTGGCGACATTGAGCGACGACGAAGCCGAAACGATCTCCCGCGAATGTCTCTCCCGCGTGCTGCCGGCCTTGGGCCTGGTGGAGCTCGGCTGCATCCCCTGCCCGATCAAGGGTGAAAAGGGCGGGAATTTGGAGTTTTTGGTGTGGGTGAAGCGGGCGTAAGAAGGGCTCCCGCGCAAATGCGCGTCCGGCTTTTACTCGTCCTTTCCGGTGCCCATCCGGCGAATGCCCTGAACGGCCCACAACACGGGCAGCATTGGAATCATCACCGCATAAATCCCAATGGTTGCCGTGCAATCCACGGCCGTGCCCAATGCCGCCAATGGCATGGCCGCGTAATGAACCCATGTGTTCCGGGTCTCCACGAAAAACAAAGGCTCGAATGGCGATTGCGGATGCCACCCTTCCATCTGCAATGATTTGCAAGGCGCCATGGCCTGCCGTATTTCGCCCAATGACGGGGGTGGGCATGGGCATGCCTCCAACAGCGCCATGTCATCGCCGCTGGCAAACCAGGGAATTCCCGGCGGACAAACCCGCAATCCGCCCGTGGGCGCTTCCTCCATTTTGAGCAGCCAAATTTCAGCCGGAGCGCCCGTTTTTTCACACGGGTAACAGATCATGTCATGCAGTCTGAAACTTATGCCGACTTGCTGCCGGTATATCCCGGCCGCAAGCACCAAGACCGGCACACCGTTCAATTTTCCCACGCGCTCCACTTTTTCAATCGCCACATGGGTGCGGCCGATGTTGTCCGCCGGCGGACCAAAAGGCGACAGCACGGCGCATCCTTGCAGACCGCAAACCAAACAGCCCAATGCAACCAGCGCCAGCCAGCGACAAGCGGCGGAGAAACGGAAGCGGCGCATGGCGGATCCTTGGGAAAGGGGAGGAAGTGTTCCCCCATGAAGGGCGCCAGCGGGAAGGAAAGTTCAATGCCAAATAAAAAATCCGCCAATGCCCAACGGGCATTCGGATTTGAAGCCCAGGGTTGCCCGCGAAGCGGGACACCCTGGGTTGGCCGAGAAATGCGATCCGACCCTGAAGGGGTCGTGGAAGCCGCAACCCTTGCAGGGTTGTGATGGCCCCCAAACATCCTCCCAGGGTCACCGCCCAAGCGCGGCGACCCTGGGCTTCAAATCCGATTCGCCGTTGGCGAATGGAGGCAAAACGAAAAACTGGCCTTTATTTCTTCTCCCCCTTCGCATCCACCATCAAAAACGACGACACCGGGCTGACGATCTTGGCCTGGCGGGCGAGTTCGTAGGCTTCTTTGGCGTGATCGGGGCGGCCGGAGGCGCGGTCGCGGGCGAGGAGGGCGAGGATTTTTTCGTGCGCTTCAAGGGCGGCCAGCAACGGAATCGCCTCCGCCGGGGGATCGGTTTGCTTCGCCGTTGTCCGCTCCGCATACACCACCTGCGTCTCCACCCGCTCGCCGGCACGCACCTGCCCCAAGCGCAAATGCAAGCCGCCCTCTTCATCCGCCTGCGCCAGCGCCGCGTGTTTGCCCTGCTTAATCGCCGCCGCATACAAGGCTGCCGCTTGCTCGGCCGCCACCACCACGGCGCGGAAATGCCGTGTGCCGATGGTCGCCTGCAAATCCATGATGACCGCCATCGGCGGCACCGGCAATTGCCAGTCGGCATCCACCGTTTGCGCTGTGTCATTGCG
>CAZKVP010000089.1:0-2457 GCA_964556215.1 uncultured Phycisphaeraceae bacterium
TGCCCGCGACAGGAATCGAACCTGTACTCCGGTGAAGGAACCGCCACCTGAAGACGGCGCGTCTGCCAATTCCGCCACGCGGGCTTTGGGGCGGGGATTATGCAGGCAAACCGGCGACTTGGCAAATCGACAAAAACATCGGCAAAAACGTCGCACAGAGCCGGCCCTGTCCGGCCTAAAATGGGCGCCTTGCCTTTCATCGCCCGGCCCTTCCCCTTTTGCCTCCCCCCTCCCATGCCCACCCCCGCCGCCCCACTGCCCACTTTCAACCCGGATCGCCCGCTGGATGCGTTCAAACTCGACGGTCAAGTGGCTGTCATCATCGGTGGCACCGGCGTGTTGTGCGGGGCCATGGGCCGCACTTTGGCCGGGGCCGGGGCGCAAGTGGTACTGGTGGGTCGCAACGCCGACAAAGCCGCCGAACACCTTGCCGTGATCGCCAAAGCCGGCGGTAAGGCAACGTTTGAATCGTGCGAAGCGACAAGCAAGCCGGAGTTGGAAGCGCTGTTGGCACGCGTGCTGGCGCAATTCGGCCGGGTGGACATTGTGATCAACGGCGCCGGCATCAATGCCGCCACCCCCTTCCTTGACATCGCCGAAGACGAGTGGGACCGCATCTTTGCCGTCAACATGAAGAGCGTGATGCTGGGCTGCCAGGTGTTTGGCCGCTATTTCACCCAGCGGGCCAAGCAAACTGGCGAAGGGGCCAGCATCATCAACCTGGGCTCGATCTCGGGCCTTAATCCGCTGTCGCGGGTATTCACCTACTCGGCCAGCAAGGGCGCGGTGCATAATCTTTCGGCCAACCTGGCCCGCGAGTGGGCGCCGCTTGGCGTGCGCGTCAACACTCTGGTGCCCGGCTTCTTCCCCGCCGAGCAGAATCGCAAGGTACTCACCCCCGACCGGGTGGAAAGCATCATGCGCCAGACTCCCTCCAAGCGTTTTGGCGAAGCGGCCGAACTCGGCGGTGCGGTCCTGCTGCTGGCCTCTGCCGCCGGCTCCTTCATCACCGGCACCGAAATGGTGGTGGATGGTGGCTTCGCCCGCTGCACCATCTAACCCACACCCCATGGCTTTCCTCGATCAAAACTACCTACTTTCCAACAACACTGCCGCCCACCTCTACCACGAGGTCGCCGCGCCGCTGCCGATCATTGATTACCACAATCATTTGTCGCCCAAAGAAATCGCCGACAACTGCATTTATCCCAACCTGACCCAGGTTTGGCTGGGTGGCGACCATTACAAATGGCGCGCCATGCGCTGGGCCGGCGTCAGCGAAGAGTTCATCACCGGATCGGCCGACCCGTTTGAAAAATTCAAGGCATGGGCCGGTGCGGTGCCCAAAATGCTGCGCAATCCGCTG
Source organism: uncultured Phycisphaeraceae bacterium (assembly GCA_964556215.1). GTDB lineage: Bacteria > Planctomycetota > Phycisphaerae > Phycisphaerales > Phycisphaeraceae > CANIYR01. The sequence goes on from CAZKVP010000089.1 coordinate 1,367, forward strand.
TATGCCTGGACCCATCTGGAACTGCGCCGCTATTTTGACATCGACCTGCTGCTGAGCGCGGACACTGCCCAGGAAGTCTGGGACGAAGCCAACCGAAAATTGGCCGGCATGCCGGTGCGCGACATGCTGGGCCGCTACAACGTGGCGATGATCGGCACCACCGATGATCCGGCCGAAGCCCTGCCCCATCACCGCGCCTTGGACTTGGAATACCGCGCCGGCAAAACCAATCTGCGCATGGCGCCGACCTTCCGCCCCGACCCGGCCCACAACGCGGTGGCCAACCCGGCGGCATGGAACGCCTGGGCCGCCAAGTTGTCGGTCACCACCGGCATCCGTGTGGAATCTTTGGATTCCCTGTTGTCGGCCCTGGCCCACGCCCGCCTGGAATTCGGCCTGATGGGCGCCAAGGCCAGTGACCACGGCCTGGCCTCGATCCCCGACTGCGCCCCCGATGCCAAACTGGCCGCGCAGGCGGTGAAAAAAGTCTTGGGCGGCGACGTGCCGAGCCGCGCTGAACAGGATGCGCTGACCTTGGAAGTGCTGCACGCCACCGCCAAATGGAACCATGCCGAAGGCTGGACCATGCAGTTGCACTTGAACCCCCTGCGCAATGTGAACCGCCGCCTGCTGGGCTTGGTCGGCGCCGATGCCGGCTGTGATGTGATGGGCGACTTCCCGCAGATTCGCGGCCTGGCCCGCTTCTTGGGCGACTTGGATGAAACCGGCCACCTGCCGCAAGCCATCCTCTACAACCTCAATCCGGTGGACAACCACGCCTTTGCGGTGCTGGCCGGCGCCTTCCAAGGCAGCGGCGAAAACCCCGGCCATGTGCAATGGGGCAGCGCCTGGTGGTTCCTGGATCAGGAGGACGGCATGCGCCGCCAGATCGACGACCTCTCCAGCCTTGGCCTGCTGTCGGCCTTTGTCGGCATGCTGACCGACTCGCGTTCGCCCTTGTCTTTTGTGCGCCATGAAATGTTCCGCCGCATTTTGTGTGACGCCATCGGCCGCGATGCCGAATCGGGCCGGGTGCCGCAGGACGACGCGCTGCTTGGCCACCTGGTCAGCCGGGTGTGCTTCGGCAACGC
>CAZKVP010000089.1:2557-10449 GCA_964556215.1 uncultured Phycisphaeraceae bacterium
CCTGGATGGCTCCTATGAACTGATTGAAGCCCGCATGAAAGCCCGCACCGGCCACTTCATGAAGCCCGGCATGCTGCAAAGCCAGTTTGACGCACTCGAACTGCCAGACGCGGATGAAACCGACGTGATTTCCGTTTCCATCGCGCCGCCGCCGGCGCAGGTGGTGGCCCAAGCCCTTGAGCAATTGCGCATGAACACCCCCTTTCAACTCGCCGACGGCGCCCCCGGACGCAACATCTCCCGCGCCGACCTTGAAATGCACCTGACGACGGTGCTGGCCCACATCCTCTCCCGCCGGCCCAAGCGCATCCTGCTGCTGCCCCCCGACCACACCCGCCTGTATTCGCTGGCCGGGCCGATCAGCGCCTGGCTGTACCCGCGCCTGCTGGCGTCCGGCATCGAGGTGGTGGTGATGCCCACCCTTGGCACCCATGCGCCGATGACCCGCGAGCAATGCCATCTGATGTTCGGCGACGCCATTCCCTTTGAAAAAATCCTGCCCCACCGCTGGCGCGACGATCTGGTGACCCTGGGCGAATTGCCCGCCGATTTCATGCGCGAAATTTCCGGCGGCCGCTTTGACCAACCCTTGCCGGTGCAGGTCAACAAGATTTTGGTCGAAGGCAATTTCGATTTGGTGATTTCCCCCGGCCAGGTGGTGCCGCACGAAGTCATCGGCCTGGCCAATTACACCAAGAACATCTGCGTGGGCCTGGGCGGCCGCGACACCATCCACCGTTCGCATTTTTTGGGCGCCGTATGCAACATGGAATCCATCATGGGCCGGGTCGACACCCCGGTGCGCGCCGCGTTGGACGAAGCCTTCAACCGCTTTTTGGCCCCGCGCCTGCCGGTCCTGTTCATCCTCACCGTGCTGCAGGACAGCGCGGAAGGCGTCATCCACCGCGGCCTGTACGCCGGCTACGACCGCACCGGCTACGAGCGGGCCGCCGACCTGTCGGTCAAAGTCAATTTCACCCAGGTCGAACGCCCCTTTGAGCGCGCCGTGGTCTGGCTGGATCCGCGCGAGTTCCACACCACCTGGCTTGGCAACAAGTCGGTCTACCGCACCCGCATGGCGATGGCCGACGGTGGCACGCTGTATGTGCTGGCGCCGGCACTGTCCGGCTTTGGCGAAGACCCCACCATTGACAGCCTGATCCGCCGCCACGGCTACAAGGGCACACCCGCCACGCTGGCGGCGATGAAGCGCGACCCCGAACTGGCCGGCAACCTGTCGGCCGCCGCCCACCTGATCCACGGCAGCAGCGAAGGCCGCTTCCGCATCGTGTACTGCCCCGGCCCCGGCGTCAGCCGCGAGGAGGTCGAGGCCGTGGGCTTCGAGTACATGCCTTTTGAGGAAGCCATCAAACGCTGGCAGCCCGCCGACCGGCCCACCGGCTGGGCCACTGACGCCCTTGACGGGAAGGCTTATTACTCCATCTCCAATCCGGCGCTGGGGCTGTGGGCGCACAAGGACCGACTGGGCGCTTGACGAACATTGGGAGATTTCCCCTTGCGCGCCTATCATCGCTCCATGCCCACCCCCACCCCCGCCCTCTCCGCCGCCGATATCCACGCCGCCCTCGCCACCTTGCCGGGCTGGGCCTACGACGCCAGCGCCTGCAAGCTCACCCGCGCCTGGCGCTTCAAGGATTTCCGCGCCGCCTTCGCGTTTTTAATGCAGGTCGCCTTTGAAGCCGAAGCGCAGGGCCACCACCCGGAGATCTTCAATTGCTGGGCCTCGGTGGAACTCAAGTTGAACACCCACGATGCCGGCGGCAAGGTGACACAGAAGGATGTGGATCTGGCGCGGGCGGTGTCGGGGATGGCGGGGTAAACACTACAATCCGCCCATGGCCCCCCTGCTCACCACCCACCGCCCCGAAATCGCCAACCTCTGCCGCCGCTACGGCGTGCAGCGCGCGGATGTGTTCGGTTCGGCGGCGTCCGGAACCTTCACCACGGCCAGTGATGTCGATTTCCTTGTGGAGTTTGCGGATGCACCCATGCCCGGGCTTACCCTGCTTGACCGCTATCTCGGCCTTAAAGACTCGCTCGAAACCCTGCTCCACCACCCGGTGGACATTGTGATGCCCGGCGGCATCACCAATCCCTACTTCCGCGAAGCGGTGAATGAAAATCGGGAGCGGGTGTATGGCGCGTAAAACGGAAAAGTGGCTGGCGGACATCCGTGAATCCTGCTTCCTGATCCGTCAGGCGTGCGCGGCCAAATCGTTCGCGGAATACAACGGCGACTGGATGATCCGCAGCGCCGTGGAACGCCGTTTCGAGATCATCGGCGAAGCGTTGAACGGCCTGCGCCGCGATGATCTGGCCACCGCCGACCGCGTGCCGGACACCAAAAAGATCATCGCCTTCCGCAACATTCTGGTTCACGGGTATTTTTCCGTGGACCAACGACTGGTGTGGGATGTGATCCAGAATGAACTGCCGCGCCTGCTCCAGACTGTTGATGATTTGATTGAGGAACGCGGCGGAACGCCGCCGTTATTTGCGCCACCATCTAACCAAAATCCTTCTTAACCCCCCCTCCCCCTCCCCTCTCCATGTCCATCCAAACCGACCTCTCCCTCCTCGAACGCCTCTGTCTCACCCCCGGCGTGCCCGGCCGCGAACACCGCGTGCGCGACCTGATCCTCAAAGAGACCAAGGGGATGTTCGATTCCGTCAGCGTGGACCCGATGGGCTCCATCATCGCCATCAAAAAGGCCAATCCCGCCAAGAAAGTCAAAGGCGCCACCGAGCCCAAGCGCGTGATGCTGGCCGCCCACATGGACCAGATCGGCTTTTTGGTGTCGCATGTGGCCAAAGAAGGCTGGGTGTCGCTGTTCCCGGTTGGCGGCTTTGACACGCGCAATTTGTTTGCGCGCACCGTCACCATTTGCCCTGATCCCAACGACGCCAAGAAGGACTTGGTCGGCGTGCTCAATCCCGGCGGCAAGCCGGTGCACATTGCCAGCCCGGAAGACCGCAAGAAAATCCCGGAGGTCAAGGAATTCATCGTTGACTTGGGGCTGCCGGCCGAAGAAGTGCAGAAAAAGGTCAAGATCGGCGACATGGTGGTGCTCAACGCCCCGGTGGCCTACATTGGCGACCACATGGTCTCGCAGGCGATGGACAACCGCGTGGCCTGCTGGATCGCCATCGAGGCGGTGCGCAAGTTGAAGCACCACGACTGCGAAGTGCATTGCGTGTTCACCGTGCAGGAGGAAGTCGGCCTGCGCGGGGCCATCGCTTCGGCCTACACCGTCAAGCCCCACATCGGCATTGGCATTGATGTGACGTTGGCCATCGACACCCCCGGCACGCCGGCCAGCGAAGCCTGCTCCAAGCTCGGCGAAGGCGCGGCCATCACCGTGGCCGATGGCGCAAGTATCGGGCATTTTGAAGTGGTGGAGGCGTTCGACGCCTTGGCCAAAAAGCGCAAGATCAAGGCCCAGCGCTCCATCCTGGCCGCCGGTGGCACCGACACCGCGGGCTTGCAGCGCTCCACCGGCGGCTGCCAGGCGATGACCCTGTCCTGCCCCACCCGCTACATCCACACCGTGACGGAAATGATCCATCAGGGCGACATCAAGGCCTGCCGGGATCTGCTGGCGGCGTATTTGGAAGAAGTGAAATAAGCCGACATTGACATGCAGGGCAAATTCCTCGGCATTTCTCATGGAAAAACCATCCTTTTTCCCATGATTGGCGCTATGCTTTGGCGCCGGCTTTCGTCCTTTCATTTCCATCAAATATTTCCATGGCCAACCCCTCCCTCTATCTTGGCATCGACCTTGGCGGCACCAACATCAAAGCCGCCGTGGTGGATGAGGACGGCCGCGTGCACGGCCAGGCCCAAGCCAAAACCAAGCCGGAAATCGGCTTGGAATCCGTCTTGGAACGCATCGCCTCCATCAGCCGGGAAGCCGTTGCCAATGCCAAGGAAGACTGGGGCGACCTGCTTGGCGCCGGCATCGGCGCGCCCGGGCCGGTGGACCCGCGCAAAGGGCGCCTGCTTGGCGCGGTCAATCTGGGCTGGGGTGAAGTGCCACTGGCCGATGCGCTCAAAAGAAAACTCGGCATGCCGGTGGTGGCCGACAACGACGTGCGCGTGGGGGCATGGGGCGAGTATTCCGTGGGCGCCGGCCGCCGCTGCGACAACATGCTGGCGGTGTTCTGCGGCACCGGGGTCGGCGGCGCATTGATCCTTGAGGGCGATCTGCAATACGGCCACACCTTCTCCGCCGGCGAAATCGGCCACACCGTGGTGCAGGCCTTCGCCCCCATCGGCCAGCGCACGCTGGAGGAACTGGCCAGCCGGGGCGCCATCGCCCGCCGCCTGGTGGAGATGGTTGGCGCCAGCCATCCCTCCATCCTGCCCAAACTGGTGGAAGGCGACCTTGGCAAAATCCGCTCCAAAGTCATCGCCGCCGCCCTCAAACAAAACGATGCCCTGACTTGCGCCGTGGTGGATGACGCGGCCAAAGCCCTGGGCGCGGCGATTGCCAATGCCCTGACCCTGATGCCGGTGCCGATGGTGGTGCTGGGCGGCGGCCTGGCCGAGGCTTTGGGCGACGACCTGCTCAAGCGCGTGCGGCCGGCCTTTGAAGCCTGCGTCTTTCCGGCTGAACTGCAAAAGACCAAAATCGTGGTGGGCAAACTCGGCGATGACGCCGGCCCGATCGGCGCCGCACTGCTGGCGGCGGAAAAACTTTGACCCCAACAATCAGCCCGTCGGCAGCGTGTGGCGCCGGATCAGGGCCTCATGGGTGCCAAGGGCAGCGGGCGAAGCGGGATCAAGCCCCTCGCACTGGCGCAGTTGCCAAGTGCCGTCGGCGCCAAGGTCCCAGGCGCTGCGCCGGTCGGAGAGCATCAATTCCAGCAGTTCGCCCAATTGCGCCTTGTGCGCCTCGCTGCGCACCGGGGCGATGCATTCCACCCGGGCGTCCAGGTTGCGGTACATCCAGTCGGCGGAGCCGATGTAGTACTCCGGATTGCCGGCGTTGAAAAAGCAATAGACGCGCGAATGCTCCAGCAAACGCCCGATGACCGACACCACCCGGATGTTTTCCGACAACCCCGGCACGCCCGGCCGCAGGCAGCAAAAGCCGCGCACAATCAGGTCAATGGCCACCCCGGCCTGCGAAGCCGCGTAGAGTTGGCGGCAGATTTTGCGGTCTTCCAACTGGTTCATCTTGGCCCGGATGCGCGGGCGCATGGGGTCGGCCGGATCGGCGCCCCGCTCGCGCCAAGCCTTGGCATGGGCCACCTCGCGGGCAATCATGTCCGAAAACCTCGCCCGCATGTTGTGCGGGGCCACCAACAGGTGGCTGTACTCGCGCTGGCGCGAGCGGCCCGTCAGGTGGTGGAACATCTCCACCAAATCGTCGGTCAGTTCGCGGTCGCCGGTGAACAGGCCAAGATCGGTGTAAAGGCGGGCCGTTTTGGCGTTGTAGTTGCCGGTGCCGATGTGGGCGTAGCAGCGCACACCGTCGGATTCCTTGCGCACCACCAGCGTGGTTTTGGTGTGGGTCTTCAGGCCGGCCATGCCATAGACCACGTGCACGCCGTGCTTTTCAAGGCGCCTGGCGATCTGCATGTTGCGTTCCTCGTCGAACCTGGCTTTGAGTTCCACCAGCACCACCACCTGCTTGCCGCTTTCGGCCGCCCAAATCAGTTCCGGCACGAACGACCCGTGGTCGCCGGCGCGGTAGAGCGTCATTTTGATGGCCAGCACCTGCGGATCACGCGCGGCGATGGCGACAAAGCGCCCCACGCTGGCCTCAAAGGATTCATAGGGGTGGTGCACCAGGATATCCCCCGACCGCAGGGCGGCGAACACATCCTCATCCCCCGAGAAATGGGCGGGAATCGCCGGCACGAACGGCTTGTACTTAAGGTCGGGCCTGGCACAGGCCGCGTGGATGAACCACAGGGTGGAAGGATCCATGAGCCCGGGCAGCACGGGATAAATGTCGTCCTCCCCCAATTCCACCTCGTCGCAGATGAGCCGGCGCATGGCGTGCCCGGGGGCCACCGCCGTCTCCATGCGCACGGCGTCGGCGAATTTGCGCTCGCGCAATTCCAGGCTCACCAATTCCAAGAGATCCTCGGCGTCGTCCTCTTCGCCGGCCTCGTGGGCCTCCACCGCGGCGCTGCGGGTAATCCGGAAGGGGAAGGTCTCCAGCACGGTCATGCCGTCGAAAAGCCGGCCAAGGTGGCGGGTGATCAGCGCCTCCGCCGAAATGAAGCGGTGGCAGGCCGGATTGGTGCCGTCGTCCACCCGCACAAAGGGCGGCAGCACGCGCGGCACCTTGATGCGGGCGAACACCGGATCGCCGCCTTCCGCCTCGGACGCCAACACCACGCCAAGCGAGGTGGACAGGTTGGAAATGAAGGGAAAAGGGTGACCGATGTCCACCGACAGCGGTGTCAGCACCGGAAAATAATCCGACATGAAAATTTGGGTGGCCCGCGCCCATTCCCCCGGCGTCAGGTCGTCCCAGGCCAGAAACACGATGCCTTCGGCGGCCAGCGATCCCTGAAGTTCATTGAACAATTCCGCCTGCTGCGCGCATTGCGTCAGCACCTGGGCCCTGATCCTGGCCATCAGTTCGGCCCCGCCGCCGGCCATGTCCGAACTGGAGACGCCCGCCGCCAGTTGTTTTTGGATGCCGCCCACCCGCTTCTGAAAAAACTCGTCGAGATTGGACGAGAAAATCGCCAGGAACGCCAACCGCTCCAAAAGCGGCACGCGGGCGTCGCCGGCCTGGAACAGCACGCGCCGGTTGAACGCCAGCCAGGACAATTCACGGTCGAAAAACAAATCGGCGGCGGGGATGGCGCTAGCGGGCATGGGGGGTGTTTGGGGGATCATGGATGATGCTTGAAAAGGCGGCTAAGCAGGCCAATCTACCACGGCCGGGTGGTTTTTCAATGAGAAATGCCCGACGGCAGAGTCACGGCTTGGCAAACGGCAGCACCGAGCGCAGCGGTTCGAGACCCAAATCGAGCAGCAGGTCGTAGACCCGCCAACCGATCAGGTTGCGCACCGCCCGGTATTGGCCCTGCGGCAGGTTGCGGGAATCCGGAATGGCCCACGCCTCGCGGTACACCGCGCGCAATGTGGGGCAGGCGTGGCCGGATCCCATGCTGATGGCCGCATCGAATTTGACGTCGGGCAACGCGGACAGCGGCTTGGGCACGTGAAGCGACAGGTCATAGCCCAGTTCCGCCATGGATGCGGCCGCCGGTTCGTGCAAAGCCGGCGCCGGCTGCGAACCGGCGCTGAACGCCTCGACTTGGGCGCCGCCAAGCAGGCGCGCCCAAGCCTCTGCCATCTGGCTGCGGTTGGCGTTTTTGGCGCACACGAACACGATGCGCAGCGGGCGCGGGTGCGGCGAAGAAAAAGTGGCGGGGTCTTGGAGCATGGCGGGAACGGTGGCGCATCCACATGCGCGGCAAATGAGACCGGGGTGAGATTTTGATGAATGCGGGGTTTTTCACCAACCGCTTGAAACTCACCCAATACTCGCCAAGCCGTCGCCAACCACTCATGGTGCGTTCCTATCTTTCCGCCCATCGAACTGGTTCTTTCACCCACGGGCTTTTCAAACGCCCATCCCTCACGGAGCATCTTCATGAACACGCGTACCTTCCTTGCCGCCCTTGTTCCCGCCGCCCTGTTTGCCGCATCCCCGGTGCTCGCCGTGGATGCCGCCGCCATCGCCGCCCCGTCCGCCCTTTCCGACGCCCAGCGCGACGAAGTGCGCGCCTTGGTCAAGGAAGTGCTGGCCGACTCCGGCCAGCGCGGAACCATGGCTGACGGCATGTTTGCCGGCATTGGTAATGACGGCAAAGTGTTCCTGAAGTCGGAAGACGGC
>CAZKVP010000090.1:0-9005 GCA_964556215.1 uncultured Phycisphaeraceae bacterium
GGGCGTTGGCGTGCACTGGGCCTCATTTCCCGCCGCTTTTGGGCCTGCCCTATAATCGCCACCCCATGTTTCAGCCGCTGCCGCCCCTTGCCCGCCTGCACCTGCCCCGCACCCATCCGGTGCTGGCCTGCGTGCTGGTGTTGGCGTTGGGTTTGGGTTTCTCATTGTCATCGGCCCGCCTGACCCAGTGGCAGCGCGGCGGCAACGCGCCGGTTCTGGTGGAGTTGGCGCGGGCCGGGGTGGCCCGGGTTTTGGCGGTGATGCTGGCCTCCGGCCCGTTGCGGATGGTGGCGCCGGCTCATGCGCAACCGTGCCCCGTCGCCTGTGCGCATGTGGCGCCATTGGCTTTTGCCCTGCGCTGTTTGCCCCCGCCGGTGGCTGGCGCCTAGGCGCCTTGGGGTGCGGCCGGCTTTGCGCCGCACCTTTGGTTGTTTTCCTTCGTTTTTCGCCGTGCCATGACTATGCGTGGCTGGTTCCTGTGATTTCCGGTTTTTTTATGCCCATCCAAGCTGTTTCGTCCGCCCTGCGCAAGGTGTTTGGTTCCCGCAATGACCGCCAGTTGAAGCGCTACCGCCAGGTGGTGGCGGCGACCAATGCGCTGGAGTCGCAAGTCCAGCAAATGACCGATGCCCAACTGCGCGCCAAGACCCGCGAGTTCCGCGACCGCTGCGCCGCCGGGCGCAAGATCACCGAGTTCCTGCCCGAAGTGCTGGCCGTGGCCCGCGAGGGCATGGACCGCGCCATCGGCATGCGGCGCATCTTCGACCCCGCCTTTGAATTTGACGCCAACCAATTGCCGCCGCGCCTGCAGGGCGAGTGCGCGCGCATCCGCGCCGAGGCTGACGCTTTGGCGCCGCTGCCGGTGCAAGGCGGCGAGGCGGCCCCGGGCTGGCTGCAGGTCGAGGTGCCGGTCGAGATTTACAACGCGGTGCGCACGCTGATTCCCGAGAGCCGGCCGCCCTTCCGTTGCCGCCCGTTCGACGTGCAGCTCATCGGCGGCATGGTGCTGGGTGAGGGCCGCATCGCCGAAATGCGCACCGGCGAAGGCAAGACCATCGTCGCCCCGCTGGCCTGCTTCGTGGCCATCTGCGAAGGCCTGCAGTGCACCGTGGTGACGGTCAACGATTACCTGGTGCAGCGCGACCGCGACTGGACGTTCCCCTTCTACTTCGGTTTGGATCTGACCGTCGGGGCCATCCACCCGATGCACATGCAGCCGGCGGAGTTGAAGAAGGAGTCTTACGGTTGCGACGTGTTCTACGCCACCAGCAGCGAACTGGGCTTTGACTACCTGCGCGACAACATGAAGACCTCGGTCGAGGACCAGGTGCAGAAGCAGCGCGACTTCGTGATCATCGACGAGGTGGACTCGATCCTGATCGACGAGGCCCGCACCCCGCTGATCATCTCCGGCCCGGCCCATCAGGAGGCGCCGCGCTACGAACTGGCCGACGCCGTGGCCCGCCACCTGATGGAACGGCAGGCCGACTGGATGCGCCACGACGACCACGTGCAGGAGCTCATCAAGCGCCAGAAGGGGTTGGAAGGCGACATCCGCAACACCCGCAACAAGGCCGCCATCCCCGCCATGCGCGAAGAGATGAAGCAACTCGCGCTGGAGCAGAAAAAGGCGGAAGGGCACCGCGACACCCACACCCAGTATTTCGAGGTGCAGCGCGAGAAGAAAGCCGCCCACCTGACCCATGCGGGCGTGGCCGAGGCGCAGAAAAAAGCCGGCATCGGTTCGTTCTATGTGGGCTCCAACATGGATTTCCCGCATTTGCTCGAGAACGCGCTGCGCGCCCACGCCATCTATGGCCGCGACCGCGAATATGTGGTGCAAAACGGCGAAGTGGTCATCGTGGACGAATTCACCGGCCGCCTGATGGTGGGCCGCCAGTGGTCCGACGGCCTGCACCAGGCGGTGGAGTCCAAAGAACGGGTGCGCGTCAAGGAAGAGACCCAGACTTTGGCCACCGTCACCATCCAGAATTTCTTCAAGCTCTTCAAGCGCCGCGGCGGCATGACCGGCACCGCCATCACCGAGGCCACCGAGTTCTGGGAGATCTACACGCTGGACGTGGTCTCCATCCCCACCAACCGCCCGGTGGCGCGCGTGGACCGCGAGGATTTGATTTACCTCTCGCAGAAAGACAAATGGAACGCGATTTTGGACGAGATCAAGCGCGTGCACGACCTGGGCCGGCCGATCCTGGTCGGCACCACCAGCGTGGACAAGAGCGAAAAACTGGCGGCGATGCTGGAGGAGAAATACGGCATCCGGCACGAGGTGCTCAACGCCAAGAACCATGCCCGTGAAAGCCAGATCGTGGAAGATGCCGGCGAATTGGGCTCGGTGATGATCGCCACCAACATGGCCGGCCGCGGCACCGACATCAAGATGCGCAAAATTTCGCGCGAGGCGCTGGTCGCGCATTGGAAGGCCCGCGACCTGCTGCCCGCCTCCGCCGACGTTTCGCAGGCCGATGAGGCCCTCACCGAGGCCGCGTACCGCCACCAGGCGCAGCGGGCGTTGAACCTGACCGCGGCCGAAGCCGCCGCGCTCCCCGCCGCGGAGCTGAAGACGCGCCTGCTGCGCCTGTGGGTGGCCAAGGACACTTGGCTGGCGCAGGACCGCAATCCCCGCGAGAAGGCGTCCCGCATGTCGTTGGAAGAGTGCATGGCCATGCTGGACGCCATCCCCGACTACAACCGCCACCGCCTGCAACTGTGGAAGAGTTCCGAGGCGATGGGCGGCCTGCACATCGTGGGCACCGAGCGCCACGAATCGCGCCGCATCGACAACCAGTTGCGCGGCCGCGCCGGCCGCCAGGGCGACAGGGGCTCCAGCCGCTTCTTTCTCTCGCTCGACGACGACCTGATGAAGATGTTCGCCGGCGAGAACACCCTGCGCATCCTTTCGACCCTGGGCATGAAGGAGGGCGATGCCATCGAGCATGTGATGGTGTCCAACGCCGTGGCCCGCGCCCAGAAAAAGGTCGAGGAGCGCAACTACGAGCAGCGCAAGAGCCTGATCGACTACGACGAAGTGATGGAATACCAGCGCCGCGATTTTTACGGCACCCGCCAGAAGGTGCTGGTGAGCGACGAAGCTTCGACCCTGGTGCTGGACTACATCGGCGACGCGGTGGATACCGCCGCCGAAACCTTCCTGGGCGGTGATTACGTCTCCACCCAGGCCGCCGAATGGTGCCGGCAGAACCTGGACATTTCGGTGGACGCCGCCAAGTTGCGCCTGGATTCCCCGGACGAACTGGTGACCCAGGTGCGCCGCCTGACGGTGGACGATGCCGAAGCCGTGGTGCGCCTGACGGTGGGCGAATATGTGTTCACCGAACTGCCCGAAAGCGAGTGGGACCTGCGCGCCCTGTGCGAATGGTTCCGCACCCGCTTTGGCGTGGATGTGGTGGCCGGCGACCTGGCCGGCAGGACGCTGGCCGAGATTTCAGCCCTGTTGGTGCGCGCGGCCCGCGTGCGCATCGACGGGATCGACCTCTCGGGCTTGGCGCAATTCCACGACCCCCTGCTGCCGGTGCGCCATTTCTGCAAATGGGCCAAGACCCGCTTCAATGTCACCCTGGACGCCGAAGAGTTGGCACAGGTCAAGGATCCGGTCGAAATCGCCACCCGCGTGCTCAGGGAAGCCACCCGCGCCTACCGCCGCCGCGAGACCAGTTACGGCATCGAGTTCATGCTCGACATCTTCACCCAGGGCATGGGGCAGGATCCGGGTTGGGCCATGGATCAGTTGCGCTCCTGGTACAACCGCCGCTTCGGCGAAAACCTGGACCAAAATGCGTTTGCCCAAGCCATCGATGGCAAGGACCTGCCGGTTTTCCTGCATGAAAAAACCGCCGAAGTGCTGCTGCCGGGCGGAGCCATCGAGGCCGAAGCCAGGGAGCGCGCCGGCGCCCTGGCCGGCGACTTGGACGGTTTGGTCGCCTGGTTGGCCCACCGCCACAATGTCACCGTCACCAAAACGCAACTGGAAACGCAGAAGGATCTGCCGGCTTTTGTGGCCAAAAAGGCCCGCCACGCCTTCCGCGCCGAGTTCTCGCGCCTGGAGCGCTTCGTGCTGCTGCAGGTGTTGGACCAATGCTGGAAGGATCACCTCTACGCCATGGACCGCCTCAAGGACGGCATCAACCTGCATTCGTATGCCGAAAAAGATCCGCGCATCGAGTACAAAAAAGGCGGTTCGCGCCTGTATCAGGACATGCAAAAGGCCGTGCGCGACAAGGTCAGCGAAATGATCTTCCGCGCCCGTTTGGCGCCCAATGTCAATGTGCGCCCGCCGGAGCCCGAATTGCCGGAGGAAGGTTCCGGCTTCTTCGGCGAGTTTGGCGATGAAATGGGCCAAATCGGCCAAGGCGGACCTGGCGAAGTCGGCCTGCCGGTGACACCGCGCATGCGGCGGGCGGCGATGGCGGGGATGGCCGAAGTCCCGGCGGAAATGCCGGCGGACGCGGAGGAAACCACCGAAGGTTAATCCATGTCCATCGTCTTCCAATCCCCAACTTTGATCGTTGAGCGTTTTCCGCTCGGGCCCATTGAAACCAACGCCTATTTGCTGGTGAACCCGGCGACGCAGGGCTGTTTCATCGTGGATCCCGGCGAGATGCCGGCCAAACTGATCGCCCGCGTGCGAGTGGCTGACTACAAGCCGCGCGCCATCGTGCTGACCCACGCCCACTACGATCACATCGCGGGGGTGGAGCGGGTGCTGAAGGAACTGGGGCCGGCGTTGCCGATTTGGATCCATGTGGCAGAGAAAGATTTTCCCGCCACCCCGGCCGACAACCTGTCCATTTTTTCCGGCTGGGAATTGACCACGCCGGATCCGACCGATCTTTTTGAGCATGGCCATGTGCTGGACTTGGACGGCCTGCCCATCGAAGTGCGCCACAGTCCGGGCCACAGCCCCGGCGGGGTGGCGTTGGTGCAGCATGCAAACAAGGTGGTGATCGCCGGCGATTCCCTGTTCGCCGGTTCGGTGGGCCGGCACGATTTTCCGCACAGCGATGGCGATGCGTTGATGCGTTCGATCAAGACTCAGTTTTACACCCTGCCGGATGATTTCACGGTGTTCCCAGGCCACGGGCCGGAGACGACCATCGGTGAAGAGAAGGCGCACAATCCGTTTGTGCGGGGGTAAGGATGATGGTGATGCCTCTACGCGCAAAGAGCGGGAGTTTGATCAAACAAAGAGGGGGTTTCGATTGGCCGAGGTTTAACCGGCTCGTCGATAATTGGAAAATTTGAAATGAACGCTTCGATCATCGGATGCCGCAGACTTTCCGATGGGCCAACATGGTAGAAATGGCTACGTGTTTTGATGCTGAAGCGGGGTGCGTTCCAGACACGGGTAATGGCTTCATTTTTTCTAAATTCATTGCTATGCCATGTAGAGAGAACGAAGGGGCATGGCGCAGAACCTAGTTTCTCAGACAAAACATTTTCGTCTTCGTCAGACCACGAGTTGAAGTAGTCAGCGTGCCTTCCTGCATACGGGGGATCCGCATAGATGAAATCTTCAGGGCCTGCTTTGTCCAGCGTATTTCGGAAATCATTGACTTCAAATGTCCAATCCGAGTAGCGGATCACTTGGGCGATTTGGCGAACTTGGTTGGTGATTTTTGTGACATAAGACTGGGCAAATCGTTCTGGTTTGTGGCAGTATGGAACATTGAATTTTCCTTTTCGGTTGAAACGAATGACGCCATTGAAACAGGAGCGATTCAAAAAAAGGAAATCAAGCGAGGAGGGGCTGGCATTAAAACGCGCCCTTACTTCGTAATAGAAGGGCTCCCCTTGCGTACGGAGTTTCTCACCCTCTTGGGCAAGAAACGCCTTTACATGGTCGGCGTTGATGCGCTCGCTTTGAATGTCTTGGTAGAGACGGATAATGTGGACATTTGTATCGCACAATAGGGCCTTCTTGGGTTGAACATTGAGCGCCACAACACAGGACCCGCAAAAAGGCTCCACCCAGCGGGTGAATTTTTGGCTGGCGGCGATTTCCTGAATGAGAGGGGTTAATTTTGTTTTAATTCCTTGGCATTTGAGCGGAGGAACCATGGGGGGGCGAATCATTTGTCATCCTCCTCAAGATTGGAGGAATCGTCGTCAGTGAGTTTTGAGATTATGTTTGCATATTTGGTTAGTGCAGCATGCCCACGGTTTTTATATTCCAAGTAAGTCTTCAGGTTTTTATAGGGACGACTAATCTCCAGTTTTTTCGCCATGTCATCGGTCAGGTAAAACATCCAATAGTCGTCGTAAACTTCTTCCCCAAGCTCGGCAAAAATCCCAGTACCGGATTTCAGGACGGAAATTTTTGTGGCAGCTCCAATGTTTTTGGTATTTCCACTTCCTGGGCGGCTAGCAGCAATGCGATATTTTGGTTGGATAAAAAAGTCAAAATTCTTGATCACGGACGGTATTTTTTTAAGGTCATCGAGCGAAAATTGGGCGCGCTCATTAATTGCTTCATCGCACCTGGAGTAAATGATGCCCAAGACGAAATGGGCGGCATATTGACCATATGGGTAGAGAGTATTTTTTTTGCTGGTTCGCTCGCGGAAATAACCCGTGAACGCGCCGAGGGTCATGCCGTTTACTTCTGTTTCGCTCGTTCGATAAGTGCTTTTGATGTCAATAGCAAAGCGTTGGCCCGATGGCCGGTGTGTGAATGTCAGGTCAGGGTAGAAGTTTTGCTGGGGAGGAGACTCGACTTCCAGATCATGCTTTCTTGCAAAAGCATCAAACATTGGAAGCAGGAGGATTTCGAGAACCTTCGACACGATTTTTGTGTCCACTGAAATGGTATATATCCGGCGCTCAACATCAATGAACCCTTTGATGATCCATTCTCCTTCATTTGTTGCGATTGCCTTCGCAAACGACGCGGTATGCGTTTGAAGAAGTTTGTGGAAGTCTTCTGGGGTCATCTTGGATTGCGGCGACATGATGTGTGGACTTTTTTCAGGGCATCTTTTGGGGAGATGGTGGGGATTCTAGGGCCTCACAGCCCCGCCGTTTGGCGAAGTTTCTTCATCTCCGCGCCACTGAGCACGCGCCAAGAGCCGATGGAAACGCCCTTCAAATCGAGCGGGCCGATGGCCACGCGCTTGAGTTCGCGGACTTGGAAGCCCAGCTTGGCCATCACGCGGCGCACATCCTGTTTTTGGCTTTCGTTGAGGGTGATGGAGAGGGTGGTGGTGTCCTGGTTGCCGCCTTCGGTTTCGCCGGGGCGCAATTTGCGGGGGCGGCTGGTTTCGCGGCGCAGGATTTTCACATGCTCGATCACGGCCTTTTTCATGGTCACTTCGCCGACGAAGGCGCTGTGGTCCAGGGGGGAATTTTTGACCACCGCCTGGCCGCGCACGCGCTTGATTTCCGGTGCCACCGAGACGTACATCCCCTGGCGCAGTTTGTCGAGGTCGGATTCTTCCACCCGGCCGCGCACGGTGATCATGTATTCCTTGGAGATGCCTTGCGAGGGGTGGGTCAAATGCTGGGCCAATTCGCCGTCGTTGGTCAAAAGGATCAGGCCGGAACTTTCAAAATCCAAACGGCCGGCCAGGAACAGGCGCTGGGGGAATTCGGCCTGGATCAGGTCGCTGATGCAGGTACGGCCTTCGGGGTCGCTGGTGGTGGCGATCACGCGCGGGGGCTTGTTGAACAGCACCACGATTTTGTCGTGGGCGGTGGTGCCGATGGTTTGGCCGCGCAATTCTTTGGAGGTCTGCGCCTTGCGCGGCTTGGGCAGGGCTTTGCCATCCACCGAGATGGTGTCCTCGAAGGGGTCCACGAAGGCCGGCAGGGCCGTCACGGGCTCGCCGTTGACCAGCACGCGGCCGTGGGTGATAGCGTCTTCGCATTCGCGGCGGGCGGCGAAGCCGGCCTCGGCCATGGCCTTTTGCAGGCGGATGCCGCGCTTGGCATCGGTCAATTGCACAGGCACGCCTTTGCGGGCATGTGCACCTTGGGATGTGGTTTCTTTTTCGAGACGGGCGATACGGCGGGCGTTGGCGCGTGACATTGCTTGGGTCCTTGATGCCTCACGGCGTGAAGGGGGAGAAAAGGGGCGCGGCGGACTGCCGCATTTTGGGGGAGGGGATGATACCCGTTATCCCTTGAACCCATCCGGGGCGGCCCCGACAAAATAAGTGTCATGGTCTGGAAAGCAGCCAGGCGTGTGGAAATCAAGCATTTCCAAGCCATCGGGACCGGCGGTGAAGCCGTGGGTGGCCCCCGGCGGCAGGCGCAAAAAGTCGCCGGCCTGCAAGGCGTGCGTTTTGCCGTTCAACACCGCGGAGCCGGAGCCGGCCAGCACGAAGTAAAATTCCTCCGCCTGTTTATGGAAGCTGACGGCCGTGGTTTGGTGCGCTTCGATCCGCACCCGGTAGGCCGAGGCGGCGGCGGTTTCCTCCCGCGAAAGCAGGGGTTGGATCGCATAAGGGCCAAGACGGACGACTTGGGCCGGGTTGTTGGAGGGGCGGTGGATCAGATCCATGGCAGGCAGGCCCAA
The DNA here is from genome assembly GCA_964556215.1 of uncultured Phycisphaeraceae bacterium. Classification (GTDB taxonomy): domain Bacteria; phylum Planctomycetota; class Phycisphaerae; order Phycisphaerales; family Phycisphaeraceae; genus CANIYR01. The sequence goes on from CAZKVP010000090.1 coordinate 8,555, forward strand.
AGAGGGGATCAAAACGGCGGAATCGTAGGGGAAATATCCGGGAATGCCAGCCAGCCTGGCATACATGTGTGTACAAAAAGCATTCCTGAGGCTATACTTCGCCCGTTGTGCCAAGGCATTGCCCCGATTTTGCAGGAGATTTTTCCATGTCTGACGAAATGAATTGTCCGCTAAGCAACACCCCGGAGCATTTGAATTGGCTGGCCGACGCCAAACGGCTGCGGTTGGGAAAATTGCTCAACAAGGCGGAGGGCAGCAGCAAAATGTTCGACATGCAGGAATTGCACGAAGCTTCCCATCCGGAAATGTTCGCGGAGGAATGGGAACCGAAAATCCAGGGGGATTCTTTGGTGAATAAGACGGACGAGCAAATTTATGCGGAGGAATTGGCGGCGCAGATGCAGGAGCGCCAGAGCATGGTGGAGGCCGAGGAGAAAAAGGCGCGCAAATA
>CAZKVP010000090.1:9105-10400 GCA_964556215.1 uncultured Phycisphaeraceae bacterium
ATCACGCGGTGGAAGGTCAAGCCGTCGTAAAACCCTTGGCGGCACAGGAACACGAAACTATTGACGGCCAGGGGCGCGGATTTGGCATCCAGGGCCAGGGTGACGCGGCCGCCTTTTTTCAGGACCATGGTGGCAGTGTAGGTTTTGGCCAGGTCAAGGGTCATGGCCGGCGGTGCATCCCAGTGCATGGCCTTGGCCGGGGCGCCCGGTGGGGCGGATGCGGGGCCGGTCGTGGGAGCGGGAGCTGGGGCCGGGGCCGGGTTGCCGGGCTTGGCCTGCTCGCAGGCAATCAAGGGCAGCAGCAGGGCAAAGACAGTGAGAATGGCAGGCAGGCGGGAGTTTTTAAGCATGGCGATCCGGGGCCGGGGGCGGGCGAAAAAAAGTTCAAGACCAGTGTAATGCGTCCCCGCTTGGCGCGTCCCTTGGCGCATGAAACGCTGGCTCTTGGTTGTGTTCGCCCTCCCCTCCCTGGCTTTGGCCGCGGAGCAGGCGGTGTCGCCAGGGGTGGAAGGGGTGGAACATGGGGCACGCCCCGGGAAAGCGGCGCAGGTATCCTCCCCATGGCAGCCGCTGGTGGATGGCCTTCCCGCCACCACCGAGGGGCAGTTCAATGCCTTTGGCGGGTCCGCATTTCCCGCCCAAGGCTGGACCCTTGAAGCCGACGGCTCCCTGCACGGCCATGGCGGCCCGGACTTGATCTCCAAGGAAATCTACGGCAACTTCGAGCTCGAGGCGGAGTGGAAGGCCGCGTCCAACGGCAACAGCGGCATCTTCTACCGCATCCGACCGATGGCCGGCCAGCCCATCTACGAAAACGCCTTTGAGTGTCAGGTGCTCGGACTGGACGACGCGGCCAAGTGCCACCCGGTCTACCGTCCCGGCGCGCTCTACAACCTTTACGGCGGCCAATCAGTCGCCGACGCCAAGCCGGTCGGTGCGTGGAACAAGGTCCGCATCGTCGTGCAGGGCAACCACGTCATCCATGAGTTGAACGGCGTGCGCGTGGTGGATTGCCTCCTACGCTCGGCTGACTACGCCAAGCGCCTGGCCAAGAGCAAATTTGCCAAGGTGCCGGGCTACGGCACGCAGACCGCCGGGCCGATCGGCCTGCAGAGTGATGGCGGCGAGGTGTGGTATCGGAATGTGAAGATTCGGAAGATTTAAGAGAGAAAATGCCATCAATCTAAAGCGCACCCAAGAGGTGCGTTTTTTCATGGCAGTGGTGGCCCAGAGCCTACGCATTTAACAGTTTCCAGCCTCGAATAGCCGATAAACAGCCAGACTGAAGACTGAAA
>CAZKVP010000091.1:0-2817 GCA_964556215.1 uncultured Phycisphaeraceae bacterium
GCCCTGCGAACATGGCCGGAGTTTAGGCAGGTCAAAATGACAGCTCGATGAAGGGGTATTTTTCATTCAACCGGACACTGCCTTTTTTTGCCCCAAGGGCCGGCTACAATTCCCCCCCATGACCACCCCCAGCCCTCGTTACCGTCGTGTCCTCCTAAAAATCAGCGGTGAAGCTTTTTGCAAAGCCGGTTCGTTCGGGGTGGACCCCGATGAACTGGTGGCCATTGCCACGGAAATTGCCGCCGCCACCAAGATGGGCGCGCAGTTGGCGGTGGTGGTGGGGGGGGGCAACATCATCCGCGGCCAGCGCCTGGCGGAAGCCGGCCAAATCGCCCAAGCCAGCGCCGATTACATGGGCATGCTCGGCACCGTCATCAACGGCCTGGCCCTCAAAGAAGCGCTGGAAAAACAGGGTATTTCAGCCCGCGTGGTGTCGGCGCTGGCGATGACCAGCGTGGCCGAGCCCTATGTGCGCAGCCGCGTGAACCGCCATCTGGAAAAGGGCCGGGTGGTGATCTTTGTCGCCGGCACCGGCAACCCGTTTTTCACCACCGACACCGCCGCCGCCCTGCGCGCGGCCGAAATCGGTGCCGATGTGGTGCTCAAAGCCACCAAGGTGGACGGCATCTACGACAAGGATCCCAAGAAATTCACCGACGCCGTGCGCTACGCGGAAATTTCGTACGACGAGGCCATCGCCAAAAAATTGGGCGTGATGGATTTGGCCGCCTTCTCGCTGTGCATGGAGCGCAAAATCCCCATCGTGGTGTTTGACATGCACAAGGCCGGCAATATCGCCAGCGTGGTCGGCGGCGCCGAGGTCGGCACCCGGGTCGGCTGATCCACTTCCCTTTTTTTCCGCTTCATGCTTGCCCACCGCATCATTCCCTGTCTCGATGTCCATGCCGGTCGCGTGGTCAAGGGCGTCAACTTCCTCAACCTGCGCGATGCCGGCGACCCGGTGGAAATCGCCAAGAAATACGAGGAACAGGGCGCCGACGAACTGGTGTTCCTGGACATCACCGCCAGCCACGAGTCGCGTGCCATCACCTATGACATGGTGCGCCGGGTGGCGGAGGAATGCTTCATGCCTTTCACCGTCGGCGGCGGCATCCGCACGTTGGAGGATGTGACGAAACTGGTGCAGGCCGGCGCGGAAAAAGTGTCGATCAACACCGCCGCCGTGACGGATGCCGGCATTGTGCGCCAGGTGGCCGCGCGCTTCGGCTCCTGTGCCACGGTGGTCAACGTGGACCCCAAGCGGGTGTCGCCGGAAGGATTTGAAGCCCGCCGCAAGGAGCGCGAATTGAAAGGCCTGTTCGCCCCGCAACCCGAATTGCAGGCCGGCGGTGGCGAAGTGTTCGAGGTGCACACCCATGGCGGGCGCAAACCCACGGGCCTGTGTGCGGTGGCCTATGCCAAACACGTGGTGGCGCTGGGGGCGGGCGAATTGATCGTCACTTCGATGGATGCCGACGGCACCAAGGACGGGTACGACCTGCCGATCACTTGCGCCATTTCAACCGCCGTCACCGTGCCGGTAATCGCCTCCGGCGGTTGCGGCAACCCCGGCCACATGGTGGCTGCGGTGAGGGATGGCAAAGCCGACGCTCTGCTGGCGGCGAGCATTTTCCATTACGGGCAATACACCATCCTGCAGGCCAAAGAAGCCCTGCGCGGGGCGGGATTGCCGGTGCGGATGCGGTAAAATCAGAACCATGAAACACCACCTCCCCCTTTGCGCCCTGCTCGCTTCCTGCGCCCTGGCCACCGGCTGCGAGACCAACGCCGCCACCGGCCGCCGGGAGTTTGCTTTGGTCAGCCAGGAATCCGAAATCAAAATGGGAGCCGAAGCCGTGCCCGGCATGGTCAAGGACAGCGGCGGCGAGATTCCCTCGCAGGCCATCCAAACCTACGTGCGCCAATTGGGCCTGCAACTGGCCGCCAAAACCGAGCGCCCCGCGCTGCCGTGGGAATTCCATGTGCTCAATACTGACGTGATCAACGCCTTTGCCCTGCCGGGTGGCAAGGTGTTTGTCACCCGCGGCATCCTTGCCAAGATGACCAACGAAGCGCAATTGGCCGGGGTTTTGGGCCATGAATGCGGCCATGTGGCTGCCAAGCATTTCCAAAGCCGCATGACGGCGCAATATGCCGTGGCCGGTATCGCAGCAGCTGGCGTCATCGCTGGCCAAGTCACCAAGAAGCCGATTTACACCGTGGCCGGAGTGGGAGCCGGCGCGATTGGCGGTGTGGCCGTGCTCAAGTTCAGCCGCGATGAAGAAAGCGAGGCGGATGCCTTGGGTGTGCGCTACATGACCCGCTTGGGCTACAACCCGGTGGCGCAGGTGCAGGTGATGGAGATTCTGCAAAAAATTTCAGGCAATAGCGACACCATTTCTGCCCTGTTTCAGACCCACCCCAATCCGGGCGCCCGCATTGCGGATTTGAACAAACTGATTCCCAAGCAATACCCCGATTACAACGCCTTGGGCAAATACAAATTCGAGGAAGCCCGCTTCAAAAAAGAAGTGCTCGACCCGCTGAAACTTCTGCCGCCGCTGGCCAAAACCAAAACCGCGTTCATGGAACCCGCGCAATTCAAAGCCCGCTTCGGCATGGATTGGCAAGTGGCAGCCAAGCAGGCCGAATGTTTGTGCGAAAGCGGGGCACAGTGAGCGCGGATTCCACGCCAGCCTGGTCGGATGCCGACCTGTCGGGGAAAAATCCCCATGCCTCCGCCGACAAAGCCAAGCGGGTGGAGGCGATGTTCAACGCCATCGCCAAGTCGTATGACTTGAACAACCGCGTGCACTC
>CAZKVP010000091.1:2917-10339 GCA_964556215.1 uncultured Phycisphaeraceae bacterium
TTACTTCTTCCCCATGTCACTGGCCAGCACCCGCTGGGTGTGGCTCTTGGCGCCCAAAATATGGGCCCGCATCAATGCTTCAGCCAATTTGCCATCGCCGGTTTCAATGGCGTGGTAGATGGCCTCATGGTCTTTGTATTTGACGGTCAAATCCGTCATCAGGCGGTAGGTGGCCGAGGTGAAGTGCAGCATCACATCCTGCATGGCGCCGTGCAGGGTGGCCAAGAGGTCGTTGCCGGCGCCCTGGACGATGGCCATGTGAAAGGCGATGTCATGCTGGCCAAAGGTGCGCAAATCGCGCACCGAGTTGCGCATGCCGACCACCGATTCCCTGACTTTTTCAATCTGCGCCTTGGTGCCGCGTTCGGCCAGGGTGCGTGCACAAAAAGTTTCAATGCACAGGCGGGCTTCCATCAGTTTTTCATAGGTGGCCGCATCATGGGCCAGCATGGCAAAGCGGCGCAGGGAATCCCCGGCATGCAGGGTGCCCACCTGTGCCACATAACTGCCGCTGCCGCGCCGGGTGCGCACCAAGTCTTTGGCATTCAGGCGTTTGACCGCCTCACGGATCACCGTGCGGCTGGTTTTAAAGCGCGCGCCGAGTTCCGCCTCGGTTGGCAATTGCTGACCGGGCTTGAGTTTCCCCGAAAGAATTTCATGCTCAAGGGTTTCCGCCACGGCAGCACTGCCGGTGGCAGGATTCTTGTCATCGGCGGATGGCGCGGCGGAAGCGAAAGAGGAATTCTTTTTCATAAGCGTATAAAAGGAGTTGCCTGCATTGTCGCGTATTTTGCGGCCTTCCGCTTTTTTGCGTAGCTCCCATCTTGTGCTAGGATTAAGCCATGCCAACTGTGCTTACGATCGGCAATTTTGACGGTGTCCACCGCGGCCACAGCGCCTTGGTGGGTGCCGCGCGCGCCATGGCCGATGCCGGCAGCGAGCCGGGCCGGGTGGTGGCCCTGACGTTTGACCCGGCGCCGGGTGCCATGCTGGCTCCGGAGCGGGCCTTGCCGCGCATTCAAAAAGTATCCCGCCGCATTGAAGACTTGCGCCATGCCGGGGCGGATGAGGTGGTGGTGATCGAACCGACGCTGGAATTTCTGTCGGAAGAGGCCCTGCCCTTTGTCCACCGGTTGGTGGAGGAATACGGCCTTGCCAACGGTGGGGGCTGGGTGGAGGGGGTGGACTTCCGTTTTGGCCGGGGCCGTGTGGGCGATACCGCCTTGCTGCGCATGCTTGGCGAACAGATGGGTTTTGTCCTGCGCGTGGTGGATCCGGTCGAGGTGGAAATGGTGGATGGCTCGCAGATCACGGTGTCTTCCTCGTTGGTGCGCAGCTTCATCGAGAAGGCGGAAATGGACAATGTCACGGCCTGTCTGGACCGCGTGTGGACGCTGTTTGGCCCGGTGGTGCATGGCGAGAAACGCGGCCGTGAATTGGGTGTGCCGACCGCCAACCTGTCGCCCGAGGCGTGGGACGGCTTGGTGACGCCGCCGGAGGGGGTGTATGCCGGCCTGACCAAGGTCAACGGCACGCTGTATCCGGCGGCCATCAGCGTGGGGCGCAAACCCATGTTTGGCGGCACCGCACTGGAAATAGAAACCCATCTGTTGCGCTACCATGGCGGAGCGGACGACCTCTACGGGCAGGAGATGTCGGTGGGCTTCGGCTCCTTCCTGCGCCCGCAGCGCACATACGCCGATGTGGATGAATTGAAACGCGCCATCGCGCATGACATCCGCGTGACGGACCGCTGGTACGGACTCAATGCTGGCTCACTTTCTTGCGCTCTTTCCGGGATCTTTTGATGTCTTCTTCCGTTGTTTCGTTGGCGCAAGCCGCCGCCCATTTGCACAGCCTCAAAGACAAGCCCGTGCTGGTGCTGACCCATGCCAAGCCCGATGGCGATGCCATCGGTTCGCTGGTGGCCATGGTCGAGGGCCTGCAATTGCTGGGAGCCAAGCCGCATGGTTTGCTGGTGCCCATCGTGCCCAATTACTTGGCTGCCTTTGCCGACAATCCGCTGCTGTCGGTGCTGGATGTGGAGCATCCCGGGAAGAACGCCCCTCCCACCGACGCCACCCACGCCATCGTGCTGGACACCCAGGCCTGGGCGCAAATTGGTGCGGCCAAACCCATTTTGGAGCCCTTGCTGGCCAACACCCTGGTGATTGACCATCATCTGACCGGCGACCTTGAAGCGCCCCAGATGTGTGTGGATACCGCCGCTGCCGCCGCCGGCGAACTGGTGTTTGATGTGCTGACTTTGGCCGGCGTGCAGGTGGGCCATCCTGGCGCGCAGTCGCCGGCCTTGGCCCGTTTGCGCACCGCGCTGTTTTTGGCCATTGCTTCCGACACCGGTTGGTTCCGCTTCTCCAACACTTCGCCCAAGACCCACCGCATCGCGGCCGCCTTGCAGGAGTGCGGCGTGGATGCCGCCGCCCTGTATGAAAACACCATGCAAAACGACCGCCCCGAGCGGTTGTACATCACCGGCCGGGCACTGTCCTCCACCCGTTTTTTGGCCGAGGGAAAAGCCGCCATCATGTCGGTGACCGAGCAGGATTTCGCCGAGACCGGCGCCGGCAACGGCGACTACGAGGGCGTGGTGGATTTCCCCCGCCGCATCAAAACGGTGCAGATCGCCTGCCTGGCCAGCGAAGTGCGCGTGAAGGATGAAAACGGCCAACCGCAGGTGCAGACCCGCATCTCCTTCCGCAGCAAACCCGATATTGGCTTGGGCGCGGTGGATTGCACCCAAATAGCCGGCCAATTCGGCGGTGGCGGCCACGCCCGCGCCAGCGGCGCCAAGGTGCTGGCACCGTTGGCCGAAGTGCTGCCCAAGTTGGAGGCGGCGGTGTTGGCGGCGTTATAATCTGGCTAGCCAGAATTCCCAAAGGAGCGCGCCATGACCACCGCCAGCATCTACGAGGCCAAATCCAACCTCTCGAAACTGATCGAGAAAGTTTTGCATGGCGAAGAAGTGGTGATTTCGCGCCATGGCCATCCGGTCGTCAAACTGGTGAAATGCGAAGAAGAAAAGCATGAGAGAACCTTGGGCGTCTGGGCCGGCCGGGTTTTTGTCAGCGATGATTTTGACGCGCCGTGCCCTGAAATGGAACGCATGTTTTATGAAGGGGAATCCGCCCCGGCCGCGCGTGCATGGCAGGTGGCTGAACAATCCCCTCCCTACGGCACACCTGCCGCATTGCCGCCTGCCAAAAAGGGAAAGGGGAAGCGCAAGTGAATGGCTACCTGCTTGATACGCATGCCTTTTTGTGGGCCATGGAAAACCCCAAAAATCTTTCGCCCGCCGTGGTGAAAATCCTTAAAAACAGCAACCACCGAATCTGGGTCAGCATGGCCTCGTTATGGGAGTTGGCGATCAAGAGTTCCCTTGGCAAACTGCAAATGCCAAGCGTGGCGCTTGAAAGCATGGAGGCTGAATTGGCCGCCGTCAATTTTGGTTCCCTGCCAATCAATGCGCGGCACATTGCCGAAACCACCCGCTTGCCGTGGATTCATCGCGACCTCTTCGACCGCATGCTGATTGCCCAAGCCCGCGTTGAGAATCTGACTTTGGTGACCGTGGACCGCCACATCACGCAATATGCAGTCAAAACATTGTTTGCCCGCTGACCTTTTTTGCCGCAGAATTCCCCCATGTACCCCATCCCCGATCACGATCATTACTTCATGGGCATTGCCCTGGCCGTCCGCGAGCGCGCGAACTGCCAGGGGCGGCGCGTGGGGGCCATCATCGTCAAAGGCCAGCGCATCATTTCCACCGGCTACAACGGCACGCCCGCCGGCATGACCAACTGCCTGGACGGCGGCTGCGTGCGCTGCGCCAAAAAAGATTGCGCCCCCGGCACGGGCTACGATGTGTGCATCTGCGTGCATGCCGAGCAAAATGCGATTTTGGCGGCCGCGAAATTCGGCATCGCCATCGAGGGCGCCAGTGTGTATTCCACCTTGCGCCCCTGTTTCGACTGCACCAAGCAGATGCTGCAAGCGGGCATTGCATCGGTGTATTACCTGCATGACTGGGTGCACCCCGATCCGGTGTGGCAGACCGAATACGCGGCGATTCAAGCCCGCTTCAAGGATATGCGCCAAATCCACATGACCGATCCGCGCGAAGCTTGGGCCCAGGGGAAATCGGTGGATGGTGCCGGATTGTTTGGCTAAGCCAATCCTTTTGTTTTTTATTCATCATGTCATCCCTGCCCGACAAACTCGCGGACTTGTTGCTCAAGGCCCGTGCCTTGCCCAAGGTGCCGGGGGTGTATCTGATGAAAAACGCCGCCGGCGTGGTGATTTATGTGGGCAAGGCCACCTGTTTGCCGGACCGGGTGAGTTCGTATTTTCTGCCGTCCACCGATCTTGGCCCGCGCAAAACACCGATGCTGGGCGAGGTGGTCGGATTTTCAACGGTGGAATGCGAAGGCGAGTGGGAGGCCTTGCTGGCCGAAAACCGGCTGATCAAAGACCTGCACCCCAAGTACAACGACCTGCTCAAGGACGACAAGACCTTTCCCTACCTGGTCATCACCTTGCGGGATGATTTCCCCGGCGTGTACATCACCCGCGAGCCCACCGCGCCGCGCTTCAAGGGCGCGCGGGTGCTGGGGCCGTTCACCAATCCGGGCGCTTTGCGCGAGAGCGTTTCGCACCTGCAAAAAGTGTTCCGCTTCCGCACCTGCGAGTTGGAGATTGCCGACGGCGACCCCAAGAACCGCCACTTTCGTCCCTGCCTGCTGCACGCCATCAAGCAATGCACGGCGCCGTGCGCCGCATTGGTTTCCAAGGAGGCCTACCGCGAAGACATCCAGCGCCTTTTGCGCTTTTTGGATTCCAAACGCACGGTGCTGACCCGCGAACTGCGCGAAGAAATGCAAGTCGCATCCGCCTCACTTGATTTTGAAAAAGCCGCCGTGCTGCGCGACCGCCTGCACGCCTTGGAAAAGCTGGACGACCGCGGCAATTGGGATGACAACTGGCAACCCGAAGCCGAATCGCCCATCGTCGACCCGCGCAAGGGGTTGGAAAGCCTGACCCGCGAATTAGGCGCACAAACCCCCATCCGCTGCATCGAGTGCATCGACATCGCCCACCTGCAAGGCGGCGAAACCGTGGGCAGCCTGGTGTGCTTTGTGGATGGGCGCCCGCTTAAAAGCCAGTACCGCCGGTTCAGGATTCGCGGTGACGGCAGCAACAAAAACGACGACTTCGCCTCCATCCGCGAAGTGATCGCCCGCCGCTACAAAGACGCCGGGGCGGGGGAGGCCCTGTATCCCGACCTGATCGTGATTGACGGCGGCAAAGGCCAATTGTCATCGGCCCTGCAAGTCTTCGAACGCATGCAGGTCAAGCCGCCGCTGCTGGTTTCGCTGGCCAAAAAAGAGGAATTGATTTACCGCCCGGAATCAGAGGAGCCCCTGCGCCTGTCGCGTAACCACAACGGCCTGCGCCTGGTGCAAGCCTGCCGCGACGAAGCCCACCGCTTTGCGCAGGCGTACCACCATTTGCTAAGGGGGAAGAAGTTGCTGGGGTGAAACCCAAGCGGACAGGAACTGTCCGCTTGGGGAGGCATACTGGGGGGACCTCAAACCCCTTAGGAGATTGCCATGAATTCAGAGACTATCTTGACCAGTGAAGACAAATATCAAGCCTTTCGCCAAGCAGCTGAAAGTGCTGGGAGTGACAATGTCCGGCGGTTGATTGCGGAATGGAATCGTGCCAACGAAATCCTGTGCGAAGCCATTGATGCCGGCGACATCGAGGGTGTAAAAAAAGCGATTGCCGACGGGGTGAAAATGGATTGGTGCGGTGAGTGTGAATATCCGTCTTTTTATGCCGTAGGCGGATCGGCCGGGGATTCCAGCCTTGAAATTCTTAAAATTATGATCGCGGCAGGGGTACCAGTGGATCAAGTGGGCGAGGAGTCCGACGAGCAGTTGATTCATCATGCCACCTTCAGTGGCCGCATTGAATTGGTTCAGTTTTTGATTTCGCTGGGGGCGGATGTGAATGCCATGGACAAGGAGGGTTGTCAGCCCATTCATTACGCCATTCATGGTGGCCATCGGCCCATGGTTGAATTTCTGTTTGGAATCGGCGCGAAAATAAGCTATCCATCGGAATCCTGTTGGTCGCCATTGCATTACGCGGCCGCCCATGGCGATGTGGAAAAGGCCAGGCAGTTGATTGCAAACGGGGCCTTGGTCAACCAACGTGAAGAATCGGCGCATTTTTTGCCCATGCATGTGGCTGCCATGCATGGGCGGATGGCGATGGTTAGGTTTCTGGTGGATGTGGGGTCTGAATTGGATGCAGTCTGCATGCGTGGCTTGGCCGCGCAGATGGCGCTGGATCACGGTTATGCGGAGGTGGCCGTTTTTTTGGAGGGTGCGAGTGGCGTGAAGCGATGCTGAGTGAATAGGTCGAGACAGGTGCGTTGCCTGTTGTCAATAACTTTTTTAAGAGGGCACAATGAAGAAGAAAATGTTAAAAAGGATTAAGAGAGGTGATCTGGCAATGTTGCGGGAGAAAGAGTTGATGGACATGACCAAAGTTGGTTCTGAAATTCAATTGATCCACCGAGTGGGGAAAAAGTCCATCCTTTTAAGCGGGCGCGTGATCAAGCGGAATGTCGAAGAAAAAACGGTGACGGTTAAGAGCACGGAGGATGGGCAGACATACACGATTGGGCTTGATCAGGTGGTGAGGGGTTAGGGGGAAGATTCATCCAAAATTATTTTTCAAACATTTCGTAAGGCACCACATGACCGAAGCAGAACACGCGCAAATTACCCAAGTCCTCAACCGTATTTCCAAGGAGGCATGGGAGGCGTTCCTGGATTCACCGCATGCCAAAGACATGGCAGTGACCCTTCGCGCCGCGCGCGAGGCACTGCGGCAGAATTATCAATTGACGGGGCCGATTTCGCGACCGGCCGAAGCGGTGGTGACGCTGCTTGGGCGGCGAACACTTTCGGACAAGGTGTTTGGCCCATGGGCCCGTGAACAGTTGTTGCGGGAATTGCCGGCGACCAAATGGCGGAAACTGTTCGCGGAGTTTCCGCTCCTTACGGGCGTCAAAGCGGACTTGCTGCATGGCAACATGGCCCAAGTCGGCAAAGGCTCCCAAGTGATGGCGCGCTATTGGCATCAGGGTGGGCGGTGGGCGTGGCGGTTTTGCGAGGTGGTGGGGTTGCCGGAGGAGTCGGCAGATGGGAAATGAGGGGGGCGGAGAAAAAATGAAAATATGTGAAAAAAAGATTATTTTTGAGGGCGTTTTTAGTAGAATTAGCGGCGCGTCGGAGGGTGTTAAAAATGCTTGAAATTACGGATAAAAATTGAAAAAAATAGGGTGCTAATGTGTCGCCCGCTTCATGTTCTGAAAAATGTAAAAAACAT
>CAZKVP010000092.1:0-10218 GCA_964556215.1 uncultured Phycisphaeraceae bacterium
TAAAAGTGTTGTGTGTATGCCATTCATACTGACCGGTCGGCCCGGCGCTTGGCGGAGGCCACCAAGAGCTCGGCGCGCAGCGCGAACTCCCGCTCGACCTGGCGGGTGTGCAGGTCGCCCAACCTTTGGGCCAGGGCCGCGTCGCCGGCGAGCGCTGCCTCCTCCAGGCGGCCGAAATCGAATATGGTGAAGAAGTAGGGGGAAATTCCGGGGCAGGAGAAAAAGAATAAAGGGACGCCGACTCGGTGCCGCGCACGCTCATTGCGGCGTCACTTCTTTCACCTCGCCGTTCACGCGCACCTTCACTTTGCCGTCCTTGGCGTTCTTGCCGGCGCGGATGCGGTACTGCGTGACCTTGCCGTCAACCCAGGCGCAGTCCACGGTGTAGTCGCCGCGCGCGCACAGGCCGGTGAAGGAGCCCTTGGCCGCCCATGCCTTGGGCAGGGCCGGCAGCAGGCTGATTTCGCCAGCGTGGGATTGCAGCAGCATTTCGGCCATGGCGGCCGTGATGCCGAAGGAATTGTCCAGCTGGATCAATTCCTGGTGCCAGGCGTAAGGCACGTTGGAGCCCATCAGGTTGGCGTAACTGTTGCCCATCTTGCCCTGCACCATGACCCGCGCACGCTCGGCGTCGCCCAAGCGCGCCCACAGGGCGGCGCGCCAGGCCCACACCCAGCCGTAGATGCTGTCGCCGGGCATGCTGCGGAAGGTGTAAGGTTTGCGGCCCGGGCCGTCGGTGTCGCCGCTCCTGGCCAGCAGGGAAACGCGCGCAGCCTTGGCCAGTTCGGGGGTGCGGGCGACGCTGATTTGCCGGCCGGGGAACAGGGCGAACAGGTGCGAGGTGTGGCGGTGGCGGTCGCCGGGGCTGTCCATGTCTGCCTGCCATTCCTGCAATTGGCCCCACTTGCCGATTTTGTTGGGCGCCAGATGCGCCTGCATGTCGGCCACTTTCTTCCGGTAATCGGCGTCCACACCCAAGGCCTTGGCCGCCTGCAGGTAGTCGTCGAACAGTTCCCAGATGATCTCTTGGTCCATCATCACGCCGTCCGCGCGCGGGCCGTGCTCAGGCGACCAGCCGTTGGGGGCCATCAGGGTGCCGTCGGGCATTTTCTTCAGGCGGTCTTCCCAGAATTCGCAGCATTCCTTGAGCATCGGATAGCCGGTTTGGCGCAAGTAGGCCTGGTCTTGCGTGAAGGCGTAATGCTCGAAAGCATGGGTCGCGTACCACGCGCTGGCGGGGATGTTCCACTCCCATCCGCCGCCGCCGAAAATGCTCTGGCTGGTCTGCGCCGTCCAGCCGCGCGTTTTGTCGCCGAAAGATTTGCGCGAGGCCACGCGGTAGGCCGGGGCCTGGGCCGCGATGTAGTCGATCAGGGATTCGTGGCATTCGGAAAGATTGGTGTTTTCCGCCGGCCAATAATTCATCTGCAGGTTGATGTTGCTGTGGTAATCGCTGGCCCACATCGGGCTGTTGCTGTCGTTCCACAACCCCTGCAGGTTGGCGGGCAGGCCGCCCGGGCGCGAACTGCTGGCCAGCAGGTAGCGACCCATCTGGAACATCATTTCCTCCAGGTCGGGGTCGGGCTTGCCGTCGTCCACATAGCGGTGCAGGCGCACATCGGTGGGCAATGCCGCCACGGCGGGATCGGTGGCGCCCACATCCAGGGTCGCCCGCCCGAGCAGGCTCGCGCAATCGCGCACATGGGCGGCGCGCAGGGCGTCGTAGGGTTTCAGTTGCGCTGCGGCCAGTTCTTTCCGGGCCTCCGCCAACGGGTCTTTTCCGTTGCGCCAGCCGGCGGCGTAGTCGGGCTTGTAGTCGGTGCGCGCATCCACCAGTAAGGTCAGGCTGTCGCAGTTTTCAAACACCAGGGCGTCGCCGGCCACCCGCACCGAGCCACCGGTGTGCAGCACGCGCAGCGCGCAGGCGTGCTTGAGTGTGTTGGGCATTTGGCCGGCGAAGGACAGGCCTTCTTCCGTGGCGACCGTCTTGGCCGCCTGGCCGGATTTCAATTGGATTCGGCCCGACAGTGCGCCGGCTTTGTCCGCGCCGTAGCGGAAGGCCATCACCTGGTCCGGGTGGCTGGCGAAAGCCTCGCGCGTGAAGTGGGTGCCGTTTTGGGTGAACGAGGCGGTGGCGATGCCGGTGCGGATATCCAGCGCGCGACGGTAATCGGCGGGCACCGATTTTTCAACGGGAGGCGCAAAGACCACGCCGGCCAGCGCGATGTCGGCCACCTGAAAATGGCTGTAGCCCTTGGTGTCGAAGGACAGGCGGTAATACTTGCACGCGGCCGGGTGGGCGATGTCGAAGGATTGGGTTTGCCCGCGTGCCGCGAAGGGTTGGCCCGGATTGCGGCGGTCGAGTTCCGTCCAGGTTGCGTCGTCAGCGGAGCCTTCCAGCACCCAGGCTTTGGGGTCGCGCGCCGGCACATCGGCGGCGCTGGTGAGGGTGTAGGACTTGACCATTTGCGCCGCCGGCAGCAGCACCTGCCACGACACGGTGTTGCCCGGGCCTTCCACGCACCACTTGGTGTCGGCCTTGCCGTCCAGCGCAGCATCGAGGGGCTGCCCGTTGCCGGCGGCATGCCCGCTGGGGGAGGTCGCCTCGGGCCCCTGCAGGCCGCCCCATTGGATCTTGATGTCGCCGAAGTTGCGGTAGCAGCCGAAGCCGTGGTCGCCGCAGTCGTAGCCGCCGGCCCAGTTGTTGTCGCCGCCCCAGAGGCTGTTTTCATTGAACTGGATGCGCTCCTGCTCCACGCCGCCAAAGAGCATCGCGCCCATGCGGCCATTGCCGATGGGCAACGCCTCGGACGCCCATTTTTGCGCCGGTTGGCGGTAGTGCAGCGTGTGGGCGGCATCGGAGGGTACAGGCGGCGGCGTTGGCGCAGCGAAGGCGGTGCAGGAGGCGAGCAGCAGGGCGGCGATGGGGAGGGCGAATTTCATTTTGGGAAGAAGATGAAGGTGTTTGATGGAAGGCGGGTGTGATGCGCTTGCGCCCGGGACCGCGGCTCTTCAGGGCCGCTGAAACGGAATGCCTTGAACAAGCGGCCCTGGAGAGCCGCGGTCCCGGGCTCATTCCGTCGCCTTCACATCGTTGCCCCCGACCTTGACCTTGGAGCACGAAGGCGCAATGTTGACGCCAACGCTGCCGCCGGGCGAGCGGTTGCCGGTCACGGTCAGGCCCTTGACGCTGCGGGCCGACACGCCGCCGCCGTCGAAGAAGTTGCCTTCGATGCGGATGTTTTCATGCACCGCTTCCTCCGGCTTGCCGGAACGGGTTTGCGGGTTGATGTCGAGGCCGCAGCCGATGAACTTGTTGTTGCGGATCAGCATGTCGCGCACCGGGCCGGATTCAAACCAGCCTTCGGCGTCATCCTCGGACAGGATGCCGGACATGGCGCAGCGGTAGAAGGTGTTGTTCTCAACCCGCACCTTGCCGCGCGTGGTGAGCAGGAAGCCGCGGCAGGAGTCCATGTCCACGCGGTTGTTGGTCGCGGTGAGATTGGGGTACCAGGTGATGTTGTCCACCACATCGTTGGCATTGAAGGCTGGCACCGGGCCGTCGAGGGTCAGCAACCAATCCTTGCCGGTCGTGTCGCCGGGCTTGGGCGCGATGGCCGTCACTTTGCGCCGGGGGTTGCCGTCGTATTCGCGTAGTTTGGCGTGCTGAATCACGGCGATTTCGTCGCCGGGAGCGTAGGCGGCGAAGCCGTAGGTCTGCGGGTGCATGAAGCGCAATAGCAGCTGGTTGTCCGCCGTCTTCTCGATGATGCGCAGGTGGGTGCCGTGGCAGTTGATGGCGTCGTCCTGCATGCCGGACTCGTGGCAGGAATCCACCAGGATCTCGCCCTTGCAGTTGGAGAACTGGAAGATGTCGCCCCAGGCCGGGCAGGTGCGGATCGTGCCTTTGGGCGGCGCGACATTCACGCGCTGGTAGGTGATGTTTTCGGTGAACTGGCTGACGAAGCCCATGTTGGTCAGGGAGTAGAAATCGCAGTCGTGCAGGGTGATGTCCTTGCTGCGGGCGTTGTGCACGCCGACCGAGTCGCGGAAGGTGGGACGGAACTGGAACTGGTTCCCCGTCTGAAGGCGGTAGTTGTTGGCGAAGTTGAGTTTGAATTTGCCGCCGCCCAGATCCTCCACGGTCTTGGCGATGGTGAAGGGATTCCAGCCGAATCCCAACCGTCCGCAAGTTCCGGCTGCGGGGTTGGCCTGCTGCGTCATGACCGCGCCACTGCCGATGTCGCCGGTCCAGGAGAACTTCCCGTCCTTGAAGGAATAAGTGGAACCCTCGGCGATTTGGACGATGCTCCATCCCGGAGCACTGTCCATCACGCGCAACTCCGACACCGTCGGCCGCTGGAGATCGAACACCAGGCCGGAATAAGCGACATCCTCGGCATGGTCGTTGAAGATTTCCACCATGCGGCCGGCATAGAGAATCTCGGTCTTGCCGGGGCCGTCCACGCTGCCGCCTTGCAGGCGCAAGTGCTTGGCGCCGCGCACCAGGATGCCGATGGGCTTGGGAACCTGGGGCGCGTCGCAGGAGTTGGACACGAAGATCGGCTGGCGGAAGGCATTCTCCACCGCGAAGGTGTGGACGCCGGGCCGGAATTCCACCACGATGGGTTTTTCAGCCGTGCCTTCGCCCGAGGGTTTGAGGGTTTCTTCATGCAGGCCCGGCGCGATCACCACCTTGTCGCCGGGGGCGAGTTTGAGCGCGTTGATCTTGGCGATGGACTTCCAGGCCCGGCTTGCTTTGCCGCCGGAGTTGGCATCGTCGCCCTTGGCCGGGTCCACGAAGTAGGTGGTGTCGCCGGGCGAGGCGGTCAACTTGTCCGCCGGCGGGTAGAGTTGGGGCGAGTTGGCCACGGGGGCCGCCGCATCAATGGCGCAAGCGGAGAAGGCGAGCAGCAGGGCGGCACAAGGCAGGATGATTTTCATGAGATGGGAGAATAGGGGAATGGGAAAGTTGAAAAAGGGGTCTCTCATTGCGCCTTGATTTCCAAGGTCGCCGTCGGCAGATCCTTGGCGGTGGCGGTGACTGTGACGGTACCGGGCTTGTCCCCCGCCTGCACCATCATCGGTGCGATGCCGCCCACGGCCAAACTGGGAGCGGGCATGATCAGGTGCCCGGCGCCTTCCGCCTTGAATGTGACCGTTGGCTGGTTGTCCACACACACTTCGCCGTTGGCGTCCACTACCTCGGCGTAGACGAACACCGCGTCCGCGCCGTCGGCCGCCAGCGGCTTGCCCAGGAGCGCGGCGCGCAGGCGCAGCGCGACCGGCTTGCCCGGTGTGCGGCGGAGGCTGGTGGCCACGGCCTTGCCGTCGATGTAAGCCACCGCTTTCAACTCACCCGGTTCGTAGTGCACCGGGATGAAAGTGAAGGGCGCATGGTTCAAATGGGTGCAGTTGCCGCCGTTGAACATTTTGCCGGCATCCGATTTGGCTTTGGCGGCCGCATCGTGCTCCCGGGTGGAGGCCGCCGGATCGGTCTGGCCGGCCCAAGTGGGATCAGCACCGGTGTTGTACTGGCCGTAAGGGCTGTCCGGCCCGCTGTCCGGCTTGCGCCGGCCCAGGCTCTTGCCGTTGAGGAACAGTTCCACTTCTTCCGCATTGGAATACACCACGACCTTGACTTGCTCCGCGCGCGGCGTCCAGAAACTGGCGATGTTCACCATCGGGCCGGTGTCGCAGGGGACGGCGGGCTTCGCCGCCGCATCGCGCTGGCTTTGGTAGAAGTAGTAGCCGAATTTCGGCAGGCGGTAGATGTCCAGCGGGCCGCAGAACGAGGGGCCGAAGGCGCTGTGGGTGTCGATTCCTTCCCATACGGCGTCGCCGAGGGTCCACGGCCAGGAAAGGTTGGTGTTGTGCGTCCATTGGAACTGCCAAGCCTGGTGCAGCATCCACTTTTCGGCATCGGAGCCGCCGCGTCCCAGCACATGGATCGCGCCGCCCACATCCATGTCGCCGTATTCGCGGTGCAGGGCTTTTTTATGTTGCGCGTCGGGGTGCAGCGGGCGGTTGTAAGGGCCGCCCCAGCCGGTGTAGGTGACATCGTAGAACTTGGTGCGCTTGGCGGCGTAGGTGTCGCCGGAGGTGAGCAGTTGGCCGCCGGGGTATTCCGCCTTGGCCAGGTTGGCGCAAGTTTCGTGGAAGGCGTCGTGCCCGTAGGTTTCGTTCAAACTCGTTTCCCACATCGCCGCGCTGGGGTGGTTGCGGTTCCAGCGCACCATCTCGCGGATGTTCTTTTCGGCCTCGTTCTTGAAAGAGTCGTTGTCTTGGAAGCACTGCCAGCCGGGGGTGCAGACCAAGGCCATCACGCCCAATTCGTCGCAGGCTTCCATGGTTCCCGCGCTCTGCGGATAGTGGCACAGGCGCAGGAAGTTGAAACCGCCCTCTTTCAGCAATCGGATGTCGCGATAGTTGAGGTTGTCAGAGGCGGCATTGCCAAGCCAAGGGAAGGACATGTGCCGGTTGGCCCCGCGCAGCATGATGCGCTCGCCGTTGAGGAAAAAGCCTTCGTCGGTGACCGCCAGCCAGCGCAGGCCGCAGCGGGTGCGCACCTGGTCGCAGGTGACGCCGTCTTTTTTCACCGTGGACACCAGCGTGTACAACCACGGATGATCCGGGTGCCACAGTTGCGGCTTGCCCACATTCAAGTGGGAGGCGAACTCCGCCCCGGCACCCGGGGCGAGCGGCTTGGCGGCCACGGTCTGGCGCGCAACTTCGCGGCCGTCGGGAGCCAGCAGGACATGCTCGACTTCCACCTTGATTTCAGTTGCGCCGTCGTTGCGCACATGGGTTTGCGCCGCCACGGCGGCAGCGGCGGCGGTGGCGCTTTCACAGCGCACGAACACGCCGCCGCCGGCCACCTGGTTGGCCTCGATCGCGTTGGTGATGTGGACCGGGTCGGTCACCACCAGCCGCACCGGGCGGTACAGGCCGCCCTGGTAAGTGAAGTCGATCCGGTTGCTGCCGGGCGGGAACAACGCCGAGCCGTTGTTGTCCAGATGCAGCGCCACGCTGATGCGGTCGTGGCCGGCCAGGTGCGGCGTCAAGTCCACGACAAAGGGCAGGTAGCCGCCCAGGTGGGTGCCGACCTTTTGGCCGTTGACCCAGATGTCCGCCTTTTGCATGGCGCCGTCGAATTCCAGCGACACGCGCTTGTTGGCCCAGGCGGGATTGACCGCGATCTCATGCCGATACCAGCAGCCGCCCAGGAAATAATTACCGGATGACATCGGCGAATCAAGGCGCGGGGTGTGCGGCAGGCTGACCTGCTCCCAAGCGGCGTCGCTGAAGGCGGCGGCGGAGGCATCTGTCTTGGCGTCTTTGGCATCCTCGCGCAAAAATCGCCAGCCTTGGCAGAAGGCGTCCGTCTGGCGCAAGTCGGCGGAGGGGACCGCCGTCTGGGAGGATGAATCCGGCTTTGCCTGGGCATGGGCGCAGGGGGTCAGCAGGAGAAAAGGAAAGGCGAAGTGCGGCAGTTTCATGCGCATGTGGGGCAAGTTTGAGATAGAGTCAGACCAATACGGAAGGGATGCTGTTCGGGCGTTCCTGTTACATGGAGTATTGGATGAAATGCATGGACGATATGCCGATTGGAACATCGGACACGAAAAAGGCCGTGCTGGCGCGCACCGCGATGCCGATGGGCGGAACCAGGATCTGTTGCTTGGATGCGGTGCGTCCAACCATTCGGTTTCGATTTTCCGGCTGAAAAACACGGAAAATCCTTGGCCCTTTCCTTTTTTGGCCTGTCCTTGTCTTTTTGTCTTCCTTTTAGAAGGCTATCGGATTTCCACATCCTTGCGCCGGCTTTCCGGCGTCACTTTCAGATCCAGCACCTTGCCGTTTTCGATGCGGCCTTCGACGGTGGTGTTTTGCGGGGCATGCAGTTTGAAGTCGCAGTTCCAGCCCTTGGGCCAGGCCGGGGCCAAGAGGATCTTGCCGCCGGCATCCTGCACCAGCATCTCGTTCACCGTCATCATGCCGGTGCCGCCATTGTCCAGGTCGGGCGTCCAGTCGGCCTCGGCCGGCCAGAAGGCTGGGAAGCGCTGCGGGGCGCAATTTTCCGAGAAGTTGTGGATGGCGTTGTCGCGCGCCTCGTCGGCGCGGCCGAGCAAGGCGGCATGCACGCCGTTCTGGGTCCAGCAGCCGCGTTGGCGTTCGGCGCGGGTGTCGAAGGTGGCTTCGGCCAATGCCAGGTCCGGTTTGCCCACGCCGTACAGGCGGTAAGGGAACACGGCGTACAACTCGGTGTTTTCGCGGTTGGACTTGTGGCTGAATTTTTCCGCCGGCGCCAGCACGGTCTTGCCGGCGCGCTGCATCTGCGGCAGCGGCCGCAGGTCGGCCAGGGTCTTGCGCCAGGCTGTTTTTTGCGCTTCGCTGGCGCCCTTCACTTCCATCAAGCGCGGCAGAATGAAGCGCAGGCCGGCGTTGGTCGGCGCGTCATTGACCGCCACATGCCAGGTTTCCAGCGAGGCGGTGGGCTCGAAGCGGATCTTGCCTTCCCCGTCGCGCTTCCAGTGTTGGTCGTAGAAGGCCGCGATGGAGGACGCGAAGGGCAGCAGGGTGTCCTTCGCGAACGCTTCGTCGCGGGTATGGTCGTAGTAATCCAGCATCATGGCCGAGAGTTCGATGCCGCTTTGCCAGTAGTACTTCACATACGGGTTGCAGGCCAGGACGCTCGGATTCTTCCAGCCCTGCCACGCGCCGCCGTTGCCATAGCCGTGGAAGTCGTTGCCGTTGTAAGTGCCCCAGAAGTGCATGGTCTCGGGGAAGAAGGCGCCTTCATGCCCGAAAATCAGTTTCGTGCGCGCTTGTGCCAGCGGCAGGGCGGCGCGGTACATGGTGAAGAAGGGGCGCATCAGATCGTAGTCGCCGGTGGCCAGCGACGGCCAGTTGAGCCAGCGGTTGTTCTGGAACCAATAGTTGCCGCCCCACCTGCGGTAGTCGGGGTCGGGCGTGCCGGGCATCTGCACGGTGAACAGGCCGCCGTTGAATTTCGGCGGCGCAGAGCCGCGGCTGCTGGCGGCGATCATGAAGCGTTGCAGGGTGTAGCCCTGGGTCACCTTGTCCGCCTGCGCAGAGCCGGAGGCGAACACATGGCTGCGGTTCCAGAAGGCTTCCCACCAAGCCTCATGCGCGGCGCGGGCCTTGGCGGGGGAGAGGGATCCGACGGCGTCAGCCAGCGCCAAGGCCTTGGTTTGCCAGTCCTGTGCCGTCGGTGTTTGCGCGGTCAGCACCGTGAAATCCAAGGTGCGGGAGGCGGCCGGGGCGGCGGACTTCAATTCCAACGGGCCGGCTGCGGTCATGCCGGAGCCGAATCCCACCGCGCCGAAGGTGCGGCCCATCAGCGGATCGGGGAATTTTTCCACCAGCGGCCCCAGATGCTGGGTTGTGAGGGTGGGTCCGTAAACGCTCTCGGTGTCGCGGTGGAACCAGCCGATGCGGCCGGCCCCGGCCTGGCCGGCCGCCAGCACGGTGTCGGCCAGGTCGTGGAGGGGCACGCCGCAGCCGTTGACGCCGGCATCGGAATGTTCGCCGCCGCGCTCGTAATGGGGCTTGGTTTCTGTCCGCCACAACTCCACCTTGGCCGAGCACGCGCGCGCCGTGGCGCCGTCGCAGGCGACGCGCATGACCGGGTGGTTGGCGTCGGCCCACACCCGCACCGTGGCGGCGTCGGCGCCTTGGCCTGCGGTGATCACCACCTCGCCGGTGCGCAAGTTCAGGGTTTGCTTGAAGGTTTTCACATCCAGGGCCGGTGTGAACGACACCCGCACCCGGCCGACCTTGAGCAGGCGGTCCTGCTCGTTCCAAGCATCGCTCTTGGCAAGGTAGAACGCCAAGTCGCCGTTGGCCTCCACCCACACATTGCCGGCCACGTCGCCGTTGCCCACCGGCATCGAGCCCATTTCGCCGCCGGGCGTGTTCCACGACACGTTTTGTTTGGCCAGGCTGCCGGCCACTTGGGGTGATAAGGCGACCGGGGGCGCGCTGGCGCAAGCGGTCAGGGACAGGGCAAACAACAGGGCGGTGGTGGGGAGAATTTTCATGGGTATGCAGGATGCGGGAAAGCGGCGAGGAGGATCAGACGGCACCCAAGGCGTTGTGTTACATCTTTTGGCGCGGAAACAAAAAAGGCGGCGCCAAGGCGCCGTCTTTTTGTCCAACGCGCGCTTTTTTGTATGCGAGCCTGCAAGGGGCCAA
>CAZKVP010000093.1:0-10082 GCA_964556215.1 uncultured Phycisphaeraceae bacterium
GGCCATTGCTCCGGCCGCAGTTCCTGCCGTCGCTGCACCTGAAGCCAAGGAGCCTGCGGCCGTCAAGGCCGAAGAAATGCAGCCCGAGCATTACAACTGGTTCGAGCGCAACATTCTGGGCAAACAGACCCAGGAGCAGAAGGCCGCCGCCGCCGCCGAAAAGGAGGCCAAGGCGCAAGCCAGGGCCGCCAAGGAAGCTGAAGAAAAGGCCGTTGCCGAAGAAAAGGCGAAAGCCAAGGCTGAAGTGGCAGCCGCCGAAGCGGAAGCCAAGGCCGCGCAGAAGGCCGCCGCTGCGGAGGCCAAAGCCACCAAGGAATCTGAAGAAAAGGCCGCCGCAGAAGCCAAGGCCGCTGAAAAGGCCGCCGCCGAGGCGAAGCCCGCCGAAGAGGCCAAACAGCCCGAGCACTACAACTGGTTCGAGCGCAACATTCTGGGCAAGCAGACCCAAGAACAGAAGGCCGCCGCCGCCGCTGAAAAGGAAGCCAAGGCGCAAGCCAAGGCCGCCAAGGAAGCGGAAGAAAAGGCCGCCGCAGAAGCCAAGGCAGCGGAGGAAGCAGCCGCTGCCGCCAAGGCCGCGGAAGAAAAGCCCGCTGAAGCGAAGCCCGCCGCCACCGGCAAAAAGCGCTCCACCTGGTTTGAATCCAAGGTGCTGGGCAAGGACAACGCCCCCGAAGCCGAGCCGGCCAAGTAAACGTTCGACCCAAACCGGAAATAAAAGGATGGCGGAATCTCCGCCATCCTTTTCCGTTCAAATCGCCTAGAATCATCGCGTATTCACGCCAAATCCGCCCCCTTATTCCCCGACCATCATGCCGATCCGCCCATTCGTTGCCGCTCCGTTCGCTTTGCTCGCCTTGACGCTTTTGCCGGCCTGCCAGCAGAGTTTCGCGTACATCAACATTCCCGCCGACCGCGGCGATGTGGCCGGCAATGACGCCAACGGCGGCAATGTGCCGGCCATTGAGTCCGCCGCGCTCAAGGCAATGGCCGCCGACCGCAAGGCCAAGGCGCCCGTCACCTTGCTGTTGCCCCCTGGGTCAACCTATGCCACTTACCAGAAGGTGGCGGCCAAGGCCGGCGATGTGTTCGTGTTGCCGGAATTTGCCCCTTCCGACGCCCCCGTGTACGAAGTGCGCACCCTGCGCGCGCGCGGCGGCAGCGCCCAGGTGGATGTGGTGACCCCCGGCGACATCCGTCCGTTGGCGCTGACCGAAGTCAACTTGGATTGGAAAGCGGATCTTGACGGCATGGGTTGGCGTGTCAGCACCGTGGAGGCACGCCGCATCCTGCCGGTTCCGGCCACCCATCAGCCGCCCAAGCCCGAGCCGATCAAGATTGAAAAGACCGAAGCCCAGCCGGAACCTGAAACGGAACCCAAAGCCGAACCCAAGGCGGAAGCCCGGCCCGAGGCGTTGCCCACCGGCGAGGCTGAAGCCACCGAATAAGGGGCAGGCGCGCCATGTTGCCCGCTTGCTCCCGTCGGCTTGTTCTGTTGCGCCCGTTTTTCGCCGTTTTAAGGAGCTTTGATGCCCCGTTTCTTCTGGCCGTGCCTTGCTGTTTGCGCCACCCTTGGCTTGGTTGCCGCCCCTTTGTTGTTGGCGGCGGAGGAAACGCCCACGCCTGCACCCGCACCAGCCGGCAAGCCGCCGACCCAGTCCCAAGTGCTTGAAGACATCCTGCGTGACCGGACGCCATCCGCCACCCCGGCCCAGGCAATTGACAAGGCGCACAGGCCGCCGCCGTCTCCGGCCATGAACATGGCCGAGTTGCTGCGCGCGCCGGCCGCCAGCCTTGGCCCGCTCGAGGGCGAGGGCACGTTGGTGAGCCATGCCCGCATTCAATTGGTGCGGGTGGGGGGCGAGCGGAAAATCCCCGTGCTGGTGTTCCATTCCGAAAACAAAGAGGATCCACGCCGGCCCATGTTCGTGCTCCCCACCCGCAAACTCGAGGAACTCGAGGATCTGCAGGAGCAGTTGGGGCAGGATGCGCAATTCACCGTTTCCGGCGTGGTCGAGGTGTACCGGGGCAACAATTACATCCAGCTCAAACGGGTGGAAGCGCTGCGCAAAGACGGCAATCTGGAATAGGGAGGGTCGGCTTTAGCCGGCCAGCTGCGCTCAAGAACTTAGAAAACCCCAAGGGTTGGCGGAATATTTCCGCCAACCCTTGGGGTTTTCTAAAACGTGCGGCTAAGGTCGGCTAAAGCCGACCCTCCTTCACTCCATCACATTGAGCGTGCCGCGGGTGACGCCCAGTTGGTTTTTCAAACGCAATTCCTCCCATAACTGCCGCCCGGAGATTTCCCCGTGCAGCAGTTTTTCGTAGCGCTCCAGGGTGGCGGTGACGGTTTGGGGTGATTCGTCCACAAACTCCACCCGCATGCGGCGGATGCCCTTGTCAAGCAGGTGGGGCACATGCTCGGCGCCGGTCTGGGCCAGGGCGTTGTACAGCGTGTTGCGGCAGCCGGCGTCGGCCTTGAGCTGGTGCTTGGCGCCGTAGCGGTCCACCAAATGCACTTCGTGTTCTTCGCAGGGGCGGCCGCAGTCGCGGTAATCCTTGCCGGTGGACATGAAGGCGCAAAACACGCAATGCTCCATATGGAACATCGGCATGTGCTGGTGGATGGTGATTTCCAGTTGCGCTGGCGAAAAACCGTGCCCGGGGGCGGCGTCGATCAGCGCATCCAACTGGGTGGCGTTGAGATCGTAAGAGGCGGTGACGGTTTCGAGCCCCTTGGCCAAAAACCATCGGGCGGTGCGCGCATTGGCCACATTGAGCGAAAAATCGCCGCGCACCCTGAACTTGCCGGCAAAGGCCTGGATGTGGGCCGCATTGCGCGCCAACACGCCATCGGCCCGGCCTTTGCCCACCGACTGCTCGACCTGCTTCAAAATCCATTCCTCGCCATGCTTGAACACGCGCGGCGGGGCGAAAAACAACTCGATGGGCTGGCGCGCCATGTCGCGGAAGCGGGTGGCGATCTCACCGGCCTGGCGGAAATCGCGCGGATTCTCGGGGTCAAAGTACAGGGTGGTGGCGCCAAAAGCCAGGGCGGCCTCGGCCTGCGCCAAATGGCGCACGACGGGGATGAGAACGGGTGGAAGCGGCATCTTGCCGCTTTCCGGCCGCAGGCCGGTTTCTTGTTTTTTTTGCGCGCCACCGTGCGGATTTCCGATCGAGCCGTGCGTTGTCGGTCCCCCTTGCCGCTGCGCGGCAACAAGCGGCGGGACGCCGCTTCCACCTGAAACAGCCAGGATCGTCCACTTCGGCTTCTCTGCCTTGAGTGCAAACAACCGGTCGCACAGATCGCGGCGCAATTTGTTGAGCGCCGACATCGGCAGGTACAGGCCCGGAGCCAATGACTTGGCATCAATACCGCCAAGTTCAAATGCGGTGTTGCCAAGGCGGCCCAGTTGCGCCTCCAGTGTCGCTTCATCAAGCGCGCGGGCGGCGGCGGGGGCCAGTGCCAACTCTGATTCAGCCGACACGGCATGGCCTTGTGCATCGCGCAACGACACCCGCAGCGGCTCGTTGGCGGCGCCGGCCACTTGGAAAAAGACTTTGCGGCGGTAATTGGGGTCGCCGCCTTCGACCGCATGCTTCCAGGTGGCATCCAGCGCCTTTTCCAACTGCATGTCCTTGGTTTTGTAGATGGATTGGTTTTCATTCAGGCGGTCGAACTTCACCGCGCCGGGGCCGAAGCGCACGATGGCTTCGGTGGCTTGCGCCGGATCTTCCACATCAAAATCCACCGTGCGCACAAAGCCGCCTTCCTCGTTTTCGGTGTCGGCACCTTCCAAGCCGAAGACCAGCCCGTCGCCGGCCTTGAGGTGCGCCGCCGCGCCGGGCGCCAATTTGATCAGCACCGCATCGCGATCGGGCATGATGTCAATGGCCGACCCCACCGGTGCGCCGCGCTTTTTGCCGAATTTGGCATGGGCCAGCGCCTGGTTGTCGTTGCCGCGCAACCAACCGGTGTACAGCCCGCGCGAGAAGGACATTTCCAACGTGTAGGCATCGCGCTCGCGCAGGGTTTTGGCCAGTTCGCGCACTTCTTCCAGCGGTTGCCCCGCTTCCAGCGCGGCGTGGCATTGGTCCACCACATCGCGGTAGGCCCGGGTGATGGCGGCCACATACTGCGGGGTTTTCAGGCGGCCTTCGATTTTCAAGGACGACACGCCGGCGGCGATCAAATCGGGGACCACTTCCAGCCCGGCCAAGTCCTGCGGCGAGAGCAGGTATTTGCGGTCGCCCAAATCCACCGGCTGACCATCCACCAGCAGGTCGTACGGCAGGCGGCACGATTGGGCGCACTGGCCGCGGTTGGCGCTGCGCCCGCCGAGCGATTCGCTGGTCAGGCACTGGCCCGAATAGGCCACGCACAATGCGCCGTGCACAAAGGTTTCCAGCGGCAGCGACACACCCTGGGCAGCGGCCTGCTTTTGCATGGCGTTGATTTCGGCGATGGAGTTTTCGCGCGCGATCACCGCCAGGCAGGCGCCCAATTCCCTGGCCTGTTTCACCCCGTGGCTGGAGGTGATGGTCATCTGGGTCGAGGCATGGATGGGGAAGTCCGGGCTGATCTCGCGGATCAGCGTGCAAATGCCCACATCCTGCACGATGGCCGCATCCACCCCGGCCGCCATCACCGTGCGCAGCACCTCTGCGGCGTCGGCCAGCTCGTTTTGGAATACCAAGGTGTTGAAGGTCAGGTAGCCCCGCACCGACCTTTGGTGCAAATAAGCCATCAGGTCGGCCAGTTCCTCGGGCGCGAAATTGTTGGCCCGGGCCCGTGCGTTGAAGGCGGTGGTGCCGAAATAGATGGCATCGGCGCCGTTTTCCACGGCGGCGCGGGCACAATCCCAGCCACCGGCCGGGGAGAGGATTTCTGGTTTAAGGAAGGGCATGGGGGGATTGTAGGCCAGCCATGCAACGCGGCCGCCGCGCGGGGGCGTGGCTCTTGGGGAAAAAGGCCCCCGGCCGGTCCCTGGCCGCCGGCGGGGGGTCTTTTCTTTCCCCCTACAATCCCCCGCATGCGCCTTCTTCCCCTTGCCCTGCCGCCGCTTCTGTTTCTGACCGCCTGCACGTGGGTGCCCTCCGCCGAGGTGACCGGCGTGCGCCTGGATCAAACGGGGGCCGACGGCTCGCGCGTGGTGGCCACGGTGCGGCTCAAAAATGAAACCTCCACCCCCATGCCAATGGTGTCCATGTACTACCGCCTGACGGTGGAAGGGGCGCCGGATTTCAGGATTGACGACCAGCCCTTCAAAACGGTGCCCACGGTGGACGCCCAAGGTGGCGTGCAAACGGTGGAATTGCCGGCCGGCTTTCCGGGGGCCGCATCTTTGGCGGGTAAAAAAGTCACCTTGCGCGGCGTGTTCACCTTCCGCCCCGACACCGATTGGCGCCGCCTGAAAACGGAACTGGGCATGCCCTTGCCCACCCGCTCATTTGAGTTTGAGGGCGTGTTGGAGGGCCCGCCGGCAAGTCTGCCGCAAAAACCGCCGCAATCCGCCGCGCAACCCGCCGCGCAAACTCCGCCGCAAACCCCGCCGAAAACCCCCTGAGTTTCATCCGCCAGCCCACGCCCATGCACCCCATTTATTCAGAGCGCCGCCACCTGATCCCGTTCCGCGCCACCTTGCTGTCGCAGATTTTCACCGATGTGCTGGTGGTGGGGGCCGGGGTGGCCGGCGCATCGGCGGCGTTGGCGGCGGTGGGGGCCAACCCCGAGGCCGAAGTGATCGTGGTGACCAAGGCCAAGGCCGAGGATTCCAACACGGCCTATGCCCAAGGCGGCATCGCGGCCGTGCTCGACAAGGAAGACAGCGTGGGCGACCATGTGCAGGACACCCTGATCGCCGGGGCCGACTTGTGCGACCAGGCAATGGTGCGCAAAGTGGTGGCGGAAGGCCCCGCGCGCTTGGCCGAACTGATCGCCGTCGGGTTGCCGCTGGACCGCGACGGCGCCGGCGCCCTCAAACTGGGGTTGGAAGGCGGCCACGGCCGCGCCCGCATCGTGCATTCCGAGGGCGACGCCACCGGCAGGGCACTGGCGCTCACCCTCAAGCGGCAACTGCTGGCGCACAAGAACGGCAGCCAGGGCCGCATCCGTTTGTTTGAGGATTGCTTCGTCCTCGATCTGTTGACCGACGACACCGGCGTGTGCCGCGGCCTCCTGACCCAGCACCCCAAATACGGCCTGCAGGTGATCTGGGCCTCGGCCGTGATTCTGGCCGGCGGCGGCTGCGGCCAGGTCTACCGCGAGAGCACCAACCCCAGCGTGGCCACCGGCGACTCCATCGCCATGGGCTGGCGCGCCGGGGCGGAACTTGGCGACCTTGCCTTTGTGCAGTTCCACCCGACCACGCTGTACATCGCCGGCGCCTCGCGCCAACTGATCACCGAGGCCGTGCGCGGCGAAGGCGCCCATTTGGTGGACAAGCGCGGTTACCGCTTCATGCCCGATTACGATCCGCGCGCGGAACTGGCGCCCCGCGACATCGTCTCGCGCAGCATTTTGCACCAGATGGTCAAGACCGACTCCACCCATGTGTATCTGGACATCACCCCGATCGGCGCCGAGAAATTCCGCAAGCGCTTCCCGGGCGTGGCCGCCATGCTGGAAAAATACGGCATCGACCTGGAAAAGGGCAAGATTCCCGTCCACCCGTCCTGCCATTACATGATCGGCGGCCTGGTGACCGACCTTTCCGGGAAAACCAGCGTGCCCGGTTTGCTGGCCTGCGGCGAGGCCGCCTGTTCCGGCCTGCACGGGGCCAACCGCCTGGCCAGCAACAGCCTGCTGGAAGGGCTGGTGATGGGCCACGCTTGCGGTTTGGCTGCCATTGAAATCCTGGGGAAAACCGGCCCCGCCCAATCCTTCAAATTGACCGCGCACGTGCCGGCCTCGGACAAGAGCGAACTGGATTTGGCCGACGTGCGCAGCAGCCTGCGCAGCGTGATGTGGCGCCATGTCTCCATCGAGCGCGACGGCGCGCGTTTGGAGGAAGTCGGCGAGATGTTCGACTTTTGGGGCCGCTACACCATGGACAAGATTTTCGACGGCCGCGACGGCTGGGAGGTGCAGAACCTGCTGACCGTCGGCGCCCTGATCACCCGCTCGGCCTTCTGGCGCCAGGAAACCCGCGGCACCCACGCACGGGTGGATTTCCCCGAAACCAAAGCCGGGTTCCGCGTGCATGATTTGTGGCAAAAGGGTCGGGCAGGGGCGCAAACGCGGGCGGTGTTGGCGTAAGGGTTCACACCCGCAATTGCGCCAAGGGAAATTACAGGACACGCGATACAACAGGCTGGCCGTTCCCGTCCCCAACGGGGACATGGATTTGAAGCCCAGGGTCGCCCGCCAAAGCGCAAGCGAGCGGCGGGAGACCCTGGGTGGGGTGGGGGGGGATTGGCAACGCTGAAGGCGTTGTGGATTCATGGCCTTATCATCCGCCCATGCCCATTCCCGCCGCGCCCAAAGCACTTTCCGCCAAAGCCTTCATCGCCCGTTGGCAACCCTCCGGTGCCGGCGAGCGCGCCAACGCGCAGATGTTCCTCTCCGAACTGTGCGACCTGCTCAGCGTGGCCCGACCCGATCCGATGGGGCCGGATGAGAAAACCAACGCCTATGTGTTTGAGAAGCCCGTCTCCTATACCGATGAAACCGGCGCGCCAGCCCAAGGCCGTCTCGACCTCTACAAGCGCAACTGCTTCGTGCTGGAAACCAAGCAAGGCGTCGGCGCCAAGAATCAAAGCGCAAACGAAGAAGTGATTGAAAAGAAAACCAAGCAAGGCCACGGCGAGCGCGGCACCCGCCGCTACGACCTGGCCATGCAGGCCGCCCGCGAACAGGCGGAAAACTATGTGCGCGCTTTGCCGGCCAGCGAAGGCAATCCCCCGCTGCTCATCGTGGTGGATGTCGGCTACTCCATCGAGATGTACGCCGACTTTTCGCGCATGGGCAAGGTCTACACGCCTTACCCCGACTCGCGTTCCTTCCGCATCGCCTTGGCGCAACTGGAAGAGGAACCGGTCCGCAACCGCTTGCGCCTGGCGTGGACCGACCCCGACCAACTCAACCCCGCGCGCATCAGTGAGCAGGTCACGCGCGAGGTGTCGGAGCATCTGGCCAAACTCGGCGCGTCGCTTGAAAAAAGCGGCCACGCGCCGGAGGCCGTGGGCCACTTCCTCACCCGCACCCTGTTCACTTTGTTCGCCGAGGATGTGGGCCTGATTCCCCGCCATTCCTTCGCCAAATTGCTGGAGCATTGCGACGGCGACGGCAAAAAGTTCCAATGGCTGGCCGAAGGCCTGTGGCGCGACATGGATGCCGGCCGCTACAACGGAATCCTCGGGGCGCAATTGCGCCGCTTCAATGGCCGATTCTTTCATGAGAGTGATGCCCTGCCACTCTCCTCCGCTCAGATCAACCTGCTGCTGGACGCCGCCCGCAAGGATTGGAGCCATGTCGAGCCGGCCATTTTCGGCACTCTGCTGGAACGGGCGCTGAATCCCACCGAGCGCCACAAATTGGGCGCGCACTACACGCCGCGCGCGTATGTGGAGCGGCTGGTGGTGCCCACCGTCATCGAACCGCTGCGGTCGGATTGGCAGGCCGTGCGCAAGGAAGCGCAAGTGCTTCTCAAAGACGCAGAGGAATTGACCGGCAAAGCGCGCGACCCGAAAATCAAAGCCGTCCGTGAAAAAATCATGGGCTTCCTCAAGCAATTGGCCGCCACCCGCGTGCTGGATCCGGCCTGCGGCAGCGGCAACTTTTTGTATGTCGCCATGGAACACATGAAGCGGCTGGAGGGCGAAGTGCTGGTGTTCCTGCGCGAAGTCGGCGGCGACGAAGGTTTGAGTTTCGTCGGCTACGGCGTGGACCCGCACCAATTCCTCGGCTTGGAACTGAACCCGCGCGCCGCCGCCTTGGCGGAATTGGTGCTGTGGATCGGCTACCTGCAATGGCACTTGCGCCAGGACGACGAAGCGCAATTGCGCGACCCGGTGCTGGAGGATTACGGCAACATCCGGAATGTGGATGCGGTGCTGGCCTACGACGAAAAGAAATACGCGCTGACGGAAGATGGCCGGCCCAAGATGCGCTGGGATGGGCAGACGATGAAGGCCGACGCGACCACCGGACGCATGGTGCCGGATGAGCAGGCGCAGGTGGCGGTGTGGGAATTCGTGAAACCCCGGCAGGCGGGGTGGCCGGAGGCGGAGTTTGTGGTGGGGAATCCGCCGTTTTTGGGCGACAAAGTGATGCGTCAGAATTTGGGCGGCGGCTATGTGGATGCCTTGCGCGCAGCGTATCCGGAGGTCGGCGACTCCACCGATTTTGTTTTGTATTGGTGGCACAAGGCCGCTTTGTTGGCGCGGGCCGGCAAGGTGCGGCAATTTGGCTTGATCACGACCAACAGCATCAGCCAGACTTTCAACCGGCGGGTGCTGGAGGCGCACATGCAGCCGGAACCCGTGAAGGGCAAGAAGAAGCCCGTTCCGCTCTCCCTGATCTACGCCATTCCGGATCATCCGTGGGTAGAGGCCAGCGATGGCGCGGCGGTGCGCATTGCGATGACGGTTGCCAAGCCGGGCGAAGTCGATGGCCGGCTATTGGAAGTCACCAGTGAGACGACCGGCAGCGATGACTCGGTGGAAGTTGCGCTTGCGGAATCGCACGGGAAAATCCATGCGGATTTGAGCATCGGCGCGGCGATGGTTTCGGTTCAGCCGCTCAAGGCGAATGAGGGGATGAGTTGCAACGGCATGATGTTGGCGGGGTCGGGATTCATCGTCACGCCGCAGGAGGCGGAAACGTTGGGGCTTCAGGAAAAGAACCCCGACCGTAAGGGAGGGGACCAGTGCCCGCTCCAAGTTCAAGCGTCCCCTCCCTTACGGTCGGGGTTCCTTGGCTTGGAGAAGCACATCCGCCCGTACCGCAACGGCCGCGACTTGGCTGATCGGCCGCGCGGGGTGATGGTGATTGATTTGTTTGGATTGACGGCGGAGGAGGTGCGGGAGAAATATCCGGCGGTTTATCAGCATGTGAAGACGAAGGTGAAGGTGGAGCGGGA
>CAZKVP010000094.1:0-10045 GCA_964556215.1 uncultured Phycisphaeraceae bacterium
CTCCGGCGTGGCCATCGCCACCGCGTTGATCTGCGCCAGGTAATCAGTCTTGATCACCACCCGATCCATCGCGTAGTAAACAGTCAACCCAACATACACCACCACCAGCGCCAAGAAGCCGCGGCCGATCCACTTCAGCCCATGCCAAACCAACGGCCGCTGCCTTTTCTTCGCCCGTCGGATCAGCTGCGCAGTCTGCCGAATATCACCGAAGTTTTTGAGCAACTCTTCCGTCGTCTCGCCGGCAGCCAGGCCGTCGCCAAAGTGCGCGGCCAGTTCATTGCATACCTCCGTTTTTTCCAGCCGCCAAAGTTTGGTGCGCTTGACCACTTGCGCCACGATCTCTTGCGCGGGGACGGGCAGGCCGGAGCGGGCCAGTGATGCTTCCCAATCCAAGCGGGCGGTCATGCGTCCGCGCAGCATGTCACGCATGGGGGTTTGGCGCAAGCGGCGCCATAACGAGTCGGTCCGGTTGTCCGGCGGTGGCAAAGCGCAACTCATAGCGCCACCCCCTTCACCGGCGCACCGCCCAACCCGAGTGCGCCCATGGCTTTGACCAGGGTTTTCCAGCGCCCCTCCTCCGCCACCAGATGTTTTTTCCCGGCGCTGGTGAGAAAGTAATACTTGCGCGGCTTGCCGTTGGGGCCGTCCTCCACGCGCGAATTGACCAGGCCCTTGGCCTCCATGTTGTAGAGCATGGGGTAGAGCGTGGACTGGCCCATGTCCAGCACGCCGCCGCTTTGGCGCGACAGGGCTTTGACCAGTTCGTAGCCGTACATTTCGCCGCGCGAGAGTTGCTTCATCACGGCCAGGGGGCCGGCGCCGCGCATCAGTTCTTTTTCGATTTTCATGGGTGGGCCTGCAATAAAAAGGACAGTACTATGTGGAGCATAGTATGGAGTGCGCAGGTTGACAATTCTTTTTTGTCCAAGGGGCTGGTTGGGCCGAAATCTGACCTTAAAATCCTCGCATGCGCCTGTCCCCCCCCCTGCTGGCCGTTCTCTTGCTGTTATCCCCCGTTGGCGGGGCGCTGGCCGCCGGCGTGGCACCCAAGCTCCGGCCGTTGCCGCCACGCCAGCCAGAGCTCGCGCTGCATGAATTGAATGCGCGCCCGGCGGACTACCAGCCTTCGGGCGCGCCCTACGACTGGACCAAGACCCAAAAGCCGGAACGGGATTGGTTCCACAAATACGACCAATCCGTGGTCATGAAGCTGCAGCTGTCGCGAAGGAACGCCGACGGCGAATGCGAAGTGCTGATGAATTTCGACCAGGCGCTCAAGGTGATCGAGCGTTTGGACGGCATCACCTGCGAGGTGAACAAAATCATTTACCTGGTGGGCTGGCAGGGCAACGGCACCGCGGCGCGCGCGCCGGATTGGAATTTGGTCAACCCGCAGCTCAAGGGAGCCAACGACAAGGATGCGCTTGCCGGGCTGCGCCACCTGATGGTCGAGGCGCGCAAGCACAACACCACGGTGAGCCTGCAACTGAACATGTCGGATGCCAGCGAAGACAGTCCGTTGTGGGCGGAGTATCTGGCCAAGGATGTGGTGGCCAAAGACAAGGACGGCAAACCGATCAAGGACCATATGACCGACGGAGTGCAGTTTTACCGCTTGAGTTATGCCAAGGAATGGGAAACGGGATTGGCCAAAAAGCGCATTGATGAACTGATGAAGGCGATCCCCGAACTGTATAACTGCAGGCAAAGCGCGATCAACGGACGCTTTTACGGCCACACGGTCATGCTCGACGGTTTCCGCACGTTTTCGCCGCCGCCGGCGGCGGAATCCACGGAAGGCAAAGACGCCTACAAATCAGTGTTTGACGACGGCGATTCCACCAAGGGGCCCAAGGGGGTGGAAGGCATCAGCCCGCTCTTGGGCTACACCTATGAACAGGAAGCGGCGGCGCAGCGCAAAACGTTCCGTTATTTCCGCGATTGGCAGGTGGATGTGGTGTGCGACGAGAGCACGATCGGGCGGCTCGATCCCTTCGTCGGCTTGCAGCCCTTTGCGTGGCATTTCAAGAAGCCGTACAAAAACGACAAGACCAAGCCGGAGGTGGTGCCTTCGCTGTATTACGGCACCAAGATGCGCCTGATCGACGAGATGAAGAAGGAGGAGCGCGACTGGGACGGATTGCGCGACCAGTTCGCCTTCAAGGCCGCGCCGGCACTGTATGAAAATTGGTACCGCGAACGCTACGGCAAGCGGCCGACGGCGCAGGAGTGGGCCAAAATGTACAACGGCGAAAAAGGCGATTGTTTCATCCCCATGCCATGGTGGAAGGGCCACAACGACGACCAGCACCCGATGCTGATTTACAGCAAAAAAGGTTACGAGGCCAAGCCATGGGAATTGCCCAAGGGTTGGGAGTTGACCAAATTCGTCAACATCGTGCGCATCACGGCCAGCGGCAAGCAATTGGCGCTGGAGCGCCTGCAGGTCGCCAAGGGCACGCTGTTCATCGAGATCCGCCCGCGCGAGATGTACATCGTGCTGCCGGAGTGGTGATTTTCTTCGCTTCCCGCCGCATCCGGCACATTCAATGCATCCAAGGAAAAACCCCGCGTCCTGCGGGGTTTTTTCCACGACCGATTCCGGAAAGGGTGTGGGCTGTCTGCGGATAACCGCAAAGGCTGGTGCTTCCATGCACCCACCCCCCCGAAAGGGGAAAATCCAAGTCGGCAGAGTCGCTGTCAAAGGGTTCGTCGGCTGCACCCGACACCCACCGGTCTTCATCCTGAAGATTGATCCGATGGCGAAGAACCCCCTGCCCAAACGAACGGCATCCTGCCGCTCTGCCAACCGTCATCAGCGCGGCATCCGTTTTGCAACGGGGCCGCGTTGTGGTTTCCGCATCCGTGCGGAATGTTTTTTGGTCATCCTGACCCCGGGTGAAGCATCCTGCTTTCCCGTCGGCATCCTTGCCGAATCCGTCGAGGACTCCGTCCTCATTTTCCAAGGCGCCGCATCCTGCGGCGCGTCTGTTTAACTTTTCAGCCTTCAATCCTTCTTCAACTTGGCCATGCGCGGGTTCATCAAAATGCCGGGATTCTTTTGGAACAAGCCCTGCTTCTTGAGTGCCCATGCCTCGCGGTCGCGCACTTTGAGGTGATCCTTCACCCCCAAGATGACCACCTCGTTGCCCAAACCGACCTGCTCCAACAAATCTTTCGGCACTTGCACGCGTCCTTGCGTATCGAGTTCCACCTGGCGGGTGGAGGCGTGAAAGATTTCTTCGTAAGCCAGCAACTCTTCGGGCGCCATGTTGGAGTTCTCCAACTCGGCGGCCCGCCTCTCGAACACCTCCTGCGTGTAGAGGCACAGGTGGGCGCCATCGTCCCCGGGCACCACGAACAGAGGAACCGACTGCCCCTCCACCTGCCCTGCGCCGCGTTGGATTTGACCGCGGACGCCGGCCGGGATGGCCAGGCGGCCCTTGGTGTCAATCGTGTGCTCGTAGGTTCCGGTGAAGATCATGGTGGGAACGCCGTTCATGGGGACGCGTGGGATGTTACCCCACTTCGCCCCACTTCGCAATAATTAACAGGGATTTTGTGGGAAGTGGAGAAAAAAGTGGGCGCCCGGTGGAGAAAAAGTAGAAAAACACAAACACGAATAAAAGACGAACATTTAACACCCGTGCAAAACTATGCGCCAGTGGTTGAATGAGGTTCACGCTGTGGTATTCTTCCGCCTTCTCTCTTTCACAAAGGACTGTGTATGGCTGCCGCAAAAAATCAACCGCGTTTGGGCAAGGGCTTGTCAGCCTTGATTGGCCTCAATAAGCCGCAACCCATCAAAATTCCAGTCGCCGCGCCGGTGGTGCCCGCAGCACCCAAGGGGGCGAATGTGGTGGTGGATGTTCCACGGGGAACACCCGCCAAGACAACCGTCAAAGCGCCCGTGGTACCGGTGCCCAAACCCGCCAGCGTGGTGGTGGATGTGGCCCATGGCACCACCCACCCTGCGGTGGAGGCCAAACCGCCGGTGGAATTGCCCATCACTGAACTGCCGGTAGCCCAATTGCGCCCCAACGGCCACCAGCCACGCCAACGCTTTGCCAATGCCGCCCTGCAAACCCTGGCCGACTCCATCAAGCGCGATGGTGTGATGCAGCCCTTGGTAGTTCGCCCCACCACCGACAAGGCCAAGCCTTATGAGATCGTGGCCGGCGAGCGCCGTTGGCGCGCCGCCCAATTGGCCGGCGTCACGGTGGTGCCGGTGGTGGTCAAGGTGCTGACCGATGAACAGTCCGCCGAATGGGCCTTGGTCGAGAACCTGCAACGCGAAGATTTGAACCCCATTGAAAAGGCCGAGGCCTTTGAACGCCTGGCCAAAGACTTCAAATTGACCCACCAGGCCGTCGGGGAGCGCGTGGGTCTGGACCGCGCCACGGTGACTAACCTGTTACGTTTGCTGTTGTTAGGCGCAGATTGCCGCAAATTGGTCGAAGATGGCCTGCTGTCCATGGGCCATGCCAAGGCGGTGGCGGGCCTGAGTGATGCGGCCATTCAAAAGACCGTAGCCACCCGCGCCATTCAAGAAGGCTGGTCGGTGCGCCGCATGGAAGCCGAGGTCAAGCGCCTGCAAGAGCCGGCCAAGCCCAACCCGGCGGCGGCCGGCCCGGTGGCCAAAGGCCTGGCCGGCGGCTCGCACTTGGCTGATTTGGAAAAACAAATTTCAGCCCAACTCAAGACCCGGGTTGAAATCAAAACCGGTCGCAAAAAAGGCGCCGGCACCCTGTCCGTCGTGTTCCACAGTTTGGATGAATTTGACGCCATTCTCGAGCGCTTGGGCGTGGTGGTGGATTAAGCAGCCAATGTTCCACGGGGAACACTGGGAAGGCGGACTTTAGTCTGCCAAACAAAATCGCGGCATTGAGCCGCGATTTTTAATTGACGACCTGTTTGCGTTACTCACAAAGAAAACACAGGCATTGAGCCTGTGTTTTTTATGGCAGACTAAAGTCCGCCCTCCCAATTGTTCCCCGTGGAACCTTATTGGCGCGGGCCGCCCTGACCCCGATTGCCAGCGTTGGACTGCGGGAAGCGCGCTTCGCCGCCGCTGGCCGGGCGCTTGACCCCGCCGCCGCTGCCCGAAGCACGAGTGGCGCCTTGCGGGCCAGCCTGGTTCTTGGATTTTTTGGCTGCATTGACCTTGGCGCGGGCCCGGTCATCGGCCTTGCGGGCGCGAATCTGGGCGATGCGATCGGCCAACGGGATCTCAATCTGGTCGCTCTTGGCCTTGTAATCAAAGTCCGGCAGGGTGATGACCGGCAATTGCTTCTTGATCGCCCGCTCGATGGCGCGCAGGTCGCCGGCTTCTTCAGAGGACACAAAGGTGAAGGCTTCACCGGTCTTTTCGGCGCGCGCGGTGCGGCCGACGCGGTGGATGTAATCCTCCGGCACATTGGGCACATCAAAATTGATCACATGGCCAAGCTCCTTGACATCAATGCCGCGGGCGGCGATGTCGGTGGCCACCAAAATTTGGTATTTGCCCGACTTGAACCCTGCAAGTGCTTGTGTCCGCTGTGCTTGTGAACGATTGCCGTGGATGCGCTCGGCTTCCACCTTGTTTTGCACCAGGAATTTGGCCACCCGGTCGGCGCGGTGCTTGGTGCGGGTGAACACGATGGCTTCCTGCATCAGGCCCTTTTGGATCAGGTGCAGCAGCAGTTTCGGCTTCAAATCCTGCGCCACCGGATACACCGCCTGGGTGATGCCGCTGGCTGGCGCCGCGGCGCGCTCCACATTGATCTGCACCGGGCTCTTGAGCACTTCGCGGGTGAGGGCGGCAATGGCCGGCGGCATGGTGGCGCTGAAGAACAGCGTCTGGCGCTTGGTTTTGGGCAGCATGCCCAGGATCCGCTTCACATCCGGCAAAAAGCCCATGTCAAACATGCGGTCGGCTTCGTCGAACACCAGGAATTCCAGTCCGGCCATCTTGGCATAGGGTTGGCGCATGTGATCCATCAAGCGGCCGGGGCAGGCCACGATCAGGTCCACGCCCTTGCGGAAGGCGTGCTCCTGCGGGTTGGGCCCGACTCCGCCATAAACTGCTGCCGCAGAAAGACCTGTGTGCGCACCCAGGTTGTCAAAGTCGGCCACGATCTGCGCCGCCAGTTCGCGGGTGGGGGTCAAGATCAGGCAACGGGTGATGCCGCGCGGCTTACTGAGCAACTGGTGCATGATCGGCAGCAAAAATGCCGCCGTTTTGCCGCTGCCGGTGGAAGCGCAGGCCAGCAAGTCTTTGCCTTCCATCGCATGCGGAATCGATTCCGCCTGGATCGGGGACGGCTTGACATAGCCCAAGTCTTTGATGCCCTTGACCAGGCTGGGATGAAAATTGAAAGCAGAAAACGCCATGGAAAATCCAATCGTAAAGGTAAACACCGGCAAAGCACCGGCAAAAAGTCGGTGGACGCCGGAGAGAACCGGCGAAAGAAGGGCGGTATGTTACCCGCAAGCCGGTTTTTGCCCCTTTTCCCCTTGCCATCGATAGCCCCATGCGCCTGTGGTCCCTTCACCCGTGTCTGCTGGATGCCAAAGGCCTGGTTGCCTTGTGGCGCGAAACCCTGCTGGCCCAGGCCGTGCTGTTGGGCCACACCAAGGGCTACAAAAACCATCCGCAGTTGGACCGCTTCAAAGCCCACCCCAAGCCGAATGCGGCCATCGGCAGTTATCTGCTTGAGATCCAGCGCGAAGCCACCCGCCGCCATTACAACTTTGACGCCGCCCGCATCAACCCCGCGCGCACCCGCCGCAAGATCAAGGTGACGCAGGGGCAGGTGGACTATGAGTGGGAGCATCTCAAGCGCAAGTTGGCCGTGCGCGATCCGGCGCGGTTGGCGGGACTGGCCCTAAAGGAACCGCCGACTTGCCATTCGTTGTTTGAGGTGATCCCTGGCGCGGTGGAGGCGTGGGAGAAGATGTGACCGTGGCCGATGTGCTCAACCGGCGGAACTTGCCACATGCTGTTTAGAAGTGATTTGCCATAGGGACAGAGTATGCGCCGGAAGGGAAGAGGCAAGGGAAATGCGCTTGCGCCCGGGAGCGCGGGCGTCCACGCCCGCAGGAAACCAGCATGCCTAGAATGCGATCCATGACTCCCCTTAGCCGCTATCAAACCCATCAAGGGGAAGACGGTGAATTTCAGCCCGGCTCACGCGGCCGCGTGATGCGCAATTTGCCGGGCATCACCTCGGTGATTGCCATGGATCGCGCCGAGCATGCCGCCTTGATTCCAGCACAAGAAAAGTGGCTTGGCAAACTCACGGCGCGCACGCATTTGACCGCCGCCTTGATTTGCAAAATGCACCGCGATTGGTTGGGGAACATTTACCCATGGGCGGGCCGCTATCGCACGGTGGAAGTCGCCAAAGGCGGGTTCCGTTGGCCGCCAGCCAACCTGGTGCAAGCCAATATGCAAATGCTCACCGATGGCGTGCTGCACGAATGCACGCCCTGCAAACCCAATGCGCTTGAATCCGTGGCGCAAAACATCGCCCGTGTGCACGCGGATTTTTTGCTGGTGCATCCATTTCGCGATGGCAATGGCCGTATGGCGCGGTGGCTGGCGGATTTGATGGCGATGCAGGCGGGATACGACCCGGTGAATTATCGTTTCGATGGACGCGGCGGTCCGGCGCGACGGGCACGTTATTTGAATGCTGTGAAACTGGGTTACTTGGCAGATTACCGTCCGCTGGCGGATTTCTTCGCCGCTGCACTGGCAGGTGAAGTCCGCTTGGGCCTGTCCAATCCCCGCGCGCCCTCAAAAATGGAAGATTGATAGGCATTGCGGGCCAACAACGCTTTGCGTTTGGCCGGGTCGCGCATCGAGGGATGGGATTGCAGCAATGAAGGCATGATTGGATTGTATCGGGCAGGGGTGGCGGGAGCCATGAATGGGCGGGGACCCGGCGAGGCTGTCAAAGAAGCCCATCGCTTAAGCGAGGTGGATATTTGGAAAAACCATAAGGCATAGCAAACTCATTGAAATGAGTGGTTTATAGCCAGAATTTTTATGGCGTTGGGATAGGGACAGAGTATGTTTGGGGGCGGTGGACTTAAGAACGTCGTGGGGGCAGGGATCGGGGGCGGGTAAGGGGATGATGCCGGCTTGGCGGAGGATTTTTTCATTGCCGACTGGCTTCGCAACCGGAACACGGTCGAATTTCTCGGCATCTGGGAAACCGTTTTCAACCCCGCTTTTAATTATGGCGAATTCGCCACAATTAAAAGTTCGGCTGGCCTGAACAGTTACAAGATCAGCGTGAAAGAATGGGTTGAAAAGACCAACGCCATCGGCCTCAAAGCCGCGGCGGGGCGATATGGCGGCACCTTCGCCCATCCCGACATCGCCTTTGAATTCGGCATGTGGATCAGTCCAGAGTTCAAGATTTATTTGGTCAAGGAATTTCGCCGCCTCAAAGACGATGAAAGCCGCCGATTGTCCCTCGCCTGGAATCTCAACCGCACTCTTTCCAAACTCAATTACCGCATCCACACCGATGCCATCAAAGCGCATTTGATCCCGCCGGAGATCACCCCGGCCCAAGCCGCCATTACCTATGCCTCTGAGGCTGATGTGTTGAACATGGCCCTGTTCGGCATGACCGCCAAGCAATGGCGGGAAGCAAACCCGGCGCTGGAGGGCAACATGCGGGAATACGCCACGGTGGAGCAGTTGCTGGTGCTGGCCAACATCGAGGGCATGAATGCGGAGTTCATTCACATGGGGCTGTTCCAAGGTGATCGGCTCAAACGGCTGAACCAGATTGCCATCCGCCAGATGGGAACGCTGGCGGCGCACACGGCGGTGAAGAGGTTGCAGGATCCGAGGGATTGATTTGCGCTTGCGCCTGGGAACGCGGCTCTCCAGGGCCGCTTGAAGGAGCATGCCGTTCTCAATGCCCAACGGGCATTTGGATTTGAAGCCCGGGGTCGCGCGCCGGAGCGGGAGCGGAGGTGGGAGACCCCGGGGAAGGGGGGAAGAAGATTGACAACGCTGTAGGCGTTGCGGGGGATGGGGTTGGGGGGGACAGACTTTTTGGCGACCAGCGGTTGATTGTACGCAAAATGTACGGTATAGTAGGCTCCAGCCAGCAGCCCTTCCCGAGCAAGGAACCCCATGCAAACCGACTTGGTTCATACCCTCACCAGTATTTTTGAAGCCCACGCCAAGCAGACGGAGGGAGGCGCCCCGTTTTGGTTGGCCCGGGACCTTCAGCAGTTGCTTGGCTACGCCCAATGGAAAAACTTTTTGAATGTCCTCACCAAGGCAAAAACGGCCTGTGAAGTTTCGGGCCATCAGGTGGCGGACCATTTTGCCGATGTCGGCAAAATGGTCGATTTGGGCTCCGGCAGCCAACGCGAGGTGGATGACATCATGCTCAGCCGCTACGCCTGCTATTTGACGGCGCAAAATGGCGATCCCAAAAAGCAGGAAATCGCCTTTGCCCAAACCTACTTCGCCCTGCAAACCCGCCGGGCGGAGTTGATCGAGCAACGCCTGCTGGAGGCCGAGCGCCTTTCCGCCCGTAAAAAACTGACCGAAACGGAAAAGGAGCTTTCGCAGGTCATTTACGAGCAAACCGGCGGCAATCAGGATTTTGCGCTTATCCACAGCAAGGGCGACCACGCGTTGTTTGGGAAATCCACCCAAGCCATGAAGGCCCAATGGCAGGTGCCTGAAAACCGTCCGTTGGCCGATTTTGCACCGACGATCATTCTCAAGGCCAAGGATTTCGCGGCGGAAATCACCATCTTCAACGCCCAGCAAAACAAGTTGGCCAGCGAGGCTGCCATTTCCAAGGAGCATGTCACCAATAACCAGGCGGTGCGCGACACGCTGATTGAGCGCGGCATTCGTCCGGAGAGCCTGCCGCCGGCAGAAGATGTGAAGAAGGTTGAGCGGCGCTTGGCGTCGGAGGATAAAAAGGCGTTGAAAAATCCCGGGGCGCTGGAGTAAGGGTGGCGGGGGCAAGAACCACGGTCTGGCATCGCGGGCGTTAAGCCCGCTTTTTTTATG
>CAZKVP010000095.1:0-10000 GCA_964556215.1 uncultured Phycisphaeraceae bacterium
TATTTGGGGTGCATCAGTTTGGTGGCGATCGCCACATGCCTGACGCCCAGTTTGGCGTAATCCTCGACATCGGCCGCTTCGTAGATGCCCCCGCCGCCGATGAGCGTCAGTTCGCCGAAGTCGTCGCGCCGGCGCAATTGCTGGATCACCTGCATCGCCACGCCCTTGAGCGGCTTGCCCGAAATGCCCCCGCCCTTGTTGGGGCTGGCATTGGGCGCCGGCAGCGTGTTGCAGCAGTGGAAGTGGGTGATGCCCGCGGCGCGCGCCTGCTCGAACATCGGCTGCCAATTGATGGGCGGAATCTTCACCACCACCAGCAAGCCGGTCGCTTGCGCTTTGGCGAACAAATCATCGGGCCAGCCGATGTGGCCGATGTTGGGGCAGGACATGTTGAGTTCCAAACCCAGCGGCTTGGTCGGCGCCACCTTCTCGAGCAGGGCCGTCCAATCGGCGGGGGTGAAACCATGGATGGACACCAATTTGTCGGCGGGCCGAATCTTGCCGCTGTTGCAGCGGGCCACATACCAATCCACGCCCGGGTTGGGCAGGCCCAGTTTGTTGACCCAGGCTTTCAGACGCGGGTAATAACGGCAGGTCAGCAGCATGCGCCAGATCGCCTTGGGCCGCCCACCACGGTCGGCGGCGGTGAAGGTGCCCAAGGTGGCGGTGGTGCCGGGGAATTGCAGGTAATTGCCCAAGGGGGCGGAGATGATCAGGGGGAGCAGGGTGGGCATGGGAAGGGCAGTTTACGGGCAAATCCCGCATTCCCGCTAAACTCCCCGCCCTATGCTTGACGCAATCATTTTTGATTTTGACGGCGTGGTGGTGGATTC
Organism: uncultured Phycisphaeraceae bacterium; assembly: GCA_964556215.1. Lineage (GTDB taxonomy): Bacteria > Planctomycetota > Phycisphaerae > Phycisphaerales > Phycisphaeraceae > CANIYR01. The sequence continues at coordinate 834 of CAZKVP010000095.1, forward strand.
CGAACCCATCCACTTCAACGCCTTCACCCAGATCGCCAAAGCGCGCAACTTGCGCTTTCCCGCCACCTTTGAAGGCTACAAGTCCCAGGGCTTCATCGGCTACGACGACCGCGACGCCTTCCGCGCCATGCTTGGCGGCCAAGCCGGCACGGCGATGGCCCCCAAGCAGGAGGCACAGGTGCATGCCCTGTGCGACCTCAAACTGAAGGTGTTCGCCGACCTGTGCACGGCCAAGCCGGTGTCCATCCCCGGCATCCTGGATTTGTGGGATGAATTGGACCGCGCCCGTGTGCCCTACGCCATTGCATCCGGCGCCGGCCGCGAAGACATCCGCCTGATGCTGCAAGGCCTCAAGCGCGAAGTGGCCGTCATCGTCTCCTGCGACGATGTGGCGCGCTCCAAGCCTGATCCGGAGTCCTACGCGCTGGCGGTGCGCCGGCTTGGCGCGCACCTCAAGCACGACTTCCGCCCAGAGCGCTGCCTGGCCATCGAAGACACGCCGGCCGGACTGCGCTCGGCGCGCGGGGCGGGCCTGAAAACGCTTGGTATTCCCACCTCGCACACGGCCGAAGAAATCTTGGCCCATGCCGACCATGTGCTGGCCCAGCCCAAGCATGTGGGTTGGACGGACATCCAGGCGATGTTTTGATTCTCGTACGAGCCCTGAGCGCGAGCTCAGGGGTTTCACTTACTCCCCACCCATTCCCCTGAGCTTGCGCTCAGGGCTCGTTAAAAGCCCCCCCACCATGTCGCAAACTTCCCCCGCCCCCCTCATGCTCTCCATCTCCGGCCTGCGCGGCATCGTCGGCGAATCGCTGACCCCGATCGTGGCCGCCAAGTACGGCGCTGCCATCGGCTCCTACTTCATCCAAACGCGCGGCGAAAAGCCCTGCATCGTGGTCGGCCGCGACTCGCGCCCCAGCGGCGAGATGATTGAAAATGCGGTGGTGTCCGGCTTGTCGGCCTGCGGCTGCCGCGTCGTGCGCTTGGGTGTGCTCTCCACTCCTGGCGTGGCCGCCATGGTGAAGCACCTGGAGGCCGACGGCGGCGTCATCCTCACCGCCTCGCACAACCCCACGCCGTGGAACGGCATCAAGTGCCTGCGCCACGACGCGGTGGCCCCGCCCAAGGACGAGGCCGGGACCATCGTCGCCCGCTTCAAGGAAGAGAACTTCTACTTCAACGATGCCACCGGCATCCCGGCGTCGTCCGCCAACCCGGCCGGCGTGGAAGCCCACATCACCAAGGTGCTCTCTTTCGTCGATGTGGAGACCATCCGCGCCGCCAAGCTGCGGGTGGTGGTCGACGCCGCCCACGGCGCCGGCGGCCCTGAGGCGCAATTGCTGCTGAAGAAACTCGGCGTGGCGCTGGTGCCGATGTGGCTCGAGCCCACCGGCCGCTTCCCGCACACGCCCGAGCCCACCCGCGAGAACCTGGCCGACCTGTGCGCCCGCGTGGCCAAAGAGAACGCCGCCTGCGGCTTCGCCCTCGATCCCGATGCCGACCGCCTGGCCATCGTCGATGAAACCGGCGCCTACATCGGCGAGGAATACACCCTGGCTTTGTGCGTGCTGCACAAGTTGGAACAAGGCGGCACGGTGGTGGCCAACCTGTCCTCCTCGCGCATGGTGGACGACATCGCCAAAACCAAGGGCGGCAAAGCCCTGCGCAGCGCGGTGGGCGAGGCCAATGTGGCAGAGGTCATGCGCGAAAACAACAGCGTCATCGGCGGCGAAGGCAACGGCGGCCTGATCTACCCCGCCATCTCGCAGGTGCGCGATTCCTTCCTGGCCATGGCCTTTGTGTTGGAAATGCTGGCCAAGCGCAAATTGACACTCTCGGCCCTGGTCAAAGAAATCCCCGCCTACGCCATCGTCAAAGACAAAGCCTCGGTCGATCCCGCCGTCATCGCCAAGCTCGCCGCCGTGTTGCCGGGTGCCTTCCCCGGCGCCAAGGTGGACGCCCGCGACGGCGTGCGTTTGGATGTGGGCCACACCTGGGTGCATGTGCGCGCCAGCAACACCGAGCCGATCGTGCGCCTGATCGCCGAGGCGCCGACAGAGGCCGAAGCCAAGGCGCTGATCGCCACCGCGAAACAAGCGTTGGGGATGTGAGGGGAGTTTGTTATTTCTGAAAACAACGATTTTTTAGAATAACATTGCCGTTGTTTCAGGGCCCTGAAATAAGGAACTCCTATGCGCGCTGGCCAATTTATTTCGCAACCAACAGGCTACAAGGCTTTTATACCAAAACCATTGCCTCCCACGCCGGCCTTGGCGATGGATGAGGCGATGCAGCGCCTTTTATCCGAAGCCAATGTGGCGCTGGGCCGTTTGGATGGCGTGGCGGCGGTTCTGCCAAGCGTGGACCTGTTTGTGGCCATGTATGTGCGCCAGGAAGCCGTGCTGTCATCGCAAATCGAGGGCACCCAATGCACCTTGGATGACGTGCTGCATGTCGAAGCCCATGACGGATTGGCCCCTGCGGATGCGGGGGAAGTCGTCAATTACATCCGGGCGATGAATCACGGGCTGGGACGCCTGCCCGATCTGCCGCTCTCACTGCGGCTCATCGGCGAGGTGCATGCCGAACTGATGAAAGAGGGCCGCGGCGGGCACAAGCAGCCCGGGGAATTTCGCCGCAGCCAAAATTGGATCGGCGGGCGCTCGCCATCCGACGCCGCCTTCGTGCCCCCGCCGCCGGAGGCGATGCACAACGCGCTGGGGGACCTTGAAAAATTCCTGCATGACCGCAGCCTCCCGCCTTTGGTCCATTGCGCGCTCGCGCACGCGCAATTTGAAACCATCCATCCCTTCCTCGATGGCAACGGCCGCGCGGGACGCCTGCTGATCACACTCCTCTTATGCGAACGCGGCCTGCTGCACCGGCCGCTCCTGTACCTTTCATTGTTCCTCAAAGCGCACCGCACGGAGTATTACGACCGCCTGACCGCCGTCCGCATGCAAGGCGATTGGGAAAACTGGGTCGCTTTTTTCCTGCGCGGCGTCGCGGAAACCAGCCGCAACGCCACCGCCACGGCGCATGCCATCCTTGCCATGCGCACCCGGCATGCCGCCCTGTTTCCCGACGACCTCAAGTCGAAGCAGGCGGTGGATTTCCTCTGCCACCACCCGGTGGTTTCGGTGCGCATGCTGGAGGCCGGCATCGCCTGCTCCTTCGCCACCGCCGCGAAAATCATCGGCGATTTTGAAAAACACGGCCTGCTTGAAGAAACCACCGGCAGGGCGCGCAACCGCCTGTGGCGCTACACGCCCTATGTCCGCCTGTTTGGCGAAAACGCCCCCTTGCCCGCCGCCAATCCCTCTTGATGTCCGCCTTCTCCCCCGTCATCCTGCTGCCCACCTACCACAACGCCCGCACCTTGGGCGATGTGGTGACACGCGCGCGCGCCACCGGGTACCCGTGCCTGGTGGTGGATGACGGCTGCCAAGATGAGACCGCGCAAGTCTGCGCCGTCTTGCAGGCGCAAGCGGCGCACGACGGCGGCCCGGCCGTGTGCGTGCTGCGCCACGCCACCAACCAAGGCAAAGCCGCCGCCCTGATGACCGGCTTCATCGAAGCGCAAAGGCAAAACTTCAGCCACGCCGTGACCCTCGACACCGACGGCCAGCACGACCCGGAGGAAATCCCTCTGCTGATCGCGGCGGCCAAAACCAACCCCGATGCCCTGGTGCTGGGCGAGCGCGCGGCGCAAGTCGAGGGCGGCACGCCGTGGGCCTCGCTCGTCGGGCGCCGATTCTCCAACGGCCTGATCCGCTTTGGCGGCGGGCTGCAAGTCAAAGACAGCCAGACCGGCTTTCGCGTCTATCCGGTGGAGATGGCGCAGGTGTTGCGATGCAAGGTGCAGCGCTTCGGTTTTGAAACCGAGATCTTGGTGCGCTTGGGCCGGGCCGGCGGCCGGGTGGTGACGGTGCCGATCACCAGCCGCTACCTGCCGGCGGGCGAGCGGGTCAGCCACTTCCGCCCATGGTTGGATTCACTGCGCTGGATTCGCATGCATGTGAATCTGACCGCTGAAAAAATGCTGTTCTGGAAAAAAGGCCCGGTGTGGCCGGTGAAGTGATCAATCATGCGCCACGCCCTCCCCCTTGCCGTCCTGCTGTTCACCGCCTGCGCCGCCGCGCCGGCGCCCACCAACCCCAAGGTCCTGACCGCCGCCTTCGAACAGGCGCTGGCCGGCAAGGGGGCCGCCTTCCCCGATGCGCCCCTGACCAAGGCGGAAGTCGCCGGCGAAAAAGCCAAGCAATGGGCCGCCTACAAGGCCGCCGCCATCAGCCTGGGCTGGGACAAAAATCCCGTCGCCTGGCCGGCCCCGCTCGACCTTAAAGCCAAACAACAAAGCGTGCCGGTGGGCACGTTGCCCTGCCCCCCCGAGAACATGCCTTACGCCCTGATGACCAAGGGCGAGCCCGGCGCCCATGGCTGGCCGCTGTTCTTTCAGATGCACGGCGGCGGCAGCACCGATGACAAACTCTCCGGCCCGCATGGCTGGGCGCCCAACACCCAGGATTGGCAGGTGCAAGGCCAGGTGGTGGCGATGATGTTCCCCCCCGGCCGCTACTTCATCCCGCGCATGGCCAACGACAACCGCGGCCGCTGGTGGTACAAGCACAACCTGACCGCCTTTGACGCCGTGATCAAGCGCGCCGTCCTATTCCAAGACATCGACCCCGACCGCGTGTACATGATGGGCATCTCCGAAGGCGCCTACGGCACCGAGGCCCTCACGCCTTTTTGGGCCGACCGCCTGGCCGGCGGGGCCGCGATGGCCGGCGGCGCCGGCGGCGGCGAGCGCCTGCTGTGCTTGCGCAACACCGCCTTGCGCAACGACACCGGCGAAAACGACACCATGTACGGCCGCGCCAAACTGGTGCAAGAAGAGCATGCCTATCTCGACAACTTGAAAAAGGCCGACCCCGAAGGCTTCGACCACAGCCTGAACATGCAAAAGGGCCGCGGCCACGGCATCAATTACGCCCCCGGCCCGGCGTGGATCGCCACCAAGGTGCGCGACCCCCACCCGGCCAAAGTGTGCTGGTTCAACTACGCTCTGGATGGCGTGCGGCGCACCGACTTCGCCTGGCTGGCGCTGTCCAAAGCCCCGGCGCGCGACGCCCTGATCAACGCCCAAGTGGACAAAAAAACCAACACCATCACCCTGTCGGCCATGATGAACGCGCCGGACGTGAAAAACGAATCACCGGTCTACGGCGAAAAACCGCCGGAAGTCGGCCAACGCATCCCGCTGACCGGCACCGACCTGATCGTGCATCTGGATGACGCGCTGGTGAACCTTGACCGGCCGGTGAAGATCATGCTCAACGGCAAGCAGGTGTTCAACGCCAAAGTCAGCCGCAGCGCCCGCGTGCTGGCCGAAACCCTGGCCAACACCGGCGACCCCGGCCGGGTATTCTGCGCGCAGGTGGTGCTGAAAGGAGGGTCGGCTTTAGCCGACCACGCTTCATCGAAATAACCGTCGGTGAGTCGCCGAGTTTAGAATCACCCCCGCATGCGCCACCACCTTGTCCGCATTTTCAAGCTCTGGCTGCTGCGCCAACTCACCTTCGCACCCCTGATCGTGCTGCTGGCGGTGGGCTTCCGCCCCGGTTTTGCGGCCATGACCCCCGAGGCCCGCTGGCACCCCGCCTTCAAACCCGCCGGCCCCTTGGCCGCCGTGGTGCTGATCGCCCTGGCCGCCGGTTGGCTGCCTTTTGACCCCATGGCCCTTGGCATGCTGCTGTTCATCGTGGTCGGCGCCGTCGGCATTGTGGCGCTGGGCTACGGATATGACGCCATCCATCTGGTTTACACCCCGATGGCGCAAGCGATGATGTTCGCCTGGATCTGCGCCGTGTTTCTGGTGTTGGCCCTCAAATGGCCGGCCAAATTGCTGGATTTGCCTCATATCGGCCCGCGCGTGCGGCAAGCCGCCTGGCTGATGGTGGTGTTGGCGCTGGGCGCCACCGGTCTTTCGTATGCGTTGCATGGGCATGAGGCCTTGGCCGGCTTTCTGCCCTTTCTGGGATTGATCGGCGCCCGGCTGTTGCTCAAAAAATGGGTGCAGCGCGGGCAACTTGGCGCAACTGTTTGCTCTCATTGAATCAATAACCCCCGATCCAAGGCCATGAACTGCGTTCAGTGGGGCTGAATTTTGTTCATTTTGACCAAGTTTTTCACAATTGTTTTTTTTATTTCCCCCGGGGAAACAAGCCTGTTATTCTGTCCACCGCTTCGGATGATTTTCCACATCTGGTATGTCCCGGATCAGCGCCACCACTACCGCTTGTGTGGTGGCCCTCTTTTTTCTCCTCTCTCATTTATTCCCCCCTTCCGCATTATTCCCCCTTTTTATACCGCCCCTTATGCCCACCACCACCGCCCCCGCCGCGTCTTCTTTCACCCCCGCCCTGCGCAAGCGCGACGGCCGCGAAATGGGTTTTGACGGCACCTACATCGAACGCGCCATATGCGCCGCCTTCCGCGAAGTCTTTGAAATCGCCGCCGACGGCGATTTGGGCGAGCAATTGACCGCCCGCGTCAAGGCCGTCACCGCTTCGGTGGTCGCCGAAGTGACGGAAATGGCCAAACTGACCAAAACCCCGGTGGATGTCGAAGTGGTCCAAGACCAGGTCGAAACCCACCTGATGCGCGCCGGCGAGTTCCAGGTCGCCAAGGCCTTCATCGTCTTCCGCGAAAACCGCAACCGCGCCCGCGCCCTGCGCGGCGACAGCGCCCCGACCCGCAAGACCATCCATGTGGTCGAAGCCAACGGCAACCGCGCCCCCATCAACGCCCACCTGGTCAAGCGCCGCGTGTACGAAGCCTGCCAAGGCCTGGCCCATGTCAACGGCGATGAACTGCTCGACGAGCTGTACGCCACCGTCTACGACGGCATCACCGCCAAGGAACTGGAAAAAGCCATGGTGATGGTCGCCCGCCAAAAGATCGAGCGCGAGCCGGCCTACAACAAGGTTGCCGTGCGCTTCACCCTGACCCAGATCTACCGCGAAGTCTTCGGCTTCGCCCCCGAAGCCAGCCAGCTGGCGCAGGCGATGAAGGAAAACTTCGCCCGCTGCCTGGAAGAAGGCGTGAACGACCAGCGCATCGACGCCCGCCTGCTCGAATTCAACTTCGACAAACTCACCGCCGCCCTCAAGCCCGAGCGCGACGAAGGCTTCAACTACCTGGGCATCCAGACCGTTTACGACCGCTACCTGTTGCACATCAAGAAGCGCCGCATCGAAACCCCGCAGTACTTCTTCATGCGCGTGGCCATGGGCCTGGCGCTCAATGAAAAGCACAAGGAAGAGCGCGCCATCGAGTTCTACAACCTGATCTCCTCGTTCCGCTTCATGTCGGCCACCCCGACCCTGTTCAACTCCGGCACCTGCCACCCGCAGTTGTCCTCTTGCTACCTGACCTCGGTGGACGACGACCTGCACCACATCTTCAAGTGCATCCAAGACAACGCCATGCTCAGCAAGTGGGCCGGCGGCCTTGGCAACGACTGGACCCGCGTGCGCGGCACCGGCTCGCACATCGGCGGCACCAACGGCGAATCGCAGGGCATCGTGCCCTTCCTTAAGATCGTTTCCGACACCGCCGTGGCCGTCAACCAGGGCGGCAAGCGCAAGGGCGCGGTCTGCTCGTACCTGGAAACCTGGCACATCGATGTCGAGGAATTCATGGAACTGCGCAAGAACACCGGCGATGACCGCCGCCGCACCCATGACATGCACACCGCCAACTGGATCCCCGACCTGTTCATGAAGCGCGTGGTCGAGAACAAGCACTGGACCTTGTTTAGCCCCAACGAAGTGCCCGACCTGCACGACACCTTCGGCAAAGACTTCGAAGCCCGCTACACCGAGTACGAAGCCAAGGCCGCCCGCGGCGAAATGCGCCAGGCCCGCAAGGTCGAGGCCGTCGCCCTGTGGCGCAAGATGCTCTCGATGATCTTCGAGACCGGCCACCCCTGGATCACCTTCAAAGACCCCAGCAACCTGCGCTCGCCGCAGGACCACTGCGGCGTGGTGCACAACTCCAACCTGTGCACCGAAATCCTGCTCAACACCAGCAACGAAGAAACCGCCGTCTGCAACCTGGGCTCGATCAACATGGGCGCCCATGTCACCCGCGACGGCGGCCTGAACCGCGAATTGCTCGCCGACACCGTGCGCACCGCCATCCGCATGCTCGACAATGTGATCGACATCAACTACTACCCCACCGCCGAAGCCAAGACCGCCAACACCAAGCACCGCCCGGTGGGCATGGGCTTCATGGGCTTCCAGGACGCGCTGTACATCCAAAAGCTGCCGATGGGCTCGAATGCCGCGGTGGAATTCGCCGACCAGAGCATGGAGTTCATCTCTTACCACGCCATCATGGCCTCGGCCGCCCTGGCCGAAGAGCGCGGCACCTACTCGTCCTACAAGGGCAGTAAGTGGGATCGCGGTTTGCTCCCCATCGACACCATCAAGATTCTGTCCGATGAGCGCGGCGCCCAGTTCCTCAACCAAGACACCACCTGCAGCATGGACTGGGCCCCGGTGCGCGAAGCCGTCAAGAAGCACGGCATGCGCAACAGCAACACCATGGCCATCGCCCCCACCGCCACCATCAGCAACATCGTCGGTTGCGAGCAGAGCCTGGAGCCCTCCTTCACCAACCTGTTCGTGCGCTCCAACCTGTCGGGCGACTTCACCGCCGTCAACGAGTACCTGATCAACGACCTCAAGGACCGCGGCATCTGGGATGCCGACATGCTCGAAGCCCTGAAACTCGCCGACGGCTCGGTGGCCGAAATCGACCGCATCCCCGCCGACCTGAAGGCCCTGTACCAGACCGCCTTTGAAGTCGACATCAACGCCATGATCGAGGCCACCAGCCGCCGCCAGAAGTGGATCGACATGGGCATCTCCTTCAACCTGTACATCGACCAGCCCAGCGGCAAGAAGCTCAACGACATGTACATGAACGCCTGGCGCAAGGGCTTGAAGACCACCTATTACCTGCGCAGCCAAGCCGCGACGCGCATCGAAAAGAGCACGACTTCGGCCAAGGGGGATACTTCCAAGCGTTCGGCTCCCAAGGTGGCGGGCAATCCGGCGATCTCGGCGCCCAGTGGGCAGTTGCCGCCGGTG
>CAZKVP010000096.1:0-1150 GCA_964556215.1 uncultured Phycisphaeraceae bacterium
GCGGACAGCCTGTCTTACGGCGACCAGCGCCGCCTTGAAATGGTGCGCGCCCTGGCCCTCAAGCCGCGCCTGCTGCTGCTGGACGAACCCGTCGCCGGCATGAACCCCACCGAGAAGGCCGCCCTGATGGCCACCATCCGGCAGATTCAAACCGAATTCCGCCTGGCGGTGCTGCTGGTCGAGCACGACATGAAGCTGGTGATGAACATCAGCCGCCACATCGTGGTGCTCGACCACGGCGTGAAAATATGCGAAGGCACGCCGGCAGAAGTCCAGCAAAACCCCGAGGTGATCGCTGCCTATCTAGGGGCGGAGCATGAGGTGGTGGATTCTGAGAAGGATGGCGGGGAGGTGGATTAAGGAAAAACCATGAACCAGCCGAATCCCCCCCAACTCCAAGTCCAGAACCTGTGCGTCGCTTACGGCGGCATCCATGCCGTCAGGAATGTTTCCTTTGCGGTGAACCAGGGCGAAATCGTCACCCTGATCGGGGCCAATGGCGCGGGCAAAAGTTCCACCTTGCGGGCCCTGTCCGGCCTGGTCAAGCCCGCTTCCGGCGCGGTGCTGTTTGAAGGCGACAACATCACCGGCCGGCCCGCCCACCAAGTGGCGGCCCTGCGCCTGGCGCAGGTGCCCGAGGGGCGCATGATTTTCCCGGAACTGACCGTGCATGAAAATTTGGCGCTAGGCGCTTATCTGCGGCGCGACAAGACGGGCATCGCCAGTGATTTTGACTTCTGCTTCAACCTGTTCCCCCGCCTCAAAGAACGGCTCAAGCAATCGGCCGGCACCATGAGCGGCGGCGAGCAGCAGATGCTGGCCATCGGCCGGGCTTTGATGGGCCGGCCGCGCCTCTTGATGCTCGACGAGCCCTCGCTTGGCATCGCGCCGATTCTGGTGCGCTCCATCTTTGACACCTTGGTGCAGATCAACCGCGAACTGGGCCTGACCCTGCTGCTGGTCGAGCAGAATGCCAACTTGGCGCTGTCGGTGTCGCACCGCGGCTATGTGCTGGAAACCGGCGCCATCACGCTGGCCGACTCGGCCGCCAACCTGCGCCAAAACCCGGAAGTCCGCGCCGCCTATCTGGGGGAATAAGCATGACCCTGTCCCCACGACTGCGCGGTGCGCTGTTCGCCTTGGCGGCGGC
>CAZKVP010000096.1:1250-5426 GCA_964556215.1 uncultured Phycisphaeraceae bacterium
ACGACTGCGCGGTGCGCTGTTCGCCTTGGCGGCGGCCGTGTGTTTTGGCGCCTCGCTGCCGGCCTCCAAACACTTCGGCTCGGGGCTCAATGCCGTGATGGTTGCCGCCGTGTTGTATCTGGGTTCCGGCGCCGGCTTGGTAGTGGCGGTGCTGGCGCGCAAACGTTTCACCGGCAACTGGGGCATCGGCATTGCGCGCGGCGACTGGCCGCTGCTCAGCGTCTCCAGCCTGCTTGGCGGCGGCGCAGCCCCGGCCTGCCTGATGTGGGGTCTGGCCCGCTCCAGCGGCATTGCCAGCTCATTGCTTGGCAGTTCAGAGGCCGCCTTCACCGCGCTGATTGCCTGGTGGTTCTTCAAGGAAAAAATCGGCCGCTTGGCGGCCTTGGCGCTGGCCTTGGTGGTCGGCGGCGGCTTGCTGCTGGCCTGGGCCAGCCAAACGGATGGCCGCGACAGCTCCACCCTGCTTGGCTTGGCGGCGGTCGGCGCCGCCTATCTGGGCTGGAGCCTGGACAACAATCTGACCCGCAAACTTTCGCACAACGATCCCTTGCTCACAGCGGGCCTGCGCGGCATCGGCTGCGGCCTGCTGCTGTTTTTGCTGGCCCGCTTGGGCGGCCAAGCCCCGTTGCCTGCCTTGGATAATTGGCTGGGTCTGGGCCTGACCGGCGCGGCGGGTTATGGGCTGAGCCTGACCTGCCTGATTTTTTCGATGCGCAGCCTTGGCGCTGCGCGGGCCGGCGCCATCTTTGGCTCCGGACCTTTTTTCGGCGCGGGCATCGCCGTGCTGTGGCTTGGCGAGCACGGCACCTGGCCGATGGCGGCCGCCGGCCTGTTGATGGCCGGCGGTTTGGCGTTGCTGGGTTTTGAGAGCACGCGCCAACCGGCAGATGCCGACCGGTGAAATGAGGAGGGCGCCACGGACACCCCAACTTGCGGAATATCCCTTGTGCCGGCCGCCGGACCGTGGGACAATCCCGCCTGCCCATGCCGACCCCCATCCCCCGCCGCGTTCTGCTTGCCGCCCTGTTGTCCGGCGCCCTGGCCGCCACCGCGGGGCCGGCCCCGGCCGCCCGCGCCGCCGATGCCGGCGCGCCTTGGGCCAGCCCCGAAGGCACCGCCCTGCTGGCCGCTTTGACGCAATCCAAATACAAATTCACCGCCCAGGTGCGCGCGGCTTATTTGGCCTGGGCCAAGGCGCAGGCGCTGGCGGACATTCAGGCCGCCGGCAAGGCATTGCCCAAGGATTTCCTCGCCTGGGTGAACAAAGACCCCATCATCGAAGCCACCGTCTACGGCTCCCGCCCGCAGGCGGCGCCGGTGTTGATGGAACTCTGCGCGCTGTGGCTGGACATGGGGCCCAAGGACGCGGCGAAATACAAGCAGCTGCTGCTGGCCGCCGCCGTGGCCGCCTCGGACGAAGGGGCCAACGCGGACCTCTCACCGCGCAAACCGATGCTGCTGGAGATTCCCGCCCCGCCGGAGGCCAACAACCCCCTTGCCAAACGCGATCCGCTGCCGACGACGGCGCAAACCTGCGCCTTTGTCATCCGCAACCAAGAGTTCAATTTCAGCGGCTCCGAAGACCGCGCCTACAAGGAGAAAAAAGCCAAGGAACAGCAGGACGCCGCCGCGGCGGCGCGCAAGGACGAATTGGAGCGCCGCAAAGAAGAACTCAAAAACAAAGGCAAGAAAAAAGCGCCTGCGGCGCCGCAGGCGGCCCCCGCGCCCGCCCCCAAGCGCTTCACCGGCAAGCGCAAGTGGCCGGCCTTCGACATCGCCGGCGCACCCTGGCCGATGCTCACCCCGCTGATTGAAAACCGCCTGCCGCTGCGCGAAGCCGAGGGCATCTGGCAGGAGTATGTTCAGACCGGCACCGTGGAATTCACCGAAGGCATCACCAACGATCCCTCCCCCTTCGGCCCGGGTTCGTGGCAGGCGCTGCGCCGCAGCGAAACCGGCAACAAAGTGCCCCTGTATCTGGGCCGCGACCTGATGATGGGCATCCCCTCGATGATGGGCAAGCATTACGAATACGCCGCCCCCTGCCATTTTTCCTACGGCAGGGATTCCGGCGGCAATTACCAGTTGATCCCCCACAGCCAGATGGGCTCCTACATGCCGCAGGAATGCGAGGGCTGGCCTTACGGCGCGCATCCCGCGCGCGGCCTGCGCCGCGAGTTCTGGCAGCGCAGCATGACCTACGCCGTCAACCGCGGGCTCAAGGAATACCTCGATGCCTGCATGGTGCTCAACCTGTTTGCCGCCTTGCCTGCAGAGGAGAAAAGCAAGCACGGCACCGACCTGTTGGAAAGCGGCCTGGTCATCAACCCCTACCACATCGAGTTGGCCCTGGCCTACGGCGCGCAAGCGCGCACCGCGGTGGAGGTGGTCGATGCCCACGCCACCTTCAACAACGCCCTGCTGGCGGCCCGCAAAACCGGTTGCCCGCAAACCAGCGAATATTCCAACGCCCTGCTGGCCGGCTGGGTGGGACGGCTGGCCAGCCTGCCGGTGCCGGCGGAAAAAGCCGAGGCCCTCAAAATCCTCGGCTTCCTCAAAATAATCCGCCACCCCGACAGCGCCCTGCGCCTGCGTTACCAGGCGGTGGCCATGGGCGCCACCTCGGTGCGCGACCGGGTGGATTGCCTGATGGACGAACACTTGGCCGGCGCACGCACCCCTCAAAAATGCCAGGCCATGGCGAAGGAAATCAGCGCCGCCGCCGCCTCTTTCGAAGACCCAGCCAAAAAAGAGGCGTGGCTCAAAGAGGCGCGCTCCCAATTCGCCGGCCAAGAGGATTACCCCCTGCCGGTCACCGTGGCCAACCCCCACTCCCTGGCCCCCTCGCCCGGCGCCGCCGCCCCGCACCCACAGGTGGTGGGGCAAAAACTCATGACCGACGAGGCCGCGCAACTGCTGGCCGAATTGACCAAGCAGCCGCTCCCCGATGTCTCGATCCGCCACAAAAAGTTTCTGGACAAAGTGGCAGAGACGCTCAAAAAACAGGTGGATGCACAGCGCGACCCCTTGCAATGCCAAACCATGGCCTGCCAGATCAAAATGCTGGCCGAGCAAATCGAGGACAAGCCCAAACGCGATGCCTGGCTCAAAAAACTGGCCGCCATCATGAAGGGCAACGAAAGCTACCTGACCCTGGTTGCGGTCAAGGAAAGCCAGGGGCAGTTCCCTGAAAAAATCATGGACGACGAAACCGACAAAACCATCGTCGAATTGCTCAACGGCGTGCGGGAGCCGGAAACCAAACGCATTGAAAAATCCCTGCGCCAAGCCACCCTGCTGTTCAAGATGCAGGTGGGCGGCCGGCGTTCCGGCGGCTCCTGCGCCCACATGGCCAAATTGGTGCCAGCCCTGGCTGGCCAAATCCGCGATGAAGCCCAAAAAACAGCCTGGGTCAAGGACCTGTGCCGCATCATTTACCACCGCGAGGAATACCAGACCACCGCCAACGGCCCCCGTTACCGCGACCCCACCGCCGATGTCCTTTACAAACTGTTTGAAACCCTGAACAAAAGCCAAAAGAAATGAGCGGATTCAGGTTCCGAACCCAGTCTGGTCACTGAAAAACCCGCCGAAATCGGCGGGTTTTTCAGTGACCAGACTGGGACTCGAACCCAGAACCATCTCCTTAAAAGGGAGATGCTCTACCAATTGAGCTATCTAGTCATCACCCATAAGGGGGCGGGGATGATAGCCGGAATCCCGCGCCGGCTCAAATCCGCCGTGCAAAGTTATGCTGCCCGCATGCCGATACCCCATTCCCCTTTGAAATTTTGCGTTTTCCCCCTTGTCGGCGCCTTGCTGGCCGCCTGCCAAAGCCCCGCACCGGCCCGCGCCGCCAACGGCTTCGACCCCGCGCCCTCCATCGCCGCCCTGCGCGCTGAACATCTGCCCCCTGCCCTGGAAGCGGAAGACTTGCGCCTGCTGCAAACGGCCTATGAAACCTTCCCCTGGTGCCCCGCCACCCCGCCGACCCTGTGGCAGGCGCAAGTGGCCCCGCACACATTTATCGACGAAGACATCCGGCCGTGGCGGGCGGAAATGCTGCGCCGCTTCGCCCCCCTGGCCCGCCAATGCCGCAGCCGGCGCGAGGCCATCGAAAAAATCGCCGCCCACGCCGCCGCCCTGTGCGGGGCCGACTACAACACCGCCCGCCGC
>CAZKVP010000096.1:5526-9130 GCA_964556215.1 uncultured Phycisphaeraceae bacterium
AATCGCCGCCCACGCCGCCGCCCTGTGCGGGGCCGACTACAACACCGCCCGCCGCGCCGCCAACCAGTGCGCGGCAGAAACGCTGGAGAGCCGCAAAGCCTCCTGCACCGGCCTCTCCATCCTGCTGGCCGCCGCCTACCGCAGCGTGGGCATCCCGGCCCGTTTGGTCGGCGTGGCCGAATGGGGCGACGGCCCCGGCAATCACACTTGGGTGGAAGTGTGGGACGCGGGCGACTGGCACTTCGTCGAGTATTACCCCGACAAACACGGCCTGGACCACGGCTGGCTGCTGGCGCCCTGCGCCCACCTCAACCCCGACATCCCCACCCAGCGGGTCATCGCCCGCGCGCCCGGCGGCGCGGAGATCTTCCACCTGCCGTGGGACGAAGCCAACCTGACGCTCAAAGGCGAAGACCGCACCGCCCATTACCAGCGTTTGGCCGGCGGGCGCCAAACCCCCACCGACGCGGTGGTGATCCGCATCGAGGCCCACGATGCGGCCGGCCGCCGCGTGCCGGTGGAAGTGGAGGTGCGCGACGGCGACAAACTGCTGGCCGACCGCCAAACCCCCGGCCCGTTGGACGACCTCAACAATGTCCCGCGCATCAGCGGCCAGCCCGGCCATGCCCTGGAATTGCGCTTCACGGGCTCCGATGGGCGGGAGAAGCGGCGGATGTTCACGCCAAGCAAGGACAAGCGGCAGGAGGTGGTGTTGGAGGTGGAGTGATAGGCAGCCGGGGTCAACCCCGCCCAAGCCGAGTGCGCACCAGCAAATCGGACAACGCCGCCTTCGCTGACGGCTGCTCGGGCAGGGCGGAATCCTTGCCCGCCTGTTCCAATTGCGCCATCAAACGGGTGAATTCGTTTTGATGGAAAGAGAGGTCGGCACCGTCCAGCGTTCCCTTTTCTTCGCCGGTGCGCTTGCGCGCAAGCAGATCGGGGATTTGGGGCAGATGGAAGTGGGTGTTGAGAATTTCCAGGTTGGCTTCCAGCACGCCAGCGCGCATCAGGTGGATGCCGGTGAGCAGCACGCGGTAGGTGTAGAGCAGCGGCTTGACTCGCGGCGGCACTTCGCTATTGAGGCCTTTGCTGAACAGTTTCCACTGGTTGGCGGCAAAGCCCAGATAGTGATGGGCATGGTGGCGGGTGAGCAGTTGCGGCGTTAGCGCCACCATTTCGGCGTGGGCCGGCGTGGTATGGACAACCAACGGCGAGAGCAATTGCTCCAGCACATAGCCGTTGGGCTTGAGCAACAGGCGCATGAACTTTTCAAGGTCATGGGTGACCAGGTCGAGATCCAACCCGCCGGCCGGATCGGCCATGGCTTCGATGGTGTCACGCTTGGCCTGCAAGCCAAGGGCCTCGGCGGCCGGCAGCACATGCACGCCGCGCAGGTCGACGTCGGAATTGGGCGAGGGAAAACCGTACAGGTGCGCGCCGCTGACGGTGGCGAAGATGAGGGGGTAGGGTTGGGCGGAGGCGATGGCGAGGAGGCGGGGGTCTTGGTGGATGGTTTCCATGGGGGGAAGGGTAGCGGGTGGTCGCCAACGGCGACGCGGAAATTAGCCCAGGGTCGCCGCGCTTTGGCGGAGACCCTGGGTAGTGGTGGGGATGGGGCACGACCGCGAAGCGGTCGGGGAAGGAAACACCAATCACCAAGTTTTCCCGTCACAATTAAAAGTCTTATTCTCGTTGCTGGACTCGGTAGATGTGCCGGACATGGCGCCCCATCCCTCGCGTGCCACACAAGATGTTTTCCATCCGTGCGAGTACTCCTCACAATTGAATCGACCGAACGATTCCAATTTCCCGTGGCGGCAACCCCATGTCTGAATCCAATCATCCACGGAACCGGGTTTCCAAATTGCACCTCGCGGATATTTGCGCACGATTTTCCCCTCCGTGACGAAGAATGTCCCGCCACCCCCGCCCTCGAATTTCCATCCGTCTTCCGGCAATTGGGCGGCGCGCGGGAAAAGCAAATCCCACGGCGTGGGCGGCGACTTCCCCCACAGGTCTTCCGCATGCTTCGCGCACAGTTCCTGGAATGGATGCGATTTCACCTCAACCGACGGGGAGGGGATGGATCCCTGCTTGAATGAGGCCAACATTGCTTCGCGCATGGCCTGGCGTGCCGCCAATTCTTCCTTGGTGTAGGTTGGCGTTGGCAGATGCGAAGCGCGCACAACCCTGAACGAAACATCGCCGGGTCCGGCAGCCAGAACGACGCTGTAGCGAACGGCGAAATTCCAGCGTTTCAAAGGGTAAGCCGCCCCATCCTTGTTGCTCTTGACTTGCTCCACCTCCGGCGCATCCCATTGTGGTTCGACCCATGCTGTGATTTCCCCATGGAAACGCGGGTCATGGGAAATCACCTTTCCAGCGACCCTGACGGACTCCAAGGTAGACGGAATCGCAGGCTCCTTCTCGTAGGACCACACTTCCCCGTGAAACAGAAAATCCAAGTCAATGGCGGCATCGAGAAGTTGCTCATCCCCGTGGGAAACCACCATCTGGAGGCTGTTGCCGCACCGTATGTCCGGGCTTGGACTCGCTTCGGATTTTTTATCCCGTTTTTCCGGCGCAAAATCCAGAGACAGGGAATTTTCGGATGCGCCGACGGGTGTGGACGGCTCATGTGATTGCGCCGGATGCGCCGCGATGAAGGCGTCGAACGATGGCGTAACCCAGCAATGGACAGTCCACGGCAGCAGCATCCAAACAGGCATCAAAAGAATCGCGCCGGTTCCCCATGCCAGTATCCGGGTGGCCCGACGCGCCAACGCGAGTTCATGCGCGATGGCGTTGGCCAAGGCCATTGCCGGCCATGCGAAAAAGACGAACACCATGGCGGCAACCAAGGGGAACCAATGGCATTCCCAAGACAGCGACCGTTTCAGGAGGGCACTAACCGGCCAAAGCAACAGGGCGGCGGCGGCAGGTGCAAGGCCTGTCACCAACCACAACCACGCCACCTTGCGCCAAACGGACGCGCTTTGTTCATCGTCGCGGGTCCGGTGTTCCCGGGCGATGTTCCATGCCACGGCGATGACGCCCGCGACCACGGCGATGTCGAACGGTTTCTGCAGCGATGGCAGGAGGCATTCACCGGAACGGAACAGAGTGACGCCCCAAAGGACGCCGATGGCCGCGGACAAAATCCATTCGAGGCAGGCAAGCCACCGCCACCCGCCTTTCAGATTTTTCCATTGCATCACCCACCATGCACTCCACGCGACGGCGGTAACGATCCCAAGCCAAGGGGCGAGGTGGAAAGTTCCCCATGTGAGATCGAATTTTCCGAGAGGCGCAAGTGAGCCCAGCCAAAACAAGACCCATGTCTTTTTCCGGAAATCCATCAAGATCGCCGGGAACTGCCGAAAAATCCATTGCATGAGTGAAATCCGAATGGGAGGCGTATGGGAAGCGTTGCTTGGAGCGCAAGTTTAGGGGAGGATCTAGAAATTGAAAGTTCCCTCTTCCTCGACCCCTTCGGGGTCGTTCCATACCAATCCGCCACCCAGGGTCTCACCTGCGCCTCGCTTCGGCGCGACCCTGGGCTAATTTCCGCGTCGCCGTTGGCGACCAAGCGCGACCAAACCAA
>CAZKVP010000097.1:0-8978 GCA_964556215.1 uncultured Phycisphaeraceae bacterium
CTGATCGCTCCGGCCCTGCACGCACTGCTGTTTGAAGCCCTGGCCAAGCACGCCGGCCTGCGCGCGCCGGCCAAAGACTTCCACGCGCAACTCTGGAACTACCTCGACTATTCCTACGCCGACCCCGCACGCGGCGGCGACGGCTCGGTGGATTATTCCCCCAAGGGGCGCAAGTCCGAGCCAACCGCCGGCTTCCCCGAATGCTGGAGCCGCACCGGCCTGTTCAACGAGGGCGAGGCCCTGCGCGGCCCTTGGCCCAAGGGCACCGTCGCCGGCGCCACGATGAACGCCCATTCGTACATCATGTACGGCTCGCACGCCTACGGCATGCCCGGCGCCGCTTGGGGCATGGCGACCCTGGCCGGCTACGCGCCCAAAGATTACGAAGCGGTGGTGCGCCGCCACGCGTGGGATTGGATCAACGCCTGGCAACCGGGCTTTGGACTGCGCGTCACCACAGCGCACATGGGGCAACCCTACATGGGCTGGGAGGATCTCAACAACCCGGCCTGGCTGATGGCCCTTGGCGCGCGCCGCCATGTGCTGCATCTGTGCGGCGGCACCAAGCGCAACTGGCTGGATCTTTCCAACGTGCCGGCGCGGGCCGGCGAACTGCGGGTGAACATCACGGCGGACGGGCGCACTGAGTTGGAATGTTGGCCGACGGGGGCGCACGTTGCTTGCAGCCGGGATGGGGGGAAACCCGCGGCTTCCAAAACAACGGCTGACCTTGAGCAAGGCGGTGTCGTCTTGGCCCAAGCCTTTGGAAATGCCGGCCCCCTCGGCGACCCCCAATGGCTCACCATCCCGGAATCCAAGCGCAGCTGGAAAGTCCTGGAAGCCACCGGCTGGGCCGACCCGGCTGAATGCCTGGCCCGCGCCCACCTCGCCATCGACGGCAAAGGCGGCACCGAATGGCTGACCAACGCCGGCGAACAACGCCAACCCTTCCCCCACCGCCTGGTGGTGGACACCGGCCGCGTCCGCCTGATGCACGGCCTGATCTTTGACCGCGTGAATTTCGGCGATTTTGATGTGTCTGCAAGCTTGGATGACAAGACCTGGATCAAGGTGGCGACCCTGCGCTGGACCAAGCCCAACCAGGCCGACGGCAACCACCGGCTGGTGGTCTCGCTGGATGCGCCCCCGACCCCCGCCCGCTATTTGCGCCTTGACATTCGCGCCACCGCCACGATGCCGGCCCCCGCCGGCCAAAACGCGCCGATCGGCGCCGACGGCCTGTTCCTTGGCGAAGTGGATGTGGTGGAACCCACGCCGGACCTTGGCGTGAAAAACGCCGTGGCCACCATCAGTGCCCCGGCCGGCTTTGAAGTGGCCGCCACCACCGACGGCAGCGCGCCGACGGCCAAGAGCCCGCGCCTGGCATTGGACAAAGGGAACAAAGGCAGCATCCCGCTCAAAGCCGGCCAAGTCCTGCGCGCCCGCTGCATCAAGGGCGACTGGGTGGGGCCGGAGGTGGTGGAGGTGGGGAAGTAACCTGCTGCAACATCGTCGTCCGGCCGGGCACACCCCACGGGTGCCGCGGGCGGCATCCCTCACTTGTAATTCGCCACCATGTACTGCCCCGGCACCCGCACGCCCTTGACCGGCAGGTCGACTTTGCCCGGCTTGATGTTGCCGGTGCCGATGCGGAAGTTGGAATCCACCAATTTCTGCCATTCCAGCCTTTTGCCGGAATAAGCCGATTCGCGGCCCAAAATGGCGGCGAAGGAGGCGTCGGCGACGAATTGGATGTCGTTGCGCACGGTCCCCGACCGGATGCCCGCGATGTTTTCGGTGTGCTCGTTTTCATAGCCGTTGTTTTTTTCGCCCGCGTAACGCCACACCGGCCGGTGGGTGCCGTGTTCAAAAATCAGGGCGTCGGAACCCATCACGGCGTGGCCCTTGGTGCCCACGATGCGGCAGGTGATTTTGTTGTCAACCGGGCCGTTGACCTGGCGCCCGTACAAGGCCACCTGCACCGGGTTGCCCTGCTTGTTTTTAAGGGTGTAGTCCACCCCGAATTGGTCGAAGCCGTCGCCGATGCCGGCGTGGATCGGCTCTTGGTGGCTGCCGTTGGCGTAGGCCTCCGACGGGGTCGCCTCCAGCGCCCACAGCACCAAGTCCACCATGTGCACCGTCTGTTCCACGAAGAAATCCCCGGACAGCCAGACGAAACTCAGCCAGTTGCGCAGTTGGTAATCCATATCCTCCCGGGTCCAGCCGTCCTTTTGGCCGTATGGCTTGGTCACCCAGGGAATGCTGCCGTTCCAATAGGCCTGGGCCGACACGATCTCCCCGATGGCCCCCTCATGCACCTTTTGCATGCCGGCGCGGTGGACGTTTTCCGAGCGCCGCTGCAGGCCGCAGGTGAGCGCAAGGCCTTTTTTGCGCGCCGTTTCTCCGGAGGCCAGCACATGGGCGTAGGTGAAGGCGTCCACGCACACCGGCTTCTCGACGAATGAATGCTTGTTGTTTTCGACCGCCGCGCGCAGCGTCAGGTAGCGCAAGCCCGGCGGGGTGGCTTGGATGACCAGGTCCACCTCGGGGTGTGAACACACTTTTTGGATCGCGTCGTAGCCGGAGAATTTGTTCTCGTTCTTGACGGCGAATTTGCCCTTGCCCTCCCAATGCGCCTTGAGCGACTGGTAGGCGGTGTTCAAGGGGGTTTCATCAAGGTCGCCAAGCACCGTCACCACCACATTGTCGGAGGAATGGAGCGCATCGCCCATCGCGCCGGTTCCGCGCCCGCCGCAGCCGATCAGGCCGATGCGCAGGGGCTTGCCGGCATCGGCGGCAGCGGCTTTGGCTGCAACAAACTGCAGGCCGGTGGCGGTCATGGCGGCGGACAAAGTGGCAGTGTGCATGCGGATCCTTGGGAAAAAAAGGTGAATTTGAGGCGGGTTGCGGGCTCGCTTGCCCGGGCCGGCCAACCGCCCAGTCCCGCAACAGACGCGGCAAAGGGGATTCCATTACACCCCAGCATCCAAACAAAAACGCCCCTCCGCTGGGAAAGGACGTTTTTGAAACAATCATGCCAACCCGGCCTACAGATCAATGCGCACGCCCACGCCCACATGGTGCCCCTTGGCGCCATCCACGGTGAAGGCCGTGCCACTGGAATTGCCGTCCAGATCGGTCAGGGACTGCTGGTAGCGGTACTCTGCAAACAGAGTGTAATGCGGGGCCACTTGGTAGCCGGCGCCCAGCATGCCCTGCCATTGATAGCCCACGCCATGGACATTCAAGCCATTGGTGCCCGTGGTCAGGGTGTAATCCGCTTGGTTGACGCCCAGGCCCAAACCGGCATATGCCGTCCAATCCTTGGCAAAATGCCAATCCACATAGCCGTTGGCGGACAGGGCGGCGGACGTGGAGTCCCCGCCGACTGAAACCTTGCTTCCGCCCGCTTTTGCGGAATCCAATTCAGCCCGCTGGTAACCAAATTCCAATTCCGCGCGGTAGCTGAAAGGAGTTGAATTCGCAAAGGCCCAACCAAAGGCCGCATGCACATCCATCGAATTGCTCAATTGGCTTGAAATCGACGTGCCTGACGCCGAGATGTCCGTGTCAGACATAAAGCCGGTCCCGACGCCAAAGGACACGTAATTCGATATCTGGGTCCCATCATCGGCGGCCAGGGCCGATGAACTAAGAGGAAGAAGAACAGCGGCACACATCACGGCGGGTAAACAACTTCTCATGGATGCTCCTTAAAAAGGGAGGAAACAAAGGGCACAATTGCCTTAGTGTCCGCATCTTAATAAGGCGCCCATAGTTCCAAGAAACTTTTTTTGCCTTTTTATCAGGCATCTCACTCACATCAACAACGGTCGGTGCTTCCATTGCTTAAAACAACCGCGCATGGAAAACACGTTTTAAAATGGCGTTATTTGTGTTGCAACATCATTAAATAAAATTAATTGTGACTGTTTATGTCTTTCTTTTTCATCTACACTCCATGCATCTTGGCCCATTCCGAATACTCCACCAATGCACCCACCCGATGCAACTCCATAAACCCCCAAATCGCAATGAAATTGATCCATCCCACGAGGGTGGCCATGAACCGGTCCTTGCCTGATTGATACAAAAAAGCCGCGACAATGGCCAGGGCACCACTGACGCCGGCGGTGGCATACATCATGACAAAGACACCGTCGGCAGCCTTGCCAACGCCCGGCTGCTGGTGATACTCGTGAATGAACAAATACATGCGGTAGGCAAAATGGCCCCACACAAAAGCGGCGCCAAGGCAGGAAACAATGACCAACGGCAGGGGGGATTTGCGCATGGCAGGCTATCGGCTGACGCCGACCCAAATGAGGCACCACTCACCCGAAGAAATGACCGGGACAAGGCGGGACTCTACCCCATCCCAAGGGCCAGGGCAAACTTTTTTGGCGCGCCAGCGCCAACTCCCAAACCGCCCAATATCTGATGGTCATTTGCCCGGAGTGATGCCCCCGGCTACACTCCGCCCCCTGCCCCAAGCCTGCTTGGCGCAGAGAGACCTATCCGGGGCGTAGCTCAGCTTGGTAGAGCGCTACGTTCGGGTCGTAGAGGTCGTGAGTTCGAATCTCGCCGCCCCGATAAACAAAACCGCGCAAGCGGTTTTTTTATCGTCAGGACCTCGCAGCGGGACTGGCAGACGGCGTAGCCGGCTGCGGGCGGGAGATCCCGCGAAGCGGAACCTCGCCGCCGGCCGCCAAAAACGCATCCGACACACAGGTTAAACCACTCACAAAAAACTTTGCCTTCCCCCTTTCCCCGCCTATACTTGGGCGAGCGCGGGGCAGCCACATGGCGGATGCTCCGCGCTTTTCCCACGCCGCTTCCCACGCCGCTTTTGCAAGGACCCATGATGAGCACCCAGCCCCTGGCCGCGCAGGACGAATACCTGCTTGACAAAATCCTGCTTGAGATCACCGCCCTGCGTTGGAAGCAGGCGCTGGCGCTTTTTTCGGAAATGTCCGCGCAGGATGCCGCCGCCAGACAGCTCAAACGGCTGGCCCTCAACATGACCATGGCGCAAAAGCACCGCGCCATCCTCTACAACCAACTGACTCTGTGCATCGAACAGGGCAAGCTCAACCTGCACTACAAACCGGCCGCCGGCGGCCAGGGCGAATGGGAGACCGTGGCCCACGAAACCGCCGCCGGCATCGAACTGGACCACCCGATGCAAAGCCCCCTGGCCCAGGCCAAGCGCCGAATCGGCGAAATGGAACCGGTCTTTGCCCGCGATGACGCGGTCGCCATCATCGGCATCGAAGACGGCTACATGCTGTCGGCCCTGGCCAGGCGCAAGCAGACTTTCAGCGACGGCCGGGCCACCGCGATCTTCACCATCGAGCCGGAAGCCGAACGGGTGCTGGCCTGCTTCCAGATCCATGACTGGTCCGGGGAGTCCGGCCCGCTGACGCATCCGGCCTTTGAATGGATCGTGGGCAAGGACTGGTCTTTTGAACTCAAGAACCGGCTGCAGCAGGACCCCATGCTGCCGGCGCCCGTGCACGCGTTGACCCGGATCAAAGCTGAGGAATCCGCGCTGCAGACGGTCTCGCGCGAAGTCATCGCCCGCCGCAAGGCGCATGCCGCCGAACAATTCACCCAATTCAAAAGCCGCAAGGAACTCTGCAGCAAGCGCGCGGTGGCCAAGCTGCTGGTGGACAACCCCAAGCGCATGACCAATCCGCCCAAGGTGGCGGTCATCGGCAGCCGCTTCAGCCGCATGAGCACCCAACTGGCCCCCGAAATCGCCCGCAGCCTGGCCGGCCTGGGCTGGCGGGTGGCGGCCGTCATCGAAAACAACGAGCGCCAACGCCTGAGCCCCCAGGTCATCCAGGACCGGCTGGAGGGCTTCGACCCCAACCTGATCGTGTGCGTGCACCAGCCGCTGACCGATTTGCCCGACACCCTGGAACCCAACACCCCCATCCTGCATTTTGGCGCGGTGCCCGACGACGTCACCGGACAGGAAGCCTCCGTGCGCGTCACGCTGGCCGAGCCGCTGTCCCCGGCCCACCTCAAGGTGGGCGACCGGGCCATCGTTTCGCCGGGCATCATGGCGCAAATCACGCTGCCCACGGCCCGCCGCACCAAAGCGCCGCGCCTGGTCCTGCTGGGCGACGCGCCGGCGGCCCCCATCAAACTGCTGCGCCAGGCCATTGAAACCTGCCAGGGCAGCGCCAGCACCCACCTGACCGAGCGGGTGGGCCATGCCCTGATGGAGCACTATGACAAAGGGCGCTGCCTGTCCACCCTGGGGCAGATGGAAGCCCTGATCGAGCGCTGCGCGGGCAGCAACTGCTCGGACAGCGCCCGCCGCGAGGGGCTGGACAAACTCTGGCCCGTCAACGAGGCCCTCTACACCCTGCACACGGCGCACTGGGCCGCCAAAGCCTGCAAAGCGGTGGACGGCGAACTCAAACTCTGCGGCGCCCGCTGGGACACCCACGCCCATCTGGCGGCCTTCCACCAGGATATGGCCAAGGCCAAAGGCAGCCGCGCGGGCATCATCCAGGGCGCCACCGCCTGCCTGCACACCCACCCGGGGTTCTGCCTCAATGCGGATCTGCTGACCCTGGTGGCCGAGGGCGCCTTCGTCCTGATCCGCGACCATCCGCTCAACCAAGCGCTGCCGGACTTGGCCGCCTTCATGGTCAAGCACACGCCCAACGCCAAAAACATGCGCGAGGCCACCGCCATTGTGGGCGCCCTCAAGGATGAACAGCTGGCGGCCACCCTCCAAACGTTGGCCCAAGCCATGTCCAAGACCCTGCCCAAGGATGCGCCCGACCCGCTGACCCTGATCCGCTCCTGCGCCCGAAGCGGCGTCCTGGACAACCAGATGCAGCCGATCCCCCAATTGCCGGAGATTTCCTTTGGCAATGTCGAGCAATTGTCCGCCCGGCTCAAGCATTGGCACGACCGCCCGGAGGAATGCGAAAACCTGGTGCGCGCGCAGCAGGAAACACTGCACGGGCGCCTGGCCATGGATCCCACCATCCTGCGGGCGGTTTATCTGCTGGCGCGGCGGTTCGTGGTCAATGCGTAATACAATCCGCCCATGAACAACCATCCCACCACGCTCCGTCTGGGCCATTCGCCCGACCCCGATGACGCCTTCATGTGGTGGCCCTTGGCGGACTTCAAGGGCCCCGACGGCAAACACCACAAACCGCAGATCGACACCGGTGATTACGCCTTCGTGCATGTGCTTGAAGACATCCAGTCCCTCAACGAGCGCACCAAAAAGGCCGACCTTGAGATCACGGCGCTGTCCATCCACCAATACGCCTTTGTGGCCGACAAATACGCGCTGACTTCGTGCGGCGCCTCGATGGGCGACGGCTACGGCCCGATGGTGGTGTGCAAAGCCGGCCGCAAATTTGCGCCTCAATTCCTCAAAGGCAAAAAAGTCGCCATCCCGGGCCTGCGCACCACGGCTTGGCTGGCCTTTCAGCTTTGGCTGCAGGAATTCGACATGAGTGCGGACGACATCGTGGCCGAAACCGTGATGTTTGACCAGATTCCCGCCAAGGTCGCCAGTGGCGAATATGTCGCCGGCGTCATCATCCACGAAGGCCAATTGACTTTTGCCAATGACGGCCTGGCCCTGATGGAAGATTTGGGCGCCTGGTGGAAGGAAGTCCACAACCTGCCGCTGCCCTTGGGCGGCAACGCCATCCGTCGCGACCTGGGCCTTGGGGAATCCAAAAAAATCTGCGGCATTTTGCTCGCCTCCATCCGCCATGCCTTGAAACACCGCGACCAAGCCTTGGCCTTTGCCGGTCTGTGGGGCCGCGGTTTGGACAAAAAACTGGCCGACAAGTTCGTGGGCATGTATGTGAACGACTGGACTCTGGACTTTGGCGACCTGGGCGAACGTGCCGTGGCCAAGTTGCTGGAAGAAGGCGTCAAGGCCGGATTGATTCCGGATCATGGCAAGGTTGATTTTGTAAGGCCATAAACAACTCGCCAAGGACGCGCCTAAACCCCTTGAAAACACCCCCTGCGGGCGGACTTGGGTCCACCCGCAAGGGGTGTTTTCAAGGGGTTATCCCCACGACCTTCCATTTCCATCCTTATTATTAGTTTTTATAATCTACTTGACACGTCAGTTTACTCCAACTTATACTCTCCGCCCCCATGGACGCCCTTCGCCTCTACGCCGATATTGCACGCCTGCGCAGCCTTTCGCAGGCTGCGGTGCGCCACGGCATCACCCAATCGGCGGCCTCGCAGCGCATGGCGCATTTGGAAAAAGATTTGGGCTTCGCGCTGTTGGATCGCTCGGTGCGGCCCTTGGGATTGACCCCGGCCGGCCGGGTGTATTTGGCCGGCGTGCAGGAGGCGTTGGCGGCCTTGGATAATGCCGAAGCGCAAGCCAAAGCCTTGATCGCTGAACGCGGTTCAGCCGCCGAGCCCCGCCCCTTGCGTCTGCAAGTGCGTGGCGAAGTGCAGGTGGCGGCGATTTATTCGGCCGGCATGGAATTGCTGACCGGCCTGATCGAAGCCTTTGAAAAGACCCATCCCGGCGTGACCATCACCGTGGACTACCAAAAGCCCGACGCCACCCACCGCGCGGTGATCGAAGGGCGCGCCGACTTCGGCATCGTCTCCTACCCCGAGCGCTCGCCGGCCCTGCGCATTTTGCCCTTGCGCGAAGAACCGATGGGCTTGGTGTCGCCGCCACAGCCGGCCTCCACCGCCCACGCCCTGGCGATGGGCGCCGCCGGCGGCGTGCGCGCCGCCGATTTGGTGGAGGTCGCCATGCTCGGCTTCGACCTCAATTTGCCCATCGGCCGGCGCATCGAGCGTCATTTGAAGCAGCATGGCTGCGATGACCCGTTGATCGAGCACCGTTTCGACAACATCGACTCGGTCAAATCCGCCATCTTCGCCACCGGCCTGCCCGCCATTTTGCCCCTGCGCACGGTGGGCCGCGAAGTCGCCCAAGGCGCCCTGCGCGC
>CAZKVP010000098.1:0-8929 GCA_964556215.1 uncultured Phycisphaeraceae bacterium
GTCCCATATCAGGCTATCGTCATATTACGAACAAAACTTTAGTAATTCGTATCAGGGGATCACCGATGTGCCTTCGCAAAAAACCCTGAACTTGCGCCCGGGGCTCATGGTCATTGCACAAATATCTCCCCTCAAATGCTGCCCTTGGTGCTGGGAATCTCCGTCCCCGTCACCTTGACCGCCTCGCGCAGGGCGCGGCCAAAGGCCTTGAAAATGCCTTCGGCAATGTGGTGGTTGTTGTCGCCCCAGGGCACCTCGATGTGCAGGTTCATGCCGGCATTGTTGGCCACGGCGTTGAAAAATTCCTGCACCAACTGCACGTCAAAAGTGCCGATGGGCACCGCGTATTTGCTGAAAGATTCGGGCGCCACGCGGAACACCAGTGCCGGCCGGCCCGACAGGTCCAATGCGACCCTGGCCAGGGTTTCATCCATCGGCACGGCGGCAAAGCCGTAGCGTTCGATGCCGCGCTTGTCGCCCAGCGCATCTTTCAGGGCCAGGCCCAGCGCAATGCCGATGTCTTCGACGCTGTGATGGTCGTCCACTTGGGTGTCGCCCTTGCAGGCGACCTTGAGCCCAAGCTTGCCGTGCCGGCCGATGTGATCCAGCATGTGGTCGAAGAAGCCGACGCCGGACTTGTTCTCGTAGGCGCCGCCGTCGAGGTTGAGGTCCAGGGCGATGTCGGTTTCGTGGGTCTTGCGGCGGATGGAAGCGGAGCGGGCCATGGAAAAATCCTTGAAAATCGGATCAGGGGAGTTTGGGCGGATGCAGGTCGGGGGACATCGGAATGCCCCCTTTGGAGTCGGTGTGCTCGGAAGGGAACGGTTGGAATGCGCCCGTGTTGCCCGACACGATGTCGTCCAATTCGGAAAGCAACTGGTCCCCCTGCTGGGGGGTGCCCACCGTGACGCGCAATTTGTCATTGAGGCGCGGATAGCCGAAATAGCGCACCAGGATACCGCGGGTTTTGAGCGCGCCGTAGATTTCAAGCGCCGAGAAATTGCCGTTTACCGGCGGTTTGCCCAGCAGGAAATTGGTGCTGCTCTCCGGCACTTCCCAGCCGCGCCGGCGCAGCTGGGCGGCCAGGCGGGTGCGCTCCACCTTGACCTTTTCCCACAGGGGACGGTAGTAAGCCTGGGCTTCGAGGGCCGCCGTGGCGGCGGCCTGCGACAGTGTGTCGCAGTTGTAGGAATCGCGCACTTTGTGCAGGGCGGCGATCAGTTTGGGCGCGCCCAATCCGTAGCCGAAGCGCAACCCCGCCAGCCCGTAGCCCTTGCTCATGCTGCGCAGCAGCACCACATTGGGCAGGGGCTGCGGCCCGGTCACCAGCGACAGGCAGGAATCGGGAGCAAAATCCACATAAGCTTCGTCCACCACCAGCACGCCCTTGAAAGCGCCGGCGATTTTGGCCAGAAAATCCGGGGATTCGAAGCGGCCGGTGGGTGCGTGCGGGTTGACGATGAACGCCAGCCGACAGCCGGCGGCATTCCACTTTTCGGCGATGTCCTGCGGCACTTCAAACGTTTCGCCGCGCTCCACCTTCGCCACCGAGGCCCCGTGGGCGGCGGCCAGCACCGCATACAGGGTGTAGGTCGGCTCGGACAATCCGACCGCCTGGCCCGGATCCACGAACACTTGGATCAGCATGCGCAGCAATTCATCGCCGCCGTTGGTGGCAATCACCTGATCGGCCCCCACCCCGTGCAGTTTGGCCGCCGCAGCGCGGAAACCGGCCGCCGACGGCGATGGATAACGGCGCAGGGCGTCCGGCCCCACCTTGGCGATCGCCTCCAGCACCGTGGGCGCCGGGGCATAGGGATTTTCATTGGTGTTGAGTTTGACCACGCGCTCCAAGTCCCCGGGCTGTTCCCCGGGGGTGTAGGCGTGCAACTGCTGGATCAAGGGGCGTTCGTAGGCCATAAGCCGGACATGGTAGCGCCGTCCGATGAAATTGTGAATGCCCCCTGCTTGGCGTCCTGCTTGGCCCCTTGCTCGGTCATCCCAAATGCGGCGCCGCTTTGACCACTGCGCCGTGCAATTCGCGCATCTCCTGCGCGCGCGAGGCCGGGCACACCAAGGTGGCTTGCGGGGTGTGCACCACCATCAAATCCTCGCACCCCAACACTGCGATCAAATGGGTCGGATCCGAAGAGGCCACCAAACAGCCCCGGCTGCCCATCAACACCGCCTGATTGGCCTGTACCGCGTTGCCCTCGGGTGTGCGCGGCAACGCCTCGGCATAGGAGGGCCAGGAACCCACATCCATCCAATGCGCAGGCAACGGCAAGGCCGCCAGCTTAAAGCCGCCATCACGCGAAAGCGGCTCCATCACGCCCACATCCACGCTGATTTTCTCCAAGGCGTCCCACTTGGCGGCATCGGCCCGGCCCGCCCGCCCCATTGCCCGCAGCACGGCGCCATGGCGGGGTGAAAAACGGTCCATCGCCGCCAGAAAAGTGGCCGCCTTCCAGATGAACATGCCGGCGTTCCACAGATAACGCTCCGGCCCGGCGGCCAAAAAAGATTCCGCCAACGCCTGCTCGGGCTTTTCCTTGAATTGCGCCACCGCCAACGCGCCAAGGGCATCGGGCTTGCCGGCCAATTCCAAGTAGCCGTAGCCGGTATTGGCGCAGGTGGGCCGCACCCCGAAGGTGAGGACGGTTTGCCCATCCGCTTCCACCCGCTCAAAGGCTTGCGTCAAGGCCTTGGCAAAATCCGCCGCCGGCTCGATCAAATGATCGGAGGGCAGCACCGCCACCGCAGCCTCCGGGTCCATCGCACCGATGGTGGCCACCGCCAGCCCCACCGCCGGCAAGGTGTTGCGGGCGGAAGGCTCAATGATGCAGCGCGTGGGCAATAATTCCGGGATTTGCGCGCGGGCAGCCTGCAACAAATCGGCATTGGCCACCAGCCAGATTTGCTCCGGCGACAGGGTGACCCGCGCCCGGGCAAATGCCAGTTGCAACAGGCTGTGCCCACCGAACAACGGCACCAACTGCTTGGGGCGGGCGGCCGTCGAATAGGGCCAAAGGCGGGTACCGGATCCACCGGCAAGAATCAGGGCATGGCGCATGGTGTTTTTATTAGGAATAATTAGAAATTATCTGGCAATAATATGGGGGACTGCGCCATAATACCGCCTCCGCCCTCTTTTCACCTTACCTTTTCCACAATGACCCACCCTGCCAAAAAAGCCCTGCTCACCGGCATCACCGGCCAAGACGGCTCCTACCTCGCTGAACAACTGCTGGCCAAAGGCTATGAAGTCCACGGCATCATCCGCCGCGCCGCCTCCTTCAACACCGGCCGCATCGACCACCTGTACCACGACCGCCATGTGGCCGGTCCGCAACTGCACCTGCACTACGGCGATCTGACCGACGGCAACGGCCTGCACCGCCTGATGAGCGAACTGGCCCCCGACGAGGTCTACAACCTGGCGGCCCAATCGCATGTGAAAGTGTCCTTTGAAGCGCCGGTCTACACCGGCGACGCCACCGGGCTTGGCACCCTCAAGTTGCTGGAGGCCGTGCGCGATGTCCAGCAGGCCAAGGGCAAACAGATTCGTTTCTACCAGGCCTCTTCCAGCGAGATGTTCGGCAAGGTGCAGGAAGTGCCGCAGAAAGAGACCACGCCCTTCTACCCGCGCAGCCCCTACGGCTGCGCCAAACTCTACTCGCACTGGATCACCGTCAATTACCGCGAGTCCTACGGCCTGCACGCCTCCTGCGGCATCCTGTTCAACCACGAATCGCCGCGCCGCGGCGAAACCTTCGTCACCCGCAAAATCACCCGCGCGGTGGGCCGCATCAAACTGGGCATGCAGGACAAACTCTACCTGGGCAACCTCGATGCCCTGCGCGACTGGGGCTTCGCCGGCGACTATGTGGACGCCATGTGGCGCATGCTCCAACAGCCGGCGGGCGACGACTATGTGGTGGCCACCGGCGAAATGATCTCGGTGCGCAAGTTCTGCGAACTCTCCTTCGCCCATGTGGGTCTGGATTACAAGGATTTTGTCGAAGTGGATCCGCGCTACTTCCGTCCCGCCGAAGTGGACGAACTGCTTGGCGACCCGACCAAGGCCAAAACCAAACTCGGTTGGCAGCCCAAAGTCGGCGTCCAGGAATTGGCCGTCATGATGGTGGACCATGATCTGGAATTGGCAGCGCAGGAAAAGACCCTGCGCAACGCCGGCCACAAGGTCAGCGCGTCGGCTGGAATCTAAGAGAATGGGACGCCCGCACCCCGCGCCAGGGGCACCGGCGGTTTTGATTTTTCCATGTTCTCCGGCCCCTGGCGTGGGGTGCGGGCGTCCCATTTCGGCGATTCCATGCTCGACCTCAAAAACCACCGCATCTGCGTCACCGGCGGCGCCGGCTTCCTCGGCAAATTCGTCATCGACGGCCTCAAGCGTCGCGGCGTGCCCGAGGCGCAAATTTTCGTGCCCCGCCGCAAGGATTTCGACCTGACCAAGGAAGCCGATGTCGCGCGCCTGTACGACACCTGCAAACCCGAGGTGGTCATCCATCTGGCGGCCGAGGTCGGCGGCATCGGCGCCAACCAAAAGCATCCCGGCCGCTTCTGCTTCGCCAACCTGGCCATGGGCATGCACCTGATCGAGCAGGGCCGGGCGCGCGGCCTGCGCAAGTTCGTGCAGACCGGCACCGTGTGCGCCTATCCCAAATTTGCGCCCATTCCCTTCCGCGAGGAAACCCTGTGGGACGGCTACCCCGAGGAAACCAACGCCCCCTACGGCGTGGCCAAAAAGGCCCTGTTCGTGATGCTCGACGGCTACCAGCGCGAATACGGCCTCAGTTCGGCGGTGGTGGTGCCGGTCAACCTGTTCGGGCCGCACGACAATTTCGATTTGAATTCCAGCCATGTGATTCCGGCCCTGATCCGCAAATGCGTGGATGCCCGCCTGGCCGGCAAAGAATCCATGGAATGCTGGGGCACCGGCTCGGCCTCGCGCGAATTCCTTTATGTGGAAGACGCCGCCGAGGGCCTGCTGGTGGCGACCGAAAAACAGGACACCCCCGAGCCGATCAACCTGGGCACCGGCAGTGAAGTTTCGATCAAGACCCTGGTCGAAACCGTCGCCCGCCTGACCGGCTTCAAAGGTGACATCCGCTGGGACGCCAGCAAGCCCGACGGCCAGCCGCGCCGCTGCCTGGACACTTCGCGGGCCGAAAAAATGCTGGGCTGGAAGGCGCAAGTGGCGCTTGAAGAGGGCCTCAAACGCACCATCGCCTGGTACGAAGCCAACCGGGGTCAGGTACGCGAAGTGGTTTATGGGGGATAATCCCCGACAAGGTTGGCGGGTCAGAGTTGTAAGTCCTTTGAAAATGAACCCCAACCGTGAGGGAGGGGACAGAAACTGTTAAAATGGCGCGCCAGCGTCCCCTCCCTCACGGTCGGGGTTCCTTGACCCGCCAACCCTGATCCCCCGATGACCACTTCCGACAACCACGACCACTCCGACATCCTCACTCCCGCGCAGATGGAGCGCTTCAAGGCGCTGCACGAAAAACTCTGCGCCCTTGGCAACCCCTTCGAGCACGGGCACACCGACGCCTGCGGCGAAGGCTGCGGCCACGAGCACACCCCGGCGCGCGATTACGTGGCCGACCTGAATCTCGCCGCTGACGATGCGCCCCACCTGTTGAGCATTGCCCAAGACTGGCTGGACCAGGAATTTCCGCCCGATTTCCCGGCCTGGGTGTTCGCCCCCGTGCATGCCTGGCGCGCCCTTGGCCAGCTCAAGGACCCTGCCAGCGCCCGCCAGGTCATTGCCGAGTTGCTGGAGATGTACATCGAGCTGTTGGCCGACAACGACGAAGGTGGCAGCGAACTGCCCTTCGTGATCAAGGAATTCGGCGATGCCGCCTTCGGCCCGCTGCTGGAAGCCGTCCGGGATCTTGGCCCCGAACTGCCCCTGCTCGACGCCGTCTACCAATTGGCGCAAAACAACCCCGGGCGCCAAAAATTGCTGGTGAGCGCGCTGGGCATCCTGATCAACGAGCAGGCCGACAACGAGCCCCAGGGCAACGCCGCCCTGGCCATTTTGCTTGGCGAACTCGACACCGAGAAGCAATACAGTTTGGCCATCGAACGCGCCTACGCCGCCGACTTGGTGGACGAAACCATCGCCGGCGATTGGGGCACACTGCGCACGACCTACGATTTGCCCGCCACCGGCCTGGCCCAGGATGGCCGGCGCGTGAAGTGGTGGCGCGACGCCCAAGGCGAATCGCTTTACGAGCGCCAGCAAAACCGCCAGCGCGAATTGCTCAACGCCCGCGACAAAGCCAAGGAAGAAAAAGAAAAAGACAAGGCCCCCGCCAAGCAATACAAGAAACGGAAATAATCCCATGTCCACCCTCGACACCCTGATGGAAGACGCCTCTCTGGCGTTGGCCAAAACGGATTACACCACCTGCGAAACCCTGTGTTTGCAGGCGCTGGCGCAGGCGCGCAAAAACCAGGATTGGGACACTTATCTGCGGATTTTGCGGCCGTTGCAGGAGGCCCGGCGTTGGCGGCGCCAGCAAATGACCGACGAAGCGGAACGCCACCTGACGCCGGCAGAGGCAGGGGAATTTCTGGCCACCAGCGAACGCTTGGGCGATGCCATGCTGGCGGCCGTCGCAGAACCGCTGGGATCGCCGGCCCGGGTGGATGAACTGGCCGAAAAACTGGACATCCTGCCCGACCACGAAAAACTCCACCAAGCCCTGGCCGCCGCTGTCAAAGCCCTGATCAAAGGCCAAGCATGAGCACCCAAAAACGCTATGTGCTGGCCATCACCGGCGCCAGCGGCGCGCTGTATGCGCGCCGCCTTTTGGAAATGCTGCTCGCTTCCGGGGCGCAAGTGCACCTGGTGGTCTCCGAGCCCGGTCGCCGTTTGCTGGCCGAAGAAATGGCCGGCCGCGACCTGCTCGACGGCCTGCCGTTGGACCGCATCACTTCGCACAATGCCAAAGACACCGGCGCCCCGATCGCCTCCGGCTCGTTCCTGTGCGACGGCATGGTGATCGCCCCCTGCACCAGCCATACTTTGGCCGCCGTGGCCAACGGCCTTGGCGACAACCTGGTGCACCGGGCGGCGGCGGTCTGCCTCAAAGAGCGGCGCAAATTGATTCTGCTGCACCGCGAAATGCCGCTGTCGCTGATTGACATCCGCAACATGGAGCAAGTGACCCTGGCTGGCGCCGTGGTAGCGCCGGCCAATCCCGGTTTTTACACCGAGCCCAAGACGATTGACGACCTGGTGGACTTCGTATGTGCGCGGGTGATGGATTTGCTGGGAGAAACCGGGCATGCGGTGAAGCGGTGGGGGAACGCATAATCATGCTCACCCCGCTCCTGCGCATCTCCAAAGACATCAAACTCTCGCACTCGGTGTTCGCCATGCCCTTTGCCGTGCTGGGCGCCTTTTTGGCCACCCACCACCGGGCAGGCGCCACTTCAGGCGCAAGCAAATGGCCGACCTGGCTGGAACTTTTCCTGGTCATCGCCTGCATGGTCTTCGCCCGCACTTGGGCGATGTGCGTCAACCGTTTCGCCGACGCCGACATCGACGCGCAGAACCCGCGCACGGCCACGCGCGCCGTGCCCTCCGGCGCCGTTTCGCGCGCCATGATGGGCACGGTGGGCATGCTCTCGGCCGGCGGCTTCATCGCCGGCTGCGCCGGCTTTCTTTTGTGGCGCAATTTCTGGCCGACCGCCCTGGCGCTGCCGGTGTTGGCGCTCTTGGGCGCCTATTCCTACGCCAAACGCTTCACCTGGGCCTGCCACCTGCTTTTGGGCATCACCCTGGCCATCAGCCCCTGCGCGGCGGCCATCGCACTCGACCCCAAAACGCTGACGACGCCCACGCCTTGGCTGCTCGCCGGCATGATCTGGTGCTGGGTTTCCGGCTTCGACATTCTGTACGCCTTGCAGGATGTGGAGAGCGACCGCGCGCACGGCGTGTTCTCCATCCCCGCTTCGCTCGGCGAAAAACCGGCGCTGTGGATCAGCCGCCTGCTGCACTTGGGCGCGGCCTCATTGCTGATGGTGATGGTGTGGCTGGGGCAGCCGCTGGGATCGTTCTTCATGCTGGCCGCCGGCGCCACTTGCGCCTTGCTGGCACTGGAGCATCTGCTGGTCACGCTGAATGCGAAGAAACATCTGCCGATGGCGTTTTTCACGGTCAACGGCGTGATCAGTTTGATTTTGGGCGCGGCGGGGGTTTGGGATTTGATGAAGTGAGGCGGAAACTACACTCCACGCCATGAAACCCATCCAACTCGCGCCTGTGCTGCTTTTGTTGCTTGCCTCCTGCCAGAGTGCGGCACCGTTCAAAAACATGACGGTGGTGCCGGTGGGGACAAAAGAATGCAAGGCGTTGGTAATCCGGTCATCCGATCATGTGGCGTGGATTCCTCAGGAACTGTATTTTGTCGACGATGACAACAACCTGTGGCCAACGATATTCCCTCTGGGCTTCAGTGGAATTGATGATGTGATTCCCTCGCCGAATCGCCAATCCGTGATCATTGCCGCTTCTTCCGAAGGGTGTTTCAGTCTGGCTGTTTTCCGTATCAAAGATGGCATACGACTCAATCACAACACTGATGAGTTGGCCAAGTCAATCTGCGCAATCGGCGAATACCGCTACTACCCCGAAAATGTCCGCTGGCACAACGACCACGAAATCCGCTTCTCGGCAGAGTGGACTTTCCCCGATCCCCCAAAACATCCCGATGATGACCTCCCCCTGCGCAACTGGCGCTGGAACATCGACACCAACAAAATCGAAGAAGTGAAGTGAGCAACCCGCCCGGCATGCCGGAGGCATGCCCAGCTTTATAGCCGGTGGTTGAGCGGGCGCAGCCCGCGACACCACCGGAAGACTTGGAAAAGACAGCACCCCGGAGGGGTG
>CAZKVP010000099.1:0-3424 GCA_964556215.1 uncultured Phycisphaeraceae bacterium
TGTTTCCATGTTGTGTCTTATATTCGCATCAATTCAAATCTACCGGACACTACTGGCAAGACATATCATTTCACCGCCGGTCATTCCACCGTTCCCGCCACATACCTGACCTCGCTCTTGAA
This sequence comes from uncultured Phycisphaeraceae bacterium, assembly GCA_964556215.1. Lineage (GTDB taxonomy): Bacteria > Planctomycetota > Phycisphaerae > Phycisphaerales > Phycisphaeraceae > CANIYR01. Next base: position 123 of record CAZKVP010000099.1, read on the forward strand.
GGTCAGGGCGAGAATGGTGTCGGCGCCGGTACGGCCGTCCTTGGGCAAGGTCACCCGCAGGCGGCCGTTTTCTTCCTTCACTTGCGCCTTGCCGCCGGTCAGGTTTTCGGCGCGCGCCAGTTCCAGACCCAAAGGTGGCAACAGCAGCGTTTCCGGCGCTTGGGGCAACAGGTGCAGGTACACCGTGTCGCCGCGGAAGGTGGCGCCGCCCCACGCGCCATTCCTGAACGGCCCACCGCGGGTGCCGCGGATGGTCTGGCCGTATTTCGCCCACCATTGGCCGACCTGGCGTAGGACCTCCGCCTGGCGCGGCTCGATGCGGCCGTCGGCCATCGGGCCGACATTGAGCAGCAGGTTGCCGTCGCCGGTGGCGCATGAGACCAGCGTGCGCTCCACGGCCTCCGCGTTCATCATGTGGCCGCCGGGACGGAAGGACCAGTGGTCGGAAACCAAGGTGATGCAGGATTCCCACGGGCGGTCGATCTGGTATTTGCCGACGACCTGCTCGGGGGTGTCGAAGTCGCCCAGCAGGTCCTTGCGCTTGTTCTTCTCGTGGTAGTAGTTGCAGCGGTCATTGATGAGGATGCCCGGCTGCAGGCGGCGGGCCAGGTCGTTGAACTTGGGGGCGTGCCAGTAGTTCACGGAATCGCCCTTGCCGAAGCTGTCCCACCAGAGCAGGTCGATCTTGCCGTAGTTCGAAAGGATCTCGGTGACTTGCTTTTCCATGAACGATTCGTACTTGGCGTTGTCGCCCACGCTATAGTCGGGGTTGGTCCAGTCGCGCGGCGAGTAGTACCAGCCCAGGCGCATGTGGGCGGCGTGGGCGGCGTCGGCCAATTCGCGCAGCACATCGCCTTGGCCGTTCTTCCAGGGAGTGCGGCTGATGTTGTGGTCGGTGCGGGCCTTGGTCGGCCACATGGCGAAGCCATCGTGGTGCTTGGAGGTGAAGACCATGTAACCCATGCCGGCGTCCTTGGCCAATTTCACCCACTCGGCCGGGTTGTAGGCGACCGGGTTGAACTCGGCGGACAGGTTGTCATAGACGGGATCCACGCGCCTTTGCTGGACGCGGGGGCCCACCGTCTCCATCGGGCGGATGGCGTCACGATCCCAGCTGATTTCAAGCCCCTTGACACTGGAGGGGTTCCAGTGGATGAACATGCCAAAGCGGGCTTCCTGCCACCAAGCCATGGGGGTTTCGATGGATACCTTGGCAGGAGCGGCGCCCCGGGTCGCGGTGGCTGCGGCGCAGGAGGCAAGCAGAAGGGTGGCGAGGCAGGAGGAGATGAATTTCATGTTAGATGGACGGGCTGCGGAAGGCCGCCTGTAGCCCCCATGGACGGAGGAACAGCTTGTCCATTACAACGGTGGGAAAAATCGACGTATTGTCCTCCAGCAGGTGTAATTGACGAAGGGATGTTGACGTCCAAATGCGCACCCAGCCTGATTCCCTGAAAATTTCGCATATCCATGAAGAAACTCCTGCCCGCCACCGCCACCCTCCTCGCCTTGCTGGCACTCCCCCCCTTGGCTGCGCAAACCGTCCAAGCGCAAGAGGTCGCTCCGGTCCAAAGCCAATCCAACGCCCCCACCTTGCCGCCACTGTCGGCGAAGTTCGACCAGGCCTATGCCCGGGTTGACAACAACCAGTTGATCGTGGGCACCGGCAGCATGGAGCGCAAGTGGCAGCCGACCGCCCACGGGCTGGTCACCGTTGGCGTGAAAAACACCGGCGGCGCGCCGCGCGAATGGGCGAACGCTCCCGCGACCTTCACCGCCGACTGGTCGAACCCGGCCATCCTGCCCGACACGGCCGCCTGCGAGCTGGTGTCGCTGACCGCCGCACAGGATGACGACGAAGGCTTCACCACCCGCGGCCTCAAAGTCACCGCCGTGCTGTCCTACCCCGCGCAGAAGCTGACGCTGCGCTACGAAATCCGCGCTTTTCCCGGCACCCCCGGCCTGCTGACCCAGCTGTGGGTCAAAGGCGAACCCGGCAAGGCCGTCCCGGCGAAGCAGGACCTGCTCGCCCGCGTGGACCAATTGCCGATCAATCCCGAAAAACTGACCCGGCAGGGCTGGGGCATCTACAGCAACGCCAGCACCCGCGGGCGAGTCGCCGGAGCCTCGATCGTCATGCACGAAGCCTTGCCGGCGGATGGCGCCGTCACCTGGCCCAATGGCGTGTGCCTCTCCGATGAGCGCGGCGGCGTCATGATGGTGAAGGAATCTAATCACACCATCCGCAACGGCACCAAGAACGGCGTCGGCACCAACACGGGCCAATTCCTCCTGGACCCAAGCGGCGTGCAGAACACCGGCTGGGCAGTCACGCCGGCGGATCTCTCCCCGACCGACTTCAACTGGTGCTGGGCCTCGTGGACGATCGCCTACACCGGCGGGGAGGACGAGCGCCAGCTGGCGCTCAAGCAATTCGACCGCGCGCGCTTCCCGATCAAGAAGGAGCGCGACATGAAGAGTTTCCTGTGCGGCTGGGGCGACTACATGCCCGACGACGCCCACGGGCGCTCCTACGCCACCGAACCGATGATCCTCAAGATGATCGACGGCTGCGCCGAAACCGGCATCGACATGCTGCTCATCGACGACGGCTGGCAGACCGAACACCCCCATGTCATGGAGCCCCAGAACGGCCAATGGCGTCCCAAGCCGCGCGCACTGCCGAATGGGTGGGCGCCGGTGGCCAAGGCGGCCAAAGCCAAAGATGTTTCCTTGGCCTTGTGGGGGATGTCCATTCCCATCCCCTTGAAGGATCTGATCTGGAACCGGGATCAGCTCGGCCTGACGGCGTTCAAGCTCGATTTCGCCGTGCTCGACACCTACCCCAAGATCCGCGCCACGCGCGAAAAGGCCCGCGCCTTCGTCAAGTCCGGCGACCACCGTTGCCGGATCACCTGGGACATCACCGACCAGTCCATTCCCTACGGCTACTACTGGAACCGTGAATTCGCTGCCATGCATGCGTGGAACTGCTCCACCTTCACCTACATCCCGGCGAATTACCTGCGGGAATACTGGGCGATCGCTTCTTGCCAGAACCTGAACAAGTTCGAGATCTCGATGAACAACCCGGAGCTGGTCCGTCCGGAGTTGGTCAAACAACTGAATGGCGGGCAATTGAGGGACTTCAAGAAAACCTGCCCGGAAGTCTTCACCACCGGCAAGTCCGACACCGCGCGCCACGGCATCGGCTATTGCCTGGCGATGACCCTCATGGGCACGCCCCAGATCTGGGCGATGCCGGACATGATGTCCCCCGAGGCCAAGGCGGAGTTCATCAG
>CAZKVP010000099.1:3524-8560 GCA_964556215.1 uncultured Phycisphaeraceae bacterium
AGATCTGGGCGATGCCGGACATGATGTCCCCCGAGGCCAAGGCGGAGTTCATCAGCACCCTGGCGATCTACAAGAAGCACCAGGAGAAAATCTTCTGCGGCTATTCGTTCCCGGTGGGCGACTGCCCCAACAACGCGGCGTGGACCGGCTTCCAATCCATTGATGACGCAGAGGCCAAGGGCGGCTACCTGCTGCTGTTCCGCGAATTGAAGAACCAAGACGCCGACCACCGCATGAAATTGCGCTTCATGGCCGAAGCCAAGGGCAAGAGCGTGGAGATCGACGATCTGCGTTCGGGCAAGACGTATGCGCTGCCGGTGGACCAGGATGGCGCCGCGGTCTTCCACCTCGAGAAGCCGGCTGATTTCCTGTTCCTGCGTTACCGGATCAAGTCCGAGGCAACGCCCGGGAACGCGGGCCTGCAGGCCCGCTGAGATCATGAAAAAACACGGGGGATGCCCGTGTTTTTCCCACCTTGGCGGCTTCTTTCACTTCCCGTACTTCAGGGTTTCGCCCTGCCCGGGATCCCGCACTTCCACGAGCGGATCCGTGGCCTCCGCCCCCGGCTTCATTTCCCGCCACTGGAGTTTTTCCGGCGTGCAGTCGGAATCCTCCCCCAGATTCTTGTTCGCCGTGAACCGGAGGATTTTTGAATCCTGGTTCCATGCGGCCTTTTCGACCCAGCGGCCGCCGATTCTTTCCGACACGCACGATTGCCGCACATCCCACAGGAACCACTGGACATCGTCATCCTCCGAGACCTCCTGGAGCAGCAGGTAGCGCCCGTCGGGGCTGAACGAATCGGCGACCGTATACGGAAACGAGCACACGGCCTTGCCATCCTTGCACAAATACGCCACGCGATGGGTGCCGTCGCCATCGGAATCCGGCAAGTTGGTGAAGGTGACCGCCTCGTGCCCGTCCGCCCGGAGCACGGGACGCAGCAGGGCCCCCGCAAACTCCCTTGGACAGACGGCGGCCTCCGGCTTCTGCGCCGGCGCGGTGCAGGAAACGGCCCCGAAAAACAGGACTGCGGGCGCCAGCAGCGCGGCACCCAAACACACGGAAGACAAACACAGCGGACGACGGTTGCGGGACGGTTCCAACAGCATGGCGATTCTTTTCGGAAGGAAGGAATGGAACGGCTCGGACGCACGGGTCCAAGCCGGAGACGGGGATGCAGAGATCGTCTGCGCGAGATGGAACATGCAGTCGGCGTAATCGCACAAGGCGGCCCCGCCCGCGACCACGCGGTCGTCGCAGGCGCACTCGGCCTCCTCCTCCATGCGCCGGGCCAGCCACCAGGCGCATGGATGGAACCAGTACAGCGTCACCAGGGCCTGCGCCAACAGTTTCATGGGCCAGTCGTGCCGCGCCACATGCGCCAGTTCGTGCGCCAGCACGGCGCAGAGGTCGGCGTCGGACCACGCCTCTGCCGCAGCGGGCAGGACGACGCGCGCTGATGCAAAGGCGCCGAAAGCCGCAGGCGCAAGGGTCGCGTCGCCGGCCATCCACAGGGATGCCCGAACCTTCTGGCGCGCGCACTCCGCCGCGAAGAAGCACAGCAGGCGTGCGTCTTGCACCGGCTTCATCCGGCGGGCGGACAGGCGGAGGCGCAAGTGGCCGACTAGGATGATGCCGGCGACGGCCAGGGCCCCCAAGGCCCAGACGATCGCGAGCCAAAGGGCGGCGGGAACGCGGCCCAACACCGCCGCCCACCCCGCCTGCGCCCGGTGCGCGGGGGCCGGCAGGGCGGCGGACGCGGCCGATGGGTTCGGGGGCGCCGCCGCTTCAAAGGCTGCGGGCGATGGCGCGGCGGTTTCCGCCTCGGCCAGCGCCGGAACCTGCCAGCGGAATGAAAGCGCCGCCGGGGCGAAGGAAAGGCAGGGAACCAGCAGTGCGCAAACCAGGCCGCAGGCCAGCACCGCGTGGCGCGCCGCGGCGGACAGGCGGCTCTTGGCCAAGGCCGCGGACAGCAGGGCGGCCAGGACGAGCAGCAGCGCGCCCTTGGCCAGCCCCAAGGCGAAAGGATGGTCGGCGAACCAGAGGGCGGCACCGGGGAGGATCGGGTTCATTGGTCCCCTTTCTTGCGCGCATCGCGGATCAGGCGGGCGATTTCATCGTGTTCTTCCTTCGAGAGCCCCCGGTCGGATGCCCCGAGAAGGCCGGCCACCGCCTGCGTGACCGAACCGCCGAAGAAAGTCGCCAGCATCCTTCTGGCGGCGGTGGAGGCCGCGGCCTTGCGCGGCTGGACGGGCTTGTAGACATGGCGCCGGCCGTCCTTCTTGAAGATGAGGTGGCCCTCTTCGGCCAGGAGGTTCATCATCGTGCGGACGGCGGAGTAGGACGGCGGATCCGCCAGGGCACCCAGCACATCCTGGACATCGGCTTCGCCCTTGGCGTAGACGGCCTCCATGATCTGGCGCTTGCGCCGGCTGAGTTCGGGCGCGGGGGAGGAACCGGTCGAAGCGGGGAGTTTGGGCATGGGTCGCGGGGTATGTGCCAATGGGTTGGCAGTTGAGATGCCAATAGATTGGCAATTTCTTTATCGGATACCAAGGCCATTTTCTGGAAAAAAAAGCGGGGCAGGCGCGCGGGCGTGGGTGGTCGGCTTGCAGGGCGACGCGCACAGCACGGCCAACGGCGTGGGTTTCGGCTTCACGCTGCGCAAATACCTTGGCTTGCTTGATCAACTGGTGCAGAAAGCCAAGGGTTGGCCGTATCTGCCGGCCGGTGCGCCGGGCCGGGCGTTGCCGGCGCCGGTGCCGGCGTGGGAGGAAGCGGTCGAACAGGCGCTGAGGGGGTTGGGGTTGGTGCCGCAGGGGTTTGAAGCGCAGTGGAAGCGGTTGGCGAAGTTGCGGGGGTGAGGGAAAACGGCGAGTCTGGCCATCCCAGGACCGCGGGTGCCCCCACCCGCAACAGCCGCCGCCGGCTCGATGCCGGCGGCGGATGGGAAGCGGTGCGGGCATTTCCAACGGCCATGGATTGCAACATTTTGGCCATCCTTTCAACATTTGGGTGCATCGTCGGCCGTAATCGGCGGCGGCGGGAACCGTCTTGGTTGCGGATCTTTTTTCCAGAAACGCACACCCACCATGAAGGGACTTCCCGCCGCCCTGCTCCTCTCCCTCGCCCTCACCCCCTTGGCGCACGCCGGTGAATTCCATGTCTCGCCCGCCGGCGACGACGCCAATCCGGGCACGGCACAAAAGCCTTTCGCCACGATTGAAAAAGGCCGCGACGCCGCGCGGGCGGAAAAGAACTCCAAGGTCGTCCTCGCCCCCGGTGCGTACCGCCGCACGAAGACTTTTGAACTCGATGCGCGCGACTCGGGCACGGTCTTCACCGGCAAGGGCGCCCACATCGTCGGCTCCGTCGCCATCCCGAACGCCGCGATCAAGGTCGTCTCCGACGCGGCGACGCTTGCGCGCCTGCTCCCTGAAGTGCGCGGCAAGGTTCTGGAAATCGATCTGCGCGCCCTCGGCGTGACCGATTTCGGCGACATCGGCCCGCGTGGTTTCGGCCGCCCGTACACAGTCGCGCCGTTGGAACTGATCGTGAATGATCGGGCGCTCGATGTCGCGCGTTGGCCGAACGCCGGACTGCCCGGCGAGCCCATGGGCAAGGTCTTGGACAAGGGATCCATCCCGCGCAACGGCGACAAGGGCAACCGCGGCGGAACCTTTGCATTCAAGACCGATCGCCCGGCGCGCTGGACGCAGTCCGAGGATGTGTGGATCACCGGACTTTTCATGAACGGTTACGCCGACAACACCGTGAAGGTGAAGTCCTTCGACCTGGAGAAAAAGACGCTCACCACCGTGCACCCGCACCTGTACGGCTTCAAGTCGGGGGATGCATGGAACCGCTGGACGGCGCTCAACCTCCTGGAGGAGATCGATGTCCCGGGCGAATTCGTCGCCGACAAAAAATCGGGCAAAGCCTACTTCCTGCCGCCCGCGGGGTTCGAAGCGGCCAAGTCCAAGGTGGAGGTCACGGTGTTGGCCGAACCTCTCGTGGCCCTGGAGGGAGCGAAGGGCGTGGTGTTCGACGGCGTGGACTTTGAAAACGCGCGCGGCATGGGCGTATACATCGAGCGCGGCGCGAACTGCCGTATCCAAAATGCCACGATACGCAACCTCGGCTCGGTCGCCGTCAGCATCGGCAAGGGCGTGATCGCCGACCCGGGTTTCGAATACCGGGTCGATGTCCAAGGCCGGCCCGCCTCGCGCCTTGTCGGCTCGTTGTATCCATACCTCTACAAATACACCGCCTTCAACCGCGAGGCCGGCACAGGGCACGGCATCGTGAACTGCACGATTTACAACATCGGCTCCGGTGCGATTTCGCTCGGCGGCGGCGACCGCCTCTCGCTCACCCCCGCCGGCAATTTCATCGAGAACTGTGAAATCCACGACTTCAACCGCTGGGATCGCACCTACAAGGGCGCCGTGAACATCGACGGCGTCGGCAACCGCATCACGCACTGCGACATTCACGACTGCCCGGCCGTCGCGATCCTGCTGCATGGCAATGAACACATCATCGAATACAACCATGTGCACGATGTCATGAGGGAGGCCGACGAGATGGGCGCGTTTTACATGGGCCGCGACCCCTCCGAACGCGGCACCGTCCTGCGGCATAATTATTTCAACCAGATCGGCGCGTGGGAAAAACATACGCCCACCGCGCACGGCACGGTCGCCCTGCACTTCGACGATTGCGCCGGCAACGACACGCTGGTTTTCGGCAACATCTTCCGGCGCGCCGGATCCACGAGCGCCTTCATCCTCGGCACCGATGTCACGGTCAAAAACAACATCATCGTCGACAGCCACTACCTCCAGGATCCCTACAATCGGGCGGAGTACGTGAAGGACGGAAAGCCGGGCGGCATCTTCTACACACGCCTGCACGCGGTCGGCTTCGACAAGTCGCCGTGGAAAGAGCGTTACCCCGGATTCGAGAACTTCCTCGATAACATCGCCACGACCAAGCGCGAGAACCCGGTGCTGAACAACCTCGTCGTCAAC